>NZ_JBHSHJ010000003.1:0-392072 GCF_042652905.1 Giesbergeria sinuosa | reverse complement strand
GGCGGCACTGGCACAGGTTCGTTTTTCCGACTATGCTGCTGGCTTTGGGTGGCTGGTGTGTGGGCTTGGGTTCTAACTCGGCGCTCAAGCGGACAGCTTCCAGCCGCCGCTTACCTTGGTTCGTTAGCATTTCGCCCGCGCTGGTGCTCATTCCAAGGCTGCCAAAATCCAAGGTTTTCTGTCACTGGCGTTCAAAAGTAGGTTTTGCGTTTGGCTTGCCAGTCAGTGTTCTTTGGTTTCGTATAAGCACTGGTGCAGGTTTGGTTTTCCGGTTATGCTGCTGGCTTTGGGTAGCAGGTGTGTGGGCGTTGGTTCTAACTTGTCGCTCAAGCGGACGGCTTCCAGCCGCCGCTTACCTTGGTTCGTTAGCGGTATTGATATGGCGACTTGGAAAAATGTTATTTCAGGACTGTTAACTGTTGCAATTGTCACGATTGGTGGCTGTATCGTATGGCTCGATTACTATTTTTCTGGCATGTGTGCAACAACTGTAATTGATCAAGCAGCATCACCAAGTGGAAAAATTAAAGCTGTCGTATTTCAGATCGATTGTGGTGCTACCACTGATTTCAATAGCCAAGTGGCGATTGTTCCAGGGAATAAGAAAATTTCGGAGAAAGACGCACTACCCAAAAGCTTTTTCGCTGCGAATAGCGATTATGGCAAGGCTCCCGAAGGCAAGGCACATGGGCCAGAGCTTCGACTGAATTGGTTGTCTGACAGCAACTTAGAAATACAATACCATGAGTTCGCTCGCATCATACGTGCAGAAAAATCCTCAAAAGGTGTCGCTGTTGATTACCGCTCATTCCGCTAATGACTCTGGTAGTTGGTGCATGGGCGTGTGTTCTAACTCGGCGCTCAAGCGGACGGCTTCCAGCCGCCGCTTACCTTGGTTCGTTAGTCGTGTCTCACAGCAGTGCTCGTTCCAATGCTGTAAAAGTTTGTTTTTTCTGTCGCCGGTAATTTCAAAGTAGGTTTTACTTTTGATTGGTATAACCGATTTTTCGGTTCCCTTTTAGTGCTGGTGTAATTTTAGTTTTTTGGCTATCCTATTGGTATTTAGCGGCTGGCATGTCGGCGCAGGTCTAACTCTGCGCTCAAGCGGACAGCTTTCAGCTGCCGCTTACCTTAGTTCGTTAGATGGCTTGTCGTATCGACGGCAGTTGTCGCAAAAACCGTCCGGCTCATCTTCGCCAACATCTAGCAAACTGAAGCTGTCGGTGTACCAAGCGCAGCGCGGATTTCCGCATCGCTCTACGTTGTGATTTAGGAGTGATTCGTTGAGGACTGAACGATCAATTCCAAGCTCCCGCATCACTCTATCTGCGCCATCGGCATAACTTGTAATAGTATCGATTTGATCGTCAGTTAAATTAACCATCGGCTTCTTCGCCATGACTTCATCCTTAAAAATTATGTTCTAACGTTCCGCTCAAGCGGACGGCTTCCAGCCGCCGCTTACCTTGGTTCGTTAGAGTGTGTCCAATGCCAGCATCCGCGTTCCACAGTTGAATGACGCAGCAGTCCACGTTTTTCCATTCGTGCAGCAGCTCCGGCGGCAACCCACTGGCCTTTCTTTGGCCCACCGTTGTGCCGGTATATTGGTGTTTTCAACCAGCAGGCATCCGGCCATAGTATGTTTGCTATGAAGCGCGTGTTCATGGCATCATTGCTTGGGTTGGCCGCCCTTAGTTTTTCTGCCATTTGTTCAAGTGTTGCCATTTGAATTTGGTTCTAACGTTTCGCTCAAGCCGACCCGCAGGCGGGCGGCTTATCTTGGGCGTTAGCATTTTTCCTACGGTAGTGCTGATTCCACGGCTGTCAAAATCCGGGTTTTTCTGCCGCTAGTGTTCAAAAGTAAACTTTGTTTTTGGCTTGCCGATCAGTATTCTTTGGCTTCGTATTGGCGCTGGTGCAGGTTCGCTTTTCCGGCTATGCTGCTGGCTTTAGGTGGCTGGTTTGTGGGCTTGGGTTCTAATCTTTCGCTCAAGCGGACGACTTCCAGCCTTTTTGGTTCGTTAAGCATCAAACACACCCATGCACGCAGAACCACCAGTTCCACTCGACGCTGTACGCGACGCTCTCGAACGATCGGGCTACCTTATGGAGTCCCGGCTCGTTCGCATCCTCACCGCTGCTGACTTCTTTGTCGAACCCAATGTGTCTCACAAGGATCCTCGTACAGGCAAGGCGCGAGAGATCGACTTGACGGCCGAGAGCGCCTTACGATCATTTCGCCGAGGCGTTTGTGTTAAGACGACCTTCGTGATTGAGGCTGTCAATAACCGCTTCCCGATAGTTCTTCTCACGGAGCGGCCGTCGTCTCCAAACGCAGACTTCGAGAGCTACGTAAAGTTTGGTACGAGTCCTAACCCGTGTCCGTTCCTTCATGAAATTCACATCTATGATGAGAAGGGAGCGGATTGGAACAACCTCTTCTCGCAGTTCTGTGCCCTGAGCAAGAAGAGCGGCAAAGACGAATTAATGGCCAGTCATCCTGACGATATTTACTCATCGCTTCTCAAGGCCGCGGAGTACACGGAAGACCAAGTTGCCGATTTTGAAGAATGGACAGAAAACGAGACTGGAAAGTATTGGCGACTTTTTGTTTGGCATCCTATGCTGGTAGTCAGCGGCCAACTGCTAACGGCGAAGTTCTCCCCAGAGGGTGCCATCCTCTTGCAGGAAGCTCCACTTGCACGCTTGGAGTTCAATTGGCATGACGGCGACAGTCGGAAAACGACGGTTATTGAGGTAGTTCGAGAGGACTTTCTCCTTGAGCGTTTGGAGGCCATTCGTGCTCAAGACGATATCCTTGAAGCTCGAATTCACGATCTGATGGCTTCCCATAAGTCGCTCGATGGCACACTCCAGTGACGTCTGGCAGTTTGATTATGTTAAACGTTAGCACTTGCTCACGGTGGTGTTTGTTCTACGCCCATTCTGCTGGCTTTGCGTGGCTGGTGTGTGGGCTTGGGTTCTAACTTTTCGCTCAAGCGGACAGCTTTCAGCCGCCGCTTACCTTGGTTCGTTGGGCATGTCATTAAGCACCTTGAATGGAGAAGCCGATGAAATATTTAATATTGCTCGCGGGATTAATAGCACCAACATTCGCATATTCATGTGGGATTAATGAGTATGAGAAGTGTTACCAGGCATGCATAATCCCAAGGCCATTTGGTGGGTGCGCACAGGAGATAAAGGATTGCAAATGCTTGCCAAAAATTAGCGGCACTATAGGTCAGATTGGAGAAGAATCCAAGAGGGCGGTGAACAACATTGCAAGAGAACTTGGAAAAACACCTGAAGCAATTCAAGCATGCTTAGGTAATATACCTCAATGTGCCAGCGAAATTGTTTCAGCTCCATTAGTACTTCCAGTGCAAGCGTATATTGACGGACTATATCGCCAATCTGAAGGAAGAACCCATTCGTTTTCTCCAGAATTTGTTGCGCTTGCGCAACAATATTTTAGCGTTGATTTGAGTCGCATAACCTTTGCCGATGATATAAACACAGGCTCAGGAATGTCCGTTTCTTACTGTGATCGGATTTTTTTCGTCAGACATGGCAATTTGTGGCAAGACAGAAGCGAATTACATCACGTATTGCATGAACTTGAACATACCGTGCAGTGCCAAAATAGGGGGAAACGTACCTATTTGGCGGAGTACGTTCTAAAAGCTGGTCTGGATGTGGTTAAGAAAGGTCGTTTTGACGTGCATGATGTTCATGATTTTGAAGTTGCTGCTGAGGCTAAAGCGAACCAAGTAACAGATATTCTTTGGAACAAAATACGTAGTGGCACAGTGGCTGCGCCAGGGTCACCCATGATTACACCACAATACCAACCACAACCATACACGCCTTTTCCTTCCCAGCAAAATGGGGATGTTTGTGTGACTCAGGTCAACTCTTGTAAGTGGGTTGGGCCAGTTGGGTGGAATTGCATGTGTGCTTCGCCTTGGGGACTTCAGTCCGGAATAATTCGTTAATAATGCCCAAAAAACGCTTCGAGAGGGACGCTCCAACAGCCGGCTTTGCCGCCTGTTTCCGCGCCCCTCAAACTGCACGTTAGGCACCAAGGAGAAAAATCATGGCTGAATGGATGTTTGATAGGTACGGCAAGCCTTGCGTAATCTGGGACGATACAAAGATTCGTGATCGACACGGAAAAGTTATCGCCTGGCTAAGCGGCGATAATGTCTACTCATTAAAAGGTGATCATATTGGCTGGTTTGATCATGGAGTCATATTTGACTCCACCAACTCAGCATTGGCATTCAGCCGAAACCGCACAACTGGCTTACCCAGCGTACCGGGTCTTTCTGGCACACCCGGTATGCCCGGATTCGCCGGCACGCCAGGCCGCCCAGGATACTCAGGTACTCCAGGCCGCCCTGGCAGCAGAGGTTGGTCTAATCAAAATCCCACTGCGTATCTTAGTGCCTAACAATGCGCTCAACTATCGCTCACTTCATTCGCTGGACAGCCCAAAGCTACGCTTTTGTCTTCCCGTTAGCTTAATCGTTAGGCCTCATAAGGGAATGCCATGGAAGAATTAATTGCTCATGCAATAAATCAGAAGAAATTTATCGAATTCAGATATCAAGGCAGGCACCGAGTTGCAGAACCCCATGTGCTCGGGATAACTAACGGAATTAAGCAGGTTCTTTGTTATCAAACAGGTGGTCATAGCAGTCGTGGCAATCTTCCAGATTGGCGTCGTTTTGACCTTCATGAAATAGTTGGTCTAAAAGTTCTTGAGACAACATTCCCGGGGAAGCGTCCTTACCCATCTGGGCGGCATAGCAGCTTTGACCATCGTATTGCTATTGTGCAGTAATGGTCTAACAAGTCACTCAAGCGGACAGCTTGCAGCTGCTGCTTACCTTTGTGCGTTAGATCAACACTCCCTGCTTTCCGCTGGCCAGCCGGTAGCCTTGGCCGCAGCGTTCAATCAGGCCTTCGGCCACCAGACAGGCCTGAATAGTGCGGGCTGCGCTGGTGTTGCCCCCCACCAAGGTTTGAATGGCCCGCACGCTCGGCACACTCAGGTTTCCATCGAGTACGGCGGCACGGGCAGCGGCATAGCGTGGCCCCGGCGCTGGCACAGTGGGCACGGTGACAGCTGGCACGGCCCATGTCATGGGGGCCACGGCCATGCTGATGGCGGGCACGGTCACACTGCGCCACTTGGCACTGGCTGGTGGCACGGGCACGGTGGGCATGGTTGCCTTTGGCACCACTGGCACCGGCACGCCACAGCAGGCAGCGCGCAGCAGGGCTCCAGCAGCGGCACACATCACCAGTCCCATCACACAGATCAGCACAGCACGCGCCACGGTGTAGACCAGCATGCCCGTCTGGCCGAAGGTGTCGGCCAGCGTGGGGCGTTGGCTGGCCAGCAAGCCCGCCAGCTCTTGCGCTTGGGTGTCAGCCTGCTGCTGCAACTCTTGGGCTGTGCGCAGGGTCTGGGCACCATCTTGGCGCTGGCCAATGAACCGGCTACCCACCTGCTCTTGGGCTGTTGCGCTCAAACTGGCGGCGTTGGCTTGGGCTTGGGCGATGCTAGTGCGCAGGTGCTCAATGCGGGCCAGTTGCCCAGCTTGAGCTGCGGTACCGGCCTGCACCAGCGCGTGCTGGGTAGCAAACACGGTGACGCACTCAAATGCCAGTAGCAGCGCACCAGCGGTGAGCAGCAAGGGGCGCAGGCTGTGGCCACGCGGCAGCAGGGCGGCGATGAAAAACGCGGCCACCTCTGCGGCAATCATCAGCAGGCCCGCAACAGCCATGGCTTGGCGGGCAGCAGCATCGGCTTCGGTCTGTTGCAGGCCCAGTACGAAGAAGTCAGCGGTCACGGCGCTGGCAGCGAGCCCGATGGCAGCGGCCAGCAGAGCCAATGCAATCACGGCCCAGCGGGGGAGTTGGTGGTGCATATTGGCTCCTTACAGGTTGGCCCATTCGGGGATTGATTCCCAGGCTGCACTCAACTCCTGAGCAGGATTGACAGCCGATGATTTGAGCTGATCATCGTGAAATCGCCAGAACAAATCGCACATCGCATGCACGCCCCCTTGATCGGCAGCCTGTTGTCCAATATTGCGCAGCTCTGTCCATGCACGGTGTTCACCTTGCCGGGCTGCGATACAAAGCGCCCGTATACGTCCAAATTCCATTCCGGTTTGACACATGGTGTTCTCCTGCTCACACAGTGACGGCCACTGTGCGGGCCACATTGATTTCAGCGTGCAATGCCCGGTAGTTGATGCGTAGAACTTGGCAACTGTCTCGCATCACCTGCGGGGTGAGATTGACCCCGGCGCGGGCACGGCGCACGTTTTCAATTGCCCAGCTGGGGCCCGTCAATTCGTCTGTTGCCGGGATGCGGTCTGCCGGGGCCGCCATCGTTGTTGTATGCAGGCTTCGGGCCAACAGAATGGCAATCTGGGCCTTGGTAGCTGCATCTGGGGCCGCAGCCTGGGCTTGTTGCTCTGGGGTCAGCGCGGGCGCAGGCTGGGGCCGTACCGGTTGTGCTGTGGGCGCGACTGGGGCCGGTGCGGGTGGTGCAAAGTAGTCGGCCTTGAAAAAGTTCCGGCCTGTGCGCTCCAAAATCCACTGGGCGGCTTGCATGGCAGTGATACCAGACTTGGCCGCTTCGGCGCGCAGCTGGGCAATGTCTGCCACGGTGAGGGGCGGTTTGCCGTTGTTGGCGCGCTGTGCGTTGATGCGGTCAACCAGTTGTGCAAAAGCGGCTGTGTCGTCCTGCTGGGCTGTTGGCTGTTCGGACTTTTGAGACTGCGAAGCAAAAAAGGCAGGGGAGGGGGCAGGCTCTGGCGCAGCCAGGGTGGCTGGTGCTGGAGCTGGCACAGGTGCTGGTGGCGTGGCGCGTGCCTCCGTTCCCTCCCGTTCTTTCAGTTCCTCCGTTCCCTCCGTTCCCTCCGTTCCCTCCGTTCCTTGTGCAGAGATTTCTGTGTTTGTGTCAGGTTTTGCAGCATTGGGCACTGTGGGGGGCACTGGCGATGACTTGAGAAAGTCTGCACTGCCGAGCATATTTTTGGCCCATGTGATGCCTTCTATGGCGACCGCCTGCAGGTTTTTTTCTTGCAAAACGTAGGCTGGCGTGCGTATACCAGCCACTTTGCCCACCAGTACCAGCCCCAGCTCTTTCAGAGTGGCTAGATGTTTTTCAACGGTAGTGCGGTGCATCCCGCATAGCTTGGCTAAGCGGGCTACGCTGGGCCAAGCGCAGCCAGCGGTGTCGTTGTGATGGACGCACAGCACCATGGCCACGAACTTGGTGCCGCTGGGCAGGTTTGCGCGCACGGTGCTTTGCAGCAAGCGTAAGTTGGCACTTTTGAGTTCGATTTCGGCTTCGAACAGTTCTGCATCAGTGCATGGGGTGAAAACAGCCTGTGTCATGCTGCCACTCCTTCGTGCTCCATGTTGCGGTCAAACGCAAACAGGATGCCGCCGAGATCTTTAATTTCTATCAGCGTGTCGGTTTCTTTACAAGCGAGTGCCATCATTGCTAGGCGCAATGCGTATTGGTCAAGGCCACAAGAAATAGTTTTTTCAAGAGCAATCAGTCGCTTAAACGCATCTAGCCTGCGTTGGTAAACGTCAAGGAGCAAGTGGAGTTTGTAATCAAGCGTGGTGGGGGCAAGAGATTGAGTCATGGCGACCTCCAAAACAGAACAATGGGACGAAGCAACCCACAGCCAGCCGCACGCAGCGACTGTCAGGCAAGTGGGTAGGGTGGGGCGGTTAAGCCGCTACGGCTGTGCGCTTGGGCGCGACCGTGGGGGTAGCGTTGTCGATGGCCCGCAGACGGGCCAAGGCCATATCAGCCATGTAGGCTTGGAGCTGCAATTGCTTTTGCCATGCCTGCACGTCGGCAATGGTTTGTTGCAGCATGCTGGCGCTGCCATGCAGGAAAAGCCCGGCATTCAACTGGGAGCGGCTGCGGCTAAGCACCGTCATGGTCAAGCGCCGCACGGGTTCCCAAGTGGTGCTCTGGAGGACTTCGTAAGCTTCGATCTGCGCGCATGACAGCAGTGGCCGGAAGTTGGTGGTGGCCACCGCAATAGCGGCGTGTTCTGTACGACTGCGCGGGGCAGTGCGGATGGAGGTGTCAGCCATGATGGCTCCTTCTGGACGTTGTAGGAGCCTGACAACCTCGCTTCCCAACGAGGGTGGCAGGCCGTGTAGGGTAGGAAGACCGGCAGAAGGTACCGGCGCACCTTGCGGTGCCCCCACACGGCCCACCATAAAACGTGTCCGTGCGTGCAGCATCAAAATGAAAAAAGCCGCTCCCCAAAAGTGGCGCGGCTTGCTGCGCCTTCTGAAACCGGGCTTCCCAACCCGTGCCCTGCTTTTTTTGCAGGGCGGGGGTAGTGTAGCGCAAGCATTCCAACTTGGCTACCACCTGATGATGGGCGCAAGAAATTTAACGAACTGGCTCAATCCGTAACACAGCAAATCTGTTCTTGCCCAAGGTTAGCTTTGCCACGGTCGGGCCATTGCCAAAAATCTTGGCGTATTCCTGTTTTGGAAGTTCATAAATTTTGAATCCGACACCTGCCCTCTGCCTATTGTCAACATAGTAGTTGACAGTATCCCAAGAATCTTTCGTCCACTCCTCAACAGAAAGGCTTTCGTGCAAATCCTTAGGATCAGAAACAGGCATCCATACTGTGACCTCAACATTTCCATCTTCATCAGGTTGTGGATTTGCATATCCAAACCGTCTGACCGGCTCATCTGCTTGTGGCTTAGAAGAGAGGTAAATTTTTAGACTATCAGGAATGTCGAGTTCAATGGTGTACTCATACTCTCCTCCGTCTGGAGTTGTCATTCCATTGGTGATTGCTGCCGCTACTGAGATGTGTTCAACATATTTTGGTAAATCACTGATGTATGACCGATAGGTTTTTGCATACTCTCTGGATAGATGAGCAACCGTTTTTCCTTCAATTACCACTTTGACTGCATTAGAGTCATAAGGGTTCTTATTATCCAAAACAAGATAGGCAATAAAGAAAGACAGCGCCCGCTTTCCCACTGGATTTTGAGCCAGCTTTGATATTCTACTTCGATAGTGCGAAGTGCCTACAGCTTCTATTTTGAAGCACATTGTTGATTCAAAATGACCGTAGTTTTTCAGTGTATCCATATACCCCGCCAAAATCGAATACATCAACGTTACATAACGATGAGAAAAGCTCCTACTTATCTCTCGTAGGTACAGTTTACTGTATCAAGTGCAACCTAAGCAGGCGGCTAGATAGCACAGACATCTAATATAATTAACAAATTTTGCTTAAACGGCGTGAAATTACCACTCAATCAAAGAAATTCTTTTGCATTGGCAATATTTCCTCCTGCTATCTTCTTTTTAAAAGCACGAATTGCGTTTTGACATTTAATGTCACTCCAATCAATCAAAACAACTCCAGCCTTTTCATAATTTCCTTCAGCTTTCTTTATTTCATCATTTTCTTTATTTGTTGTGATATTAACTCTCTCACATTTTTTTATTAAATTAACAAAATCATTAAAACCTTCATCCTCACTAGCATTTGACTCCTTGTGCTTTTCAAGCAATTGAGACAAACTGCTAGAGAGTCGCTCGAAATGTTCAAATACTAAGTTTTTCCTCTGAAGAACAGCTTTCTCAGAGACTTTTCCTGTAAAAAAACAGACTTTCTTACCAACAGTTCGATTCATAACAGCAGAATACCAAGCTCTCGCTCGCTTAGGCCCAACATGATCACGATCTGCAAGCCATCTCATATCTTGATAAATTAACCGCAGTTGAGTCATTGTTTCTTGATCAAAATCACTCATAGACAACCCATATAAAAATTAAAACCCGTCCAAAGCCGCCAATGGCATCAGATCGGCTGTACTACCCGCATCAGTGACAGTGCCGCTCTGGTCTGTGATAGAGAAGCGCCCATTCTGGTAAAGCACACAAGCCACTAGCATAGCAGCGGCCATAGTTCGTGCCATTGGAGACGGTTGCGGTGCCTTACGCTGTATGTTCTGGAAACTTCTGTTCTACCCAGTGGAAGATACGGTCATGAACCGCAGCAGTGGTAGGGTTCTGATGTTCACTGTAGGCTGTCCATTCATGGCTGTGACAGGCCCAACGCCCGCCCGGTATTGCCACAGGGTCTGTGCATTGCCGCTGACACACACTCCTACCCTGCTGCTCGACAGGCTGCTATGTGCTTCTGGTGCCGGTCTGGGTGCAAGCACGCCAAACCGGTGTCTTGCTTTTCTGCAAAGGGGGAGCGGGTTGCACAAAGTGGAATACTGGCTGATGTACTAACAAATAATTGCTGTACTAATTATTTGTTGTTACGATAGGCGTATGTTGACCGTTGTCGAAACCGAAGAATTCAAGGCCTGGGCAGCTCAGGTGTGGAGCGATACCGAGCGAGAAGCATTCATCGACTGGATTGCGGACAACCCCGAGGCAGGCGATGTGATCCCAGGCACCAGCGGGCTACGCAAGGTGCGCTGGGGCCGTGCCGGTATGGGCAAACGTGGTGGTGCACGGGTGATCTACTTCACGCGCAATGCCCGTGGCGAAATCGTGTTGGTGCTGGTGTATGCCAAGGCCAAGTTTGACAACATCCGCCCTGAACTGTTGAACCGACTCAAGGAAAAATACGATGTATGACGATCAACTCAAGCCTCACTCAGACCCCGAAATACGGGAATTTGAAGAGGCGCTGATGCGTTCTATAGGCCAATCCCAGCATGGTGAATTTGCCCGTGTGCATACCCCCACTGACATTGCTGCACGGCGCAAAGCGGGACGACCTGTAGGAACAGTAAAAGCTGCACCCAAGCAATCGACCACCATCCGCCTCTCTCCAGAGGTCATGGCAGCTTTTAAGGCCACTGGCAGAGGCTGGCAAACACGGATTGATGCTGCTCTCAAAGAGTGGCTCCAGGCGCATTCGCTGATCTGCAAATAGATTTGTAATTAATTTTGTATAAAGTTAATTTCGGCCTCTTTGAATAAATTATTAAATTTAAAAATGATAAAACCAAAAACAATCAAGAAAAATTTGGTGTACAAACGAGCCGTATTTAATAAAAATCTAGACAATGAATCACTTAAGACATTAATTGAACAATCCCTCAACAAGAAGACAACTATTGGAGATAGGCGAATAAACATTTCTGGCGACAAAGAAAATCCCATCTATCAAATCATAGGCACGCCGCACTGCGAATCTGGTGGCTTTGTCTTTGGTGCTTTAATGACCTATGCTCCAGGAACTGATCCATTGTTCTTGGTTGATGATGATGAAGCCCTCGACGTAATTATAGAAAAACTAAAAGCGCCATCCACCGAAAGTGGAAAACGACGTGAATTTCTATCGTCCATGATGTACTTTGGTGTTCTTGAAAATCACTTAGTGCTCATGCAATCACAAGCACTAAGATCCAATCAACTAGAATCATTTCTTCAGTGGTTCCTTCACGAGGCAGAAGTAATAAAAGGAAACAATACTTTTTCTCTAATAGACATACCAACACCGGATATAATAGAGAAATTAAACAAAGGAAAAAATGTCATCTCCATCACAATTGGTGGCGAAGTCAATCATGAAAAAACCATGCAACAAATGTCATTACTTCCTGAAGATAATGATGACGAGTTGCATGAAGATAAGAATACAGACTCAAACAAGGCTAGGGAAAACATCTGGGGATTAGGTCTTTTGAGAGGCCTACTAAACCCATCAAAATCATCAGAGATAAATCTTGAAAAACTACACAACTCAAACATACAAATGAGTGTGACATTAGGTTACAAGCGCAGTACAACTGACAAAGGTCAAGAATTAATGGATACGCTTGGAGCGGCGCTCCGTCACAATGAGTATATTGAAACATCTTTAAAACTAAAAGATGGAACCGAAATTAAAGGCAATGATCTAAAAATTACGGGTTCAATTTCAGTGTCGTCTTATGATGGTCAACTAAGTCAATCCGAAGTTTTTGAAGGGATGAGGCAATGGCTACTGGAAAAGATTTCGTCAAGCGAGATATCTATCTGCTGATAGATTGGTTGGCAGTTCCACGCAAAATAACTCTACCCACCCTTATAGCAATAGGCTTAACAATCGGCCAGCTGCTATGGATTTATATTGATAGCTCTAAGATATTTTCTTGGCTTTCTGGTTTGTCATCTCCATTTTGCATGATGTGTGCAACAGTTGTTTGGGCCATGCGTGAAAAATTAGACGACACTATAGACCAAGATTCCATGTCTGCAAGCGAATACAAATCCTTTGTCAAATTAAATAATGAGCACCGCAATAGATCAACACAGTGGGCAATATTCACTGGTGCAATGGCCTTGATATCATCATTCCCAGCTATCGCTGATCAATTGATTGGGTCTGTGTGGCATTGGATGGTGCTGGCATCATGCACAGCGGTTGCATCTACAATTTACCCATATTTGCTAGCTGCATACTGGGAACGACAAGCTAAAAACTACGTAAGTCAAAAGAAGTTGGAAGCCAAGATAAAAACAGAAAAACGAACGCTAGAACTTTTAATTGGTAAATCTAAAAACTCAAACCAACCCAATAAGGGCTGGTCGAATGGGCCTAATATCATGGCATGAACGCCATGTGCCTCTTAAATATTCTGAAAATTACGGATCAGAATCCTTCGGATGCCGCCAACGGTGTCAAATCGGCTGCGCTACCTGCATCGGTCGCATTACCGTTCTGATCCACAATCAAGAAGCGCCCATTTTGGTAACGCACACACAAGCCACTGGCATAGCAGCGCCCATAGGCTCCGCTGTTCGAGGTGGTTTCAGTACCCTGCGCAGTGAACTCAGGGAACTTGTGTTCAACCCAATCAAACACCCGGTCATGGACTGCCGCCGTGGTGGGTGCGCTGATATTGACCGCAGGCTGCCCATTCGTGGCTGTGACTGGCCCAACACCAGCGCGGTATTGCCAAGGTGCCTGTGCGCTGCTGCTGGCCCACAGCCCACTCTTTGCGGCTTGGGCGAATGCTTGCAGTGTGGGTAGGCTGCTGCCAGCTTCAAGGTACTTGGTATAGGCCCAAGCACACCCTTGGAACACCATGGCGGCTCCCACGTCCTGCCCTTGGGCGGATACGCTGGCAATGGTGCGACCGTAGCGGTCTTTGCCATCGCTGCACATTTGCACAATCCCACTGCCAAGGATGTTGGTCAAGCAGGTGGTTGCATCCACACCAAAGGTTTGGCTGCGCTCAGGGGCATCAATCTGGTTGATCCGAACGCGCTCTAGACCCTGCTCGGTACGCACAGAAATGGTATCGCCATCAATCACCCGATCCACGGTGGCCGTGGTGCAGGTGCCGGGTGGGGTAGCGGGCTTGGTGGCAACTTCGGGCGGACTGGTGGGGGCCGGTGCGGGCGCAGGTGTGGGTGCTGGAGCTGGAGCTGGAGCTGGAGCTGGAGCTGGTGCTGGTGCTGGTGCTGGTGCTGGTGCTGGTGCTGGTGCTGGTGCTGGTGCTGGTGCTGGTGCTGGTGCTGGTGCTGGTGCTGGGGCTGGGGCTGGTGCTGGGGCTGGTGCTGGTGCTGGTGCTGGTGCTGGTGCTGGTGCTGGTGCTGGTGCTGGTGCTGGTGCAGGTGTTGGGGCTGGTGCAGGCGTTGGAGCTGGTGCAGGCGTTGGAGCTGGTGCAGGCGTTGGAGCTGGTGCAGGTGTTGGGGCTGGTGCAGGCGTTGGAGCTGGTGCAGGGGACGGACTGTTGTGGCAGTGATAGCCGCCTGTTTTTCTGTTGTGATGGCAACCATAACGATCTAAGCCCCCAGAGTGGGCCAGTGCAGCTGAGGTGGTAATGGTGCTGACGGCAGCAATCAATAGTTGGATGCGGGCGGTTCGGTTCATGGGTGTGCTGATGTGAACAGGGGGCAGACGCCCAATATAACCCTGCGTCGGCTTGATTTGCACTATTTTGGTGCTTGGATTCAGCCTGGTCACAACCAATGGCTCCTACACAAGAAGGTGTAGCAGCTTCTATCGGTGTACATTTTCTGTACTACAACCCTTCTGAGGAGAACTTGATGAAAAAGACGATTTCTGTTTTGACTGCAATGGCGATGCTACTGGGGCTGGCGCTGGACGCCGGTGCAGCCAATCGCAAGGGCAGCCACCGGGTGGGCGGCACCAACAGCCACGGCAAAGGCAGCCACTACATTGGTGGTCACAAGCGTTGAACCATGAACCAAGCGTGAACCAAACTATGAACCAGCCCGCCATGAGCGGGCTTTTTAACGAGCTGCTCGAATGACCTCTACGTTGTTGCCAGTGCCCCAGCGCTGGGGTTATCATTTCTATCCGTCTTGCGCTTTCGCGTATGACTCTGAAAAGTCTTTGCCCCCATTAGCCGGGGGGCACGGCGCGTGGTGTTTCGTGTGGCGTCTCTTGGTTCACGAGGGTGGGTACTCCTCAACCATCAGCCAGTTCTGATCCCATGCCATCTATCGTGCGGCTCTAACGTTGCAATATGCAGTGCTCTCTTTGAAGGGGGGTGCCCTTGGCATGTGCTTCGTCATGTTGTTTTCCCTTTGAATGATTGTCGGTACAGCGCCTAGCGGCTGCTTGCTGATCACTATCAGTGCTATCGCTGTCGGGCAGTTACGGTGACAGCTCAACGCCGGAATTGCCCCAGATTTACCCCTCTGGAGCGCCGCCTGCTTCGGGGCTTCGGTAGGGCTGGTAGGTGATGTGGTGGGCTGGCTGGACTTGATACCAGCTAGGTGAAGGCGATGATTCACGAGCGCCCAGCCTTATTTCGGGCTTACATCAGGGATGGCCCGAGGGTGTCGTCTGCTGCATCGCATCAGCGCGTTTCCTTCAACGCCGCAGCCACCGCATCTTTGGTGATGGCCGTACAGTGCTTTTCACCACCCTTGTATTTCCCTACGGGGCACTGCACGACCATCGCCAAAAAGCCCTGTTGCCAAGGCGCTTTGGTTTCGCCCCTGTTGCCAAGGGCAGGGCATCTGGTAGCCATTCGCTGAATCAACATTCAGCACCGTTTTTTCGCTCCGTGGTGTCATCCTCTTGCGTCCGTCCTCAACGTGCCCGCAATCCCTTCCCTGTCCCGTTTACCGCTCTTGGGCGGACTGGAAACCGCCCGGAGTGGCGGCGATAACCCAAGCCCATGCCTTGGGGTCTCTCTGTGCCGGACGAATGCCCCGCGTTGGGGGAGCAAGCAACATCGGCCTATAGCAGTGTTAAAGATGCTGGGCGATCCTCCAGTCGATGCCAGGGTACCCATGCCGCTTTGGTTTGCGACATGGGTAATTCTACAACTGTAGAAAATAAATACCCACATATGTAGAAAACTTTTATAAAAACAAGGGTAAACCCTAATAAAACAAACACCCCCTTCTGCTGTTGCACCCCCGTGCTAGTGTGCTGGGCATAAAAAAACCGCCTCGAAGGCGGTTGGTTGGTGGGGTAAGTGATGTCTACGCAGACTGTCCCGCTTCAAGTGAGGGTTGGCCTACGATCCGAAGTACTTCGCTTTGGTAATCTAGGCCATTGGCCGTAATGCGAACCCGCAAAGCCATGCCAGCGCGGGCCATGAACGGGATCATCTCCAATGGTACGTTTAACATGGTGTGCCCATCTTCGTCGGTCACTTCGTTGAACAACTCCGCCTGTGGCGGCTCCATGACAAAATGGGTCTCGGTCAGCACTTGGTCGCCGTCCAGCAATTGCAGTTGGACATCGTCTGAAGACCACACGCCTGAGAAGATCAGCACGTTCCACGCCACAAGTTTTGGCAACAACACCTCAGTACCGTGAATCCCCATAACGCCGTGATAAATGCCCATTGCAGAGAGCTTGCCACCTGCTTCTTGACGCAGGTCGTCGCAAAACAGTGTGAAGGCCGTCGTGGTTGGGCCGGTCATGCTTGTACACCCTGACGGATGGCTGCGAGCACCTTGTCCACACTGACCCCCAACCCTAAGGCGAGAGCTTCTAGGGTGGCCGCATCTGGGTTAGGCACTTTGCCATTTTCCAGCCTCGACAGATGTGGCTGCGGCAGGCCACAAGCCTCACTGAGTGCTTTTTGAGAAAGGCCGCACTGCAAACGCAACGCTGCCAGCGAGGCCAAGCCGTGACTTTGCAACGCCGTGCCCAGCGATTCACGTGCTGCACGCGCCATCTCTTGGCCTGCTGGTGTGGCCAGCAATTCGGCGCGTCGGCGTGAGGTGGGGCGCTGGGTTTTGGCAGGATTGCGGGCCAATGGGCGCAGCTCTGGCAGCACCTGAGTCACGGTTTGCCCGGACTGAAAACCGGGGGTCACAACAGGTTGCTGTGCCCCATTAACAGGGAATGCGAGCGATGCCGTAACGGTCATAGTCAGAGCGTACGCGCTGTGCAAATTCACTGTGTTCATCATAATCATCACTCCTGTGCATCAATCCCATGATCCAGATAGATGGATTGGGAGCCACATGGTGTACGGCGTAGATCAACCGCACCGGCAGCAGGACCCCATCTTGCCGCCACATTTTCAAATAGTAGAGGTTGTAGCCCCACTGTTTTGACCATTCCACTGGGGCGGCGTCGAACCGTGGGTCGTTAATGTGTTGAAACCGGCTCCACGTAAGCGCCTCCCTGACCTTGGCGTTTTCTACCAATAGATCAAAGAGTTCATCCAAGAAAAGTCCGTTGTCTTCGTTTTCTACATAGACGGCATCCAAGTCTTCCTGCACACCGTCAGCCCATTCGATGCAATAGTCTATAACTCTACGATTATATTCGTTGGCCATGTGGTGATGCTACCACTATGCAGCCATCGTCTTTTTACACTGGCTTTTGGTATGTGCATCCTTTGGGTGCTTGGTGGCATGGTCTGGTGGGAAACATCACAATTTGCGCACTGGGCCTAGCCCGTGACATGTCTTTTATCAGCCGTGCTGCCAATTGTGCTGTGCTGAGTAGCCAACATACTTTGGATGATGCCTTCGACAGCCGTCTTTTGCTGGGGGGTTAGCGCCTCCCACTGCTCCCGCTTGATGCTGCCAAAAGGCCATGCGTGTTCTATGTGGTGAACGCCACCAACCCGAGCCCCTTGCGCTGCCACTTCACTCTGAATCTGTTGAATTAGCTGCTCTATGGTTTGCAGTGCTTCGGCCATTGTTGATGGCTTTGACTGCCCGGTTTGAGGGGCGACTTCTGATACAACTCGATTGCCGCCCCCGAAGTTAGGGGTGTAAGTGGTCGATTCATCCAGCAGCTGATCTAGCGTCAGTCCCAGAGCCTTCGCCAAAGGCGCGGCGTACTTTGACCTCTGGCTGTCCCTGTTCTCCATTGCGCTGATGGTTCCAACATCGACGCGCGATTTCTCAGACAGTGACTCCAGAGTCCAGCCCAATAGTTCGCGGTACCGCTTAATTTGTTTTCCGAGTGCCATCCCTGCACCTTATACAAATGTGAGTTAGCACCTACTACGCTTATAGATATTGTTTATCTACAACTGTAGAATGTGTGCATGAATCCAATTCAACGAGCCATTGACATCACCGGCGGCGTATCGGGCTTGGCCGCTGTAATTGGTGCATCTTCCCCCGCTATCTATTCGTGGCGCAGCGGTGCAAGGACTTTCCCCGCCGAGCTTTGCCCCTCTATCGAAAAAGCCACCTCCGGAGTTGTGCGCTGCGAAGACCTGCGCCCCGATGTGGATTGGGCATACCTGCGCGGCACAGCCAAGCCCACTACCAGCCCTACAGGAGCCTAAAGCAAATGGCCAACCCCCACGATGTCCGTGTCGTCACCTGCCTCACCGCAGATGAGTTCTTTTCCATGCAGACGATGGCTGATAGCGAAGGCATGACGCAATCGGCATTCATTCGGCACCTCCTCAGGTTAGAGGCCCGCCGTCGGGCGATGGCCCAAGTGTCCGAGCAACAGCGCCTGCACGCTATCGAAGAACCCGCACAGGTTGTGCGCAGCGGCGGGGCAGGCACATGAAAAGCTGTATCTACCAGCATTTGGCTCTGTGCTGTTTGTTTACTTGGCAGCATTCTGCTGGCGCTGCCTAACTCTCAGCTTTAACAGCCCGAAGGGCAAGGAAGACCGCATGGATAAATCCACCAGCCGCCTCATCGCTGCCGTCAAACGCGCTGAGCAGCAGTGCTTAGCAGACCGAGGTACGCCTCCACAACCGCATCCCGAATCTGGGCCTCCACTGGCGGCGTCCCTTCCGACTCATCCAGAGATTTCGCATCCAGATTTGATGTCTTTAAGTGCAACGCGGCCTGAGCTGCATTCAAAGGCGGTAGCGTCTGAATGATGGCGGTCAGCACTGAGGACAACGCACTGGTTTGACCCCGAAGTGCGTCCAAATCGGTTTCTTTCATGGCAAAGGCCCTTTCTATGAATGATGGTTGGAATCTTCATTCTAGGAGAGGTGCCGTTTGCCGCCCATTCAACTCAATGGAGCATCTCCATCATGTCCCCTATGCGCCTTGCTGGCGCTGCCTTCCTGTCCATCAACCGTGACCTGCAAGAGGTGGCCGCATGACCACAGATCAGTTCCGAGCACTTCTGGAGCGGCGGTTCCACGGCAGCATCCACTATATGCAGGCATGGGCCAAGAAACTGATGAGGCGGCACCGGGACGGCCTTCCCGTCAGCCCTATGGAACTGCAATCGGCCCGTGCCACGCTGGTCTATATCGACGAAAAAGGGCTAGCGTGAGACCAAGCCAAGGAGACCACACATGAGCGTCAGGGTAATGACTGCGGTGTTCGAGCGTTACCCCAATGGTGGGGGGGAGATGTTGCTGGCGCTGGCACTGGCTGACCACGCAAGCGATGACGGCAGCCGTGTGTTCCCGAAAGTCAAAGATCTTGCAATCAAGACCCGCCAGTCCGAACGAGCTGTGCAGTACCAGCTGCGCCGAATGGAAGAGACGGGATGGCTGACCCTAGTAGGCTATGGCAACGGTGGCCGCAGTATGGCCCGTGAGTACCAAATCTCTCAAGATTGGATAAACGGTGCAGAAATTGCACCCATGCAAAAGGGTGCAAACGACGACAGTAAAGGGTGCAAAACAGAGCATGAAAGGGTGCAACCTATTGCACCCGCAAATAACCGTCATAAATCATCAATAAACCATCAATCTGTTCAGCGTGCGCAAGCGCCCGCACCAGCCAGTCCCCGCAAAGTTAGATCCAAGTCCAAACCCCCGCTGGATGAGACTGCGCTACAAGCAGCCTGCCGAGCCACATGGGAAGCCTACTCAACCGCCTACGCAGCCCGCTACGGCACAGCACCACTGCGCAATGCAAAGGTCAACGCCGCGATCAAAGGTTTTGTGCAGCGTGTTGGTCACGACGAGGCCCCAGCTGTAGCGGGGTTCTTTGTCGACCGGGTGGCAGATCCGCTGGTCGTGCGCCGTATGCACGACACCGGCCTGCTGCTGGCCAACGCTGAGGCATACCGGACGCAGTGGGTCACAGGCCGCACACCTATGCCAGCCCCAACCCACAGCCACAACAAACACAGCGCCGCAGCCAAAGCCATCTTTGATGACGGCTTCCCTGACTACTGAGCTTAGACGCATGACCATGAAGCCGATTTCCGCCATCGTGCTAGCCCAACAGAGAGGGGCAGACAGCTCTGTGCCAAAGGAAAGTGCACAGGCGGCGGGCGTGCAGGAACAGGCACGGGCTGCCGTGGCGTGGCTCTGGCGCATGATGCACGGCACCTACGGCAGCCTGTTCGTCAGCCGCTTTGCTACTGGTGAGATCGAGGACAAAGGGCCAGATAGGGGAAAAGACAAGGGGGTTCTGGCAGCCCGCCAAGTGTGGGAGGCCAGTATGCGCAACTTCAGCCCTGACACCGTGAAGACAGCATTCCGGCAGGCAGTGCAAGTCCACTCGGAATTCCCGCCAACGCTGCCCCAGTTCGTGGCTTTGTGCCATGCAAACAAGCCGCGCCAAACTTATCGCCCAGCTGCTGGCGCTGCTATCGAGATGGGGCAGCCCCTGCGCAGTGCTTATGCAGCAAAGGCTAGAGAAATCAATGCCTGCTATGACGCGAAGGGCTACAGCCGGGCCACACAAACGCAACCAGATGACTCTGTAGGTGGACTGGATTTGCTCAAACAGGCTATTGCCCAGGCCGTGGCCTGTACTGGTGGTGATGAGGCCATTGAGCTGATGCGTCTGGATCGGCTGCTGGCGCCGACCTGCAAAACCAGAATGATCATAAAAAACGAGGGATAGCCCATTGGAACAGCAGACCAAGCCGCCAAAGTACGGCAATACAAAGACCGTGGTGAACGACATTAAATTTGACAGTCGGGCCGAAGCACAGCGTTACAGCCACTTGATGATCCTGCAACGGGCTGGGCACATTTCCAACCTACGCTGTCAGGTGTCGTTCGAGCTGGTGTCCGGCGTGAAGTTTGCTGGCGCTGCCCGTGCCAAACCATCTATCCGCTACGTGGCCGATTTCGTTTATACCGAGAATGGTAAAGAGGTGATTGAAGACGTGAAGGGCGTTGAAACCCAAGAGTTCAAGATCAAGCGACACCTCATGCTGGCGCTGCTGGGCAAGGAAGTGCGGGTGCTGAAATGAGCCGGGCAGAAAGAGGATATGTGGCTGTGCCGGTCGAACTGCGGGATGCGGAAGAGTTGCTGGAGCGGTATGGCCGGTGGGCTCAAGACCGCTACCGTAAGCAACGCTGTGCCAGTGCCGAGGGTGGATACCAAGCACCGACCCTCGGACGTGATGAAGAGCGCCCCCTGTCTGCGCCATTGCCAGACTGGAATGCAATGCAGGTGCAGCGCGCATTGCAGGTGGTGCCGATGCAGTTTCGCCGTGTGCTGCACGCCTACTACATCCCACAGCGACTGCCGCATCACGCTATCCGTCGGCAACTCAAGATCACGTCTGGCACTTGGGAGCGCAGCAGGTTGGAAGGCCTTCGCCAGTTCTCGAACATCTACCGCTTGCGTTACTTGACATGATGATGCACAATCGCGCCATTACTCCGCGACACTGAGTCGTGTGCTTCGGTTGCCTCATGGCAGCCGGAGGCATGAGGAAAAGAAAAAAGCCCGCTGGCCTGTGCCTTGCGGGCTTTTGTGTTTTTGGTCGCAGCAACTGGATGATCCTGATGATCTATACCCGTGACAACGTGGCCCATAACACCAAGGTTTTTGATGTCATGGCGGGGCGATGGCTGGATCGTGTCATCAGTCTGGATACGGACACTGGTGTGGTGGTGTTTTGCGCATCACCGTTCAAGGTTGATTCACGCGGCCATGTTGAAACTATTGAACTGCGCTTCGATGCCATTCACGCGATCAGCGGTGGGGGCCGACGCCCAGTGTTATTCCACTGCTACCGGCATTCCCCGGTGCTGCGCTGATGAAGCTCACCACACTAAGGAGCAGTCTCCCGGTGCTGAACACCCAGCGCGTTCAAGTGCTGGATACCAAAGCAGGGGCCACGGAGCGCATTCGTGGACGGGGCTGGATGCGGCAGCGGGAACGCATCGGTTTGCGGGATCACTACAAGTGTGCTGCATGTGGTGCGATTCGCTCAGACCATGACGTTGATCACCGAATTCCGTTAGAGAAGGGCGGCAGTAACGACGACAGCAATCTGCAATTGTTGTGTTCTGGCCCAGATCGTTGCCATGCCAAGAAGACAGCGGCAGAGGCCAAGGCTAGGGCTGGCAGGGGGTGGGGGAGTTAAAAGTCTGGAGGCCTTGAAGCCGGAAACCGACCTGTCCTTTAGGCGCAGAAAATTTCCCCCGTCAGAAAAAATGTTAAAGCTTTAACATCCCTATGAAATAGCCCGGAAGCCGCGCCAGTATTGGGTTTGAGCCATTTTTCTAGGCAATTTTGATGTTAAAGGGATGTTAAAACCCTAGAGGAGTAAGCGATGGCGCTGACAGGCAAGAAACGGCTGTTCGCCGAAGCCCTGTTGGCTGGCAAATCGAACAAGCAAGCTGCGCTAGATGCTGGGTACAGCCCGGCGTCTGCATCTGCGGCTGGGTCGAGGCTGGCAAAAGACCAGGACGTGCTGGCTCACTTGGCGAGAAAAAAGGTCAAGCAGGAAAAATTGGCACAGGCTCCAGCACAGTCGGATGCGGATCAGCCGCCATCTTCGGGTGCCGAGGGGAGCAAATTCGACATTAGTTTGGCTGTGTCCCACCAGAATCCCAGAGCATTCTTGATGGCTGCGATGAATGACCTGGTGCTGGAACCAAAACTGCGCATTGACGCTGCCAAGGCGCTCATGCCTTTTGAGTTCGCCAAGAAGGGGGAAGGAGGCAAGAAAGAGCAACAAGCAGATGCCGCCAAGAAGGTGGCCAGCAAGTTTTCACAGGGAGCCTCCCCAAAACTTGTCGCCTCGGGCGGCAAATCCGTGTAACCGCCACTTAGGCGGTTTTTTTACGTCTGGACATTGATGCAATGGACAACTGCGTGCCCTGATTGGGCAAACCGATTGGTGCGAGAGCAGTCCATCATCCCGGCCCCAATCTTTCCCGACCATGCCGAACAGGCTTTGGGCATCTTCAAGGAGTTGAGGGTTGTTGATCTTCCGGGAAAACCCACATTTGGCGAGTGCTCCAAGCAGTGGGTGTTCGACTTTGTGCGAGCGATCTTCGGGGGCTACGATGTAGAGACTGGCAAGCAGTTGATCCGGGAGTATGGCCTGCTGATCAGCAAGAAGAACACCAAATCGACCATCGCAGCGGGGATCATGCTCACGGCGCTGATCCTCTGTTGGCGTGCTGAAGAGGAGCACCTGATCTTGGCACCCACCAAGGAGGTGGCAGATAACTCGTTCAAGCCAGCGGCCAGCATGATCCGTGCTGATGAGGAGTTGTCCGATCTGTTCCACATTCAGGATCACATTCGCACCATCACCCACCGAGTAAACCGCAACAGCCTAAAAGTGGTGGCGGCAGACACTGATACGGTGTCCGGGAAAAAAGCTGGCAAGGTGCTGGTGGATGAACTCTGGCTCTTTGGCAAACGCGCCAACGCAGAGGCCATGTTTCTTGAGGCCCTAGGGGGCCAGATTTCACGGGATGAAGGGTGGGTCATCTACCTGACGACCCAATCCGACGATCCGCCAGCTGGCGTATTCAAGGATCGCCTCAACTACTGGCGCGATGTGCGTGATGGCAAGGTCACTGACCTCAAGACGCTGGGCATTTTGTACGAGTTCCCACGGCAGATGCTGAAAACCAAAGGCTATCTGAACCCTGAAAACTTCTACATCACGAACCCGAACATCGGGCGGTCTGTCAGTGCGGAGTGGCTGGAAGATCAGCTCAGGAAGAATCTGTCAAAAACAGATGGAACCTCCCAACAGTTCTTGGCCAAGCACCTGAACGTCGAGATTGGGCTCGGCCTGCGCAGTGATCGCTGGGCTGGCGCTGACTTCTGGGAGGGGGCTGTGGAGCGGGTCACTCTGTCTGAACTGCTTGGCCGCAGCGAGGTAGTCACCGTAGGGGTTGACGGCGGTGGCCTAGATGACTTGTTGGGCTTGGCCTTGGTCGGACGCTGCAAAGACACAGGGGGCTGGTTGGCATGGTGCCGAGCATGGGCACATCCCAGTGTGCTTGAGCGGCGCAAGGAAATTGCCCCCCGGTTGCAAGACTTCGCCAAGGACGGGGACTTAGTGCTTGTGAATCAAATCGGGGATGACGTAGAGGAATTGGCATCCATCGTAGCCAGTGTCGAGGATTGTGGTCTGCTGAATATGGTGGGGGTAGACCCCGCCGGGGTTGGTGGTGTGCTGGAGGCGCTGATGGCGGCTGGCGTGCCCCAAGAAAAGATCATCGGCATCAGCCAAGGTTGGAAGTTGGGCGGGGCCATCAAGACCACTGAGCGCAAGCTGGCTGAGGGCGTTCTCAGGCACGGCGGCCAGCCGATGATGGCGTGGTGTGTCAGCAATGCAAAGGTCGAGCCCAAGGGCAACGCCATCCTCATCACAAAACAGGCCAGCGGGACGGCGAAGATTGACCCGCTGATGGCACTTTTCAATGCTGTGCAGTTGATGAGCCTCAATCCTGCTGCGCAGGGCGGATCATTCTGGGAGGACTCATGAAATTCTGGCCGTTTAGCCGCAAGTCAGGCCATGACGGGGCTGTCGATAATTCGCTGGACTTGTTCCGCAAGCTCTTTGGATGGATGGCTACGAAGAGTGGGATGTCGGTCAGCCACAAAACATCTTTGGAGGTTACCGCAGTTCTGGCCTGTGTCAGGGTGCTGGCCGAAGGGGTGGCCCAAGTGCCACTGAAGGTGTTTAAAACGAAAACGGTTGGCGAAGGCATGGACGAAGCCAAGAAACATCCGCTCTATCGTGTGCTGTACCGAAAGCCCAATGGCTGGATGACCAGCTTTGAGATGCGCGAGATGATGACCATGCACTGCGCACTGACGGGCAATGCCTATGCGTTCGTCAACCGGCTGCGGGGTGAGGTGCGGGAGTTGATTCCTATCAAAATGGGTTGTGTCACGGTAGAGCAGCAGGACAATTACTCGCTGGTGTATCGAGTCACAGCACCTAACGGTGAATCCAGACCTTTTCCTCCAGAAGCTATTTGGCATTGGCGTGGGCCAAGTTGGGATGGTGTCGTGGGTATGGACATTATCAATCTGGCCCGTGAGGCCATTGGGCTGGCGATGTCCACAGAAGAGTCTCATGCCCGGATGCAGCGCAACGGTGCGGCCATTGGTGGGGTCTACTCTGTAGAGGGCACGCTCAATAAGCAGCAGTATGAAGACCTGCGCAAATGGCTTGCCAAGAATTTTGACGGCATCGAAAACGTTGGCAAGACCAAGTTGCTCGACCGCAGCGCCAAGTTTTATCCGTCCACGATGACCGGGATGGATGCCCAGCTGCTGGAAACGCGCCGTCACCAGATCGAAGAGATATGCCGGGCCATGCGGGTGATGCCAATCATGGTGGGGTACTCCGATAAAGCGGCCACCTATGCCAGTGCTGAGCAAATGTTCTTGGCTCATGTGGTGCATACGTTGTCGCCCTGGTATGAGCGAATAGAGCAGTCTGCGGATTGCAATTTGCTCACAGATAAAGAGCTGGACGAGGGGTACTACATCAAGTTCAACGCAGCTGGCCTGATGCGCGGGTCTCACAAAGACCGGAGCGAATACTTCGCCAAGGCACTCGGAGCTGGAGGTTCTCCCGCTTGGATGACCCCAGACGAGGTGCGGGGGCTGGAAGAACTCAATCCAAAGGGCGGAGCGGCAGCAGAACTGCCTAAACCCACCAATGTTGGCGGTAGTGCTGCCACTCCTAAGGAAAAAATCAATGGAAAACCTGATTTGCAGCCTGCGTGAACTCAAATTCACAGCTTCAGACGAAAAGACGATGAGTTTTTCTGGCTACGGCGCGGTGTTTGGCAACGTGGACAGCTATGGCGATGTGATTGAGCCGGGCGCATTTTCCAAATTTCTGGCGGATGTGAAGTCTGGGGCCCAGCCGTGGCCAGCATTGCTGTCGCAGCACGGCGGCTGGCAGATGAGCGCCGAAGATTTGACCCCTATCGGCGTATGGACGGACTTGGCTGAGGATGGCCATGGACTGAAATTGTCGGGTGAATTGGCAGACATACCGCGTGGCCGGGATATGTACACGCTCATGAAGATGAGCCCGCGCCCAGCCATTGATGGCATGTCGATTGGCTACGTCGCCAAAGAATGGGAACCACGCAGCAAGCCTGAAGACCCGAAACGGCGTCTCAAGCGCATTGATCTCATTGAAATTTCTCTGGTCACTCGACCTGCAAATGGCAAGGCCCGTGTGTCCTCTGTCAAAGGCGAGATGACCGAACGCGACTTCGAACGATTGCTCACGCAGGGTGCTGGGCTGTCACGAAGCGAGGCTCAGGTGGTTATCAACCAGGGCTTTAAGAGCCTCATGGCTATGCGGGACGCTGGCGGTGAGTTGGCCGAGCTGGTTCAGGCCATCAAGGCCCGCGAGCAGCATCTACCACGCTGACCCCAACGTATCCATCCCCAACAGGGCCGCCACTAAGGCGGCTTTTTCATTTCTGAAAGGTAAACCCCGTGAAACTCACTCGTAAAAATCTGACACTTGGCCTCTTGGTTGGCATCGCTGTGCTCGCTGTATTGGCGTTGATGGGGCATCCCATGATTGACCCCGCAGCCTTGGCTGGCATCGGCATGGTGCCTATGGCAATGTCCGGCGAAATCAGCAGTGTGGTGGAAATCAAAAAGCTGATCGAAGACCAAGGCAAGGCTTGGGAGGAGTTCAAGAAGACCAATGATGAGCTGATCCAAGCCAAGGCCGATGGCAAGGCAGTAGCAGATCTGGAAACCAAGCTGGCCAAAATCAGCAAGGACATGGATCAACTGGCCCAGCTGAAATCCGAGTTTGATAAGCTGATGCTGGAACTGCAGCGCCCCGGTGCTGGCGGCAAAAAAGACAAAACCGACCTTGAGGCCGAGTGCAAAAGCTGGAATGCCATGCTACGCGCCGATTTCCAGTCCAAAGGCCGCCCTATCCCTGCTGAAATCTCGGTGGATGCGTACACCCAGTACAAGAGCGCATTTTTCAGCTTGGTGCGCCACGGCGACATCGAGCGCCTGACTGCTGATGAACGCAAGGCCATGTCTGCTGGCTCTGACCCTGACGGCGGCTATCTCCTCCCTGCCCCCACGGTGGGCCGCATGATCCAGAAGGTGCAAGAGCAGTCCCTGATGCGCCAACTCGCCACGGTGCAAACCATCAGCACCGATGCGGTCGAGGGCGTTGTGGATAACGACGAAGCGGATGCTGGCTGGGTATCTGAAATGGGCACCCGCAACGATACCGATACACCGCAAGTTGGTAAGTACCGCATCGAAGCGCATGAGATGTATGCCCAGCCCAAGGTCACGCAAAAGCTGATCGACGATGCTGCCACCGACATCGAGGCGTGGCTGGCCAACAAGGTGGGTACTAAATTTGCGCGGGTGGAAGGGGCGGCATTCTGGACGGGTGATGGCGTTGGTAAGCCACGCGGCTTGGCCGCTTACTCCACGGCGGCAACTGGTGACGATACGCGCCCATGGGGCACCTTCCAGCACATCATCACTGGGGCCAATAGCGATTTCCACACCACCAAGCTCGATCCCATTCAGGATCTGCAAGGTGCTTTCAAGGATCAGTACCTGCAAAACGCCCAGTTCGTTATGCGCCGTGAGGTGCGCACCAAAATGCGCAAGCTCAAAGGCTCTGATGACCGCTACTTGTGGGAGCCGTCCGTCCAAGCGGGTCAGCCAGATCGTCTTAATGGTTACCCAGTACGCATTGACCAATTCATGCCCGCATTGGCCGATGGTTCTCTGTCCCTAGCGTTTGGCGACTTCCGTGAGGCTTACCTCATCGTTGATCGCATTGGGGTTCGCACCCTGCGTGACCCGTACACCGCCAAGCCCTACGTTCGCTTCTACAGCACGCGGCGCACCGGTGGCGGTGCTATTAATTTTGAAGCCGTGAAGTTCCTGAAATTCGCTGCTGCCTAAGCCAAGGAAAAGCCATGTCTGATTTGAAAAGCTCTATTGCAACCGTGCTGGCGCTGGCCCCTGCTGTGCAATCTGCCTCGAAGGCGGATGCACCTATCGTAGACCTGCAAGGCGCAGGCTCTGCTACTGTGGTGATCAATACCGGGGCTATCGTTGGCGATGGTCTGTTTGTTGTCAAACTGGTGCATGGCAACGCTGCTGATCTGGCTGACGGCGTGGACGTAGCTGCGGACGACCTGCTGGGGGCATTCCCCGCATCGCTGGCCGCCGATACCGCCTATGCCGTGGGCTACCGTGGCAATAAACGCTATGTTCGCATGGTGATCACCAAGACCAGCGGCACTTCGGTAGCCGCTGGCGCTGTGCTGATCAAAGGCCATTTGTCTCTGTCGGGCAGCGTCTGACATGCTGCTGACCACAACCGTCACTGAACTGGGTCAGGAGCCTGTCACTGTCGATGAGGTGAAGGTCAGCGCCCGGATTGATAACGACATCACTGAGCTGGATGGTCACATCGCTACGTTGATCAAATCCGCCCGGCTAGTGGCCGAACATGAGTGTGAGCGGCTGTTCTTGCCATGCACGATGCGCCTAGGCTACGACGACTGGCCTACGGATATCTGGCCGCTACAGCTAGTCACTGAACTGGTGAAGGTTGAAACCTTGGATCTGGCGACTGGGTGGGCCGAAATGCCCGATTGGACGCTGGAGCGTGATGCGAACGGTACAACCAGAATCGTCTATGGTGGTGGCGCCTTGCCACCGCTACTGAAAGTGCCTGGTGTGCGTGTGCGGGTAACGGTGAATGTGGGCTGTCCAGAGAATGTCCGTGCATACATCATTGCTATGGTCTGCCACCAACTCACCAGTGCAGCTACATCGGGTAAGCCCAGTAACCCTCCTGCATATCTTTCTGGCCTGCTGGATCGTGAAAGACGATGGCTATGAACCGTGGTCAACGCAATCATCGAATCACTATCCAGCACCGAATTGACAGCAAAGACAACTGGGGCACACCACTGCCGCAGGCTTGGGAAGATGTGGTGAAGGTCTGGGCGGAGGTTGTCCATCAATCCGGTATCAGTGCCATTCGAGCTGGCGCTGAAACATCGACTGTGCGTGCATCCATCAGGATCGGCTGGCGTACAGGAATCACTGCGGGTATGCGTGCGCTTTACGCTGATCAAGCGTATGACATTGAGGCTGTGCTGCCTGACGCGACACGTCGGCACGTTGATCTCGTGTGCAAACTCATCGTAGGGCCGAAACCATGACAAAGAAGAAACTCACTGGTGCCAATACATTCAGTATGAAGGCTGATATGGGGGATTTGCAGGCCCTCATGAGCCAACTGCAAGAGGATGTCGCTCAGGCAGTCCGTCCAGCAGCACAGGCAGCAGCCCAAGTCTATCGGGATCACATGCTTGCTAACGTGCGGGCTATTGGTAAACAAAAAGGCAACCTTGAGTCGGCAATCTACCAAAAATACAGCCGTGAGCATTCACGCGAAGGTAAACGTGCCCAATACAACGTGTCTTGGAACCACAAAAAGGCCCCGCATGGTCACTGGCTGGAATACGGCTGGATACAACGGTATGAGGTGCGTCTGATCAATGGCCGCTGGAAGACCTTAGTACGACCCAATATGCGGGGTAAGCCTAAGCCTGGACGCCATGCAAGCCAAGCCGAAAAAGATGCCTACTATATGCCTCGCAAAGGCGGCCCCAAACAACACTTGGGGCGAGCTTTTGCCCGTCGTGCTGCAAGTAGTGCCACGCAGCCTGCAATGCAGGCCGCTGTTGATGAGCTGCATAGCCGCTTGGGTCGTAAGGAAAGATCGCAACGATGAGCCTAGAAGCCGACATGGTTGCTGTGTTGCACATCTGCTGCCCCCGTGTGACCGTAGGTGCTGCCCCCGTAGATACCGAGGTGCCCTATGTCACATGGCAGCACGTTGGCGGGCAGTCTCTGCGCTATCTGGACAACGCCGCAGCATCCACACGCAGCCCTGAAATCCAAATCAATGCGTGGGCGGCCACTCCCATGCAGGCGTTTGAACTGATCCAGCAGATCGAGGAGGCTCTTTGCGCTGCTCCAGCACTCGTTACCACAGTGCATGGGGAGCCCATATTGGCTTACGACGATGCTGATGTGGCCAGCGGGTATTTACAGACGTTCACCGTCTGTGGTGCCCGGTAGCCACAACACCACCGCTACCAGCGGTTTTTTTGCCCGTAGGGGCACCACCGACCCGCCAACACGGCGGGTTTTTCGTTTCTGAAAGGACTACACCATGGCTTCTCTCCCAGGTGGCAGCAAAATCGCTCTTGCCACTGAGTTCTCGGTCAAAAAGGCTGTGACCACTATCTCGAATGCTACCGAGGCCGTTTGCAGTTGTGACACCCACGGCCTGCAAGCGGGCGACATCATCATGCTGTACAGCGGCTGGGGCCGTATCGACAACAAACCATTCCGCGTCAAGGCTGTGACAGCTGACACTTTCACGCTGGAGGGTCAGCACGCCAACACTAGCGATACCAAGCAATTCTCTGCCGGTGGCGGTGCAGGTGCATTTGCCAAGGCAAACACTTGGGTCGATGTGCTGAAGATTCTGAAAGTGAACACCTCCGGCGGTGACGCGAAGAAATCCACGTTCCGCTACCTTGACTCTGAAAACGAGCTGGAAATCAACGACGGTTTCAGTGCTGTTTCGCGGCAGTTGGACGTTGATGCTGACGCCCTCGAAACAGCGGGCTACGCCGCATTGGTGAGCCTGACCGCCAGTGGTGCCGACACCATCCAGCGCGTCACGCTGAAAAACGGTGCGACAAGCTATCTGGCTTGCACCGTGGCCTTCAATGAAGAAGTCAAGATGCAAGACGGCCAAGTCAATGCAGTGAGTGCCGTGTTCTCTGGCAAATCCCGCTCCACCCGCTACGCCTCCTGATCGCCCCCCTACCGATGCTGCCACGGCAATCCCGCTGTGCGCAGCTATTTCCCATTTCTCTCCCGTTTTTGAAAGATCAACATGACTACCACCGCTAAAAAGAAGCCTGCTGCATTCATTTTGGGCAAGCGCCCCGAAACCATCCCAGCGACTGTGCAACTGACCCTGCCCACCGGCGAGATCCACGCCATTGAATGCAAGTTCAAATACCGCACGCGCACCGAATTTGGTCAGCTCTGGGACTCGCTGAGCAAGCCCAAGCCCCAAGCGCCTGCCCCTGATGCTGGTCAAGATCAACAGGAACAGCCTGTGGCCCCGCCAGAACAGGTCACTTTTACGGCAGCTCTCGACGACGCCAATCGCATCAATGTGGATCACACGTTGCAGTTCTTGGCTGGCTGGAATCTCGAATATGACTTGACCCCTGAAAACCTCGGTCAACTGTTTGACGAAGTCCCAGCGGCGGCCTCTGAGCTGTTTGAAGCGTATCGCGCCGCCATGGTGCATGGCCGCTTGGGAAACTAAGCGCCGCTGCGGTTGCATTTTTCCGGCCTAGCCCAGAGGTTGCAGAGGGTTTTATGCCAGAGGACTACTGGGAAGACTCGGTAGAGGTTTGGCCGGAAAACTGGCCTGTGCTGCATCTTTTTGTAGGTATGCAGACGCAGTGGAACTGGGCAGTGGGCTTTGGCGGTGGGGGGCGTGTAGGCCTGCGCTATGAGGCCCTGTATCCGCAGCTAGATCGCCTGACCGGAGGCGATCAATCGGAATGGGATGTGCTGTTTGCAGATGTGCAGCACATGGAGATGGCGGTGCTAAACCAACCCCGTTCTTAGCGCCGCAATGTGTTTTCGGCCCGCTGATGCGGGCTTTTCTTTTGGGCTCCAGTTATGTCTCAAGATCGTAAATTCGGTATTGCTATTACTGCAGAGGATCAAGCCAGTGGCACTATCCAGAATGTGCAGTCCAATGCTGAAATCATGGCCGCGAAGGTGGAGCAATCCGGCACCAAAGCAGCAGCTGGCCTCAATCGCATCGGAGACGCTGCGGACAAAGTCACTGATGCTCTGGCTGCTACTGGCAAGGAGGCCAGCCAGACGGCTGGTAGCCTAGGTGGCCTAGGAACTGGTGCCGATGCAGCCAGCCAGGGCGTAGAGCGTGCATCTCGCAACATGATTGCAGCCATCCAGCGGGCTACGGCAGAGCTGGAGGCGGGCAAAAAAGGCACCGCCAACTATTTTGAAGCCATCGCACGCCAGCGTGGGGTTGGCAGCGATGTGCTGGAGCCATATCTGGCCCAGTTGCGCAAAGCGGAGGATGCACACAAGGCCGTGGCCCGCAGCACGCAAAACACTGGGGCATCTGCCGCACAAATGGCGGCTGAGGTTACGCGCAACTTAGGTGGAATTGATCAATCCAGTATTGCCACTGCTGCCCACATGGATCGGTTGAGCTTGTCGCTGGGTGGTGTCGTTGCTGCTGGCGCTGGCCTTGGTGTGGTGACCAAGCTGATTGGCGGTATTGCCGACGCTGTAACCAAGCTGCCACGCGAGGGCTTCAACTTTGCCAAGGATCTGGAAGTGTCCGCAGTGGGCATGGCCGGGGTTATTGGCTCTGTGGCAACTCTTGGTGGTGAGCAGGTCAAATACAACCAAGCTCTGTCTATTTCCAAGGACATGATCCTCAAGCTCAACGACGATGCGTTGCGCACGGCTGCGAGTAGCAAGGAATTGGTCTCTACTTTTCAGGCGCTGCTGGCCCCCGGCTTGGCAGCGGGTATGGGGCTAGAACAGATCCGCGAACTGACAGTGGTGGGGGCCAATGCCGTCAAGTCGATGGGGCTGGGGTCAAACCAACTGGTACAAGAACTGCGCGATCTCGTGGCTGGGGGCATCACTGCATCCAGTTCTACGCTGGCAACGGCATTGGGCCTGAAAGATGAAGATATTTCCAAGGCCAAAGCAAGTTCAGAAGGCCTGTTTGCATTTTTGATCGACAAGCTCAAGGGATTTGAGGCCTCTTCTGAGGCATACGGCCAAACGCTACAAGGAAAGCTGGATCAACTTCAAGAGGGTGCTATCCGTGTTGCTGCCGCTGGCATGGATCCACTCACAGCTGCAATCGGTACAGCAGCTGGAGAGATGTCTGGGTTGTTCGTGACAATTGACGAGTCGAAGAACATCCAGATCAACCCACAACTGGTAGCAGGCTTGCAGGACATCTCCAGCAGCGTTGTTGCTGGAGCAGGCGTCATGAAAACGGGTATCACCACGCTGTGGGAATACCGCGATGCCATCCAACTCATGGTTGCTGCATGGGCTGCATACAAGGTGGGCAGCATTGCGTCCGACTTGGCTACCACAGCATCGGCCATCATCACAAAAACAGAGGCATCTCGCCTTGCCGCAGTGCAATCTGCTGCTGAAGCGGCTGCCAATGAAACGGTTGTTATGACCTCCCGGCAGAAAACCGTGGCCTATATTGCTGAGTTGGAAGCCAATGTCGCCCGCACGGGCGCTATGGCCGCAGCGACCGCTACGTCACTGGGAAGTACTGCTGCTACTGAGGCTCATGCCGTTGCTGTCCGCCAATTGGCCGCCGCTCAAGATGCAGCAAGCTCTTCTGGACGAACGATGAGCGCGGTAATGGGGGCATTGGGCGGCACTGTAGGTATCACCGTTGCCGCCATTGCTGGATTGGTAATGTGGTATCGGAGTGCCGCTGGTGCCGCAGACGATGCCGCTGCATCAGCTATGCGCTACAAGCGTGCGATGGATGCTGGGTTTGATGGGAAGCGGGTGGAGGCTGGGGATATTGCTGCCATGCAAGCCTACGCGCAAAAGTTGCGTGAGGTGCGCGATAGTTCTATTTTGGCTGGTGGGGCTATTCGCACCTACTACAACGCGCAAGGCGAGCTGACATATGGCAAAGCTAGCGAACTGAATATTGCACTTGCCAATGTAGAAGCGGATATTGACAAGCTCCAAAAATCGAATGCTGGGCTTGCTACCAGTACAACCACTTTGGGGCAAAGCGCAGAATCCGCTGAGAACGCATGGAAAAAGCTCACTGAGCACGCCAAGACTGCCACCAACATCCAAAACAAGTACAAGGAATCTCTAGAGGCATCTCAACGGGCTTTCAAGACTCTGGAGAAAGAGACCCAAAACAGTACAAAACTCACTGAAGACCAAAAGACAGACAAGCTCAATAAGGCCGTCCAAGCCCAAGCCGAGTATGAAAAGGCGATTGCGAAAGAGCGTGATGAAGCCATCAAGCACCTGGCCGACAAAGGTTCTGCCGCCGCCGCCAAACGCCAGCAAACTGCCGACAATGAACTGGCCCAGCTCAAGGCCCGTCTGGACTCGGTGCGGGACATAGGCCGCCAGCTCACAGCGCAGTTGCAAGCAGAAGGCACTGGTGTGCCCTATCAAAAACAGACGGAGGGCGAACGCGAGGCAGCAAAATTCACTGGGTTGGCCAATGCACAGCGCGACAAAAAAGTTGCGACACTGTATTTGGAAAAAGCTGCTCTGGCCCAACAGCGCGGGGAACAAGAAAAAGCCAATAAGGTCATGGAAGACGCGATTGCTGTCCAGCAAAAGCAAGTCGCTTCCATTCAGCAGCGCATCCAGTCGTTGATCAAGGAGGCCGAGAATCTTGAGGCTGCTAATGCGGTCTATGGCAAGTCTGAAGCTGCCATTGAAGCCCTGAATGCGCAACGTGCCCAAGATGCAGTGGGCATTGCGATGAGTCTCGGTGACTCCCAGCAACTTATCGACCAACTCACTGAGGAATGGAAGGCCACAGTCAGGCTGAACGCAGCCAAAGCCGAAAGTCGGTACAAGAAATCAGATGAAGCCTTGGATGCGGGCATTGTGACTGCCAAGGCCCAAGCTGCGCTCTATGAGGATGAATACCGATTGATCGGCCTGAGTGCTGTAGAGCGGGCCAAGATCGTGGCTTTGCGCAAAGTCGAGGTAGATCTCGCGAAAGAGCTGGACAAGATTAATCGCTCTGGATTCGATGATAAGAAAAAGGCTGAACAACGAGCAAAGGCAGAAGAAAAGGCGGAGATTGAGCGCAGCACGGCAGTCAACAAAGTGCTGCAAGACGATTTCTTCCGCACCAGTGGTCAAATTGAAACGTCCTTAACCGACGCATTGATGCGAGGGTTTGGGCGCGGCGAGTCTTTTGCCCAAAGTCTTGCTGACGAAGCTGAGCGTGTTTTTGAGTCGATGGTGCTGCAGCCCACTTTTGCCGCTGCATCTAGGCCAGTGGCTGGGGCCATTACGAATGCCATCGGGTCGTTTGGCAACCCAGCAACTGGTCAGGCCGGTAGTGGTATTTTGGGATCAGTGGCATCTAGCGCCATCGGTACGGCCATAACCAGCGGCTTTGCAGAGGTAGCTGCGGGCTATAGCGGGGCAACCATTGCAGCCAGTATGGTCGGCCCCAGCGCAACGGCCGTCACCGGGTTATCCGGCCTTGGTTCATCGTTGGCAGCCATTCCTGGGTGGGGTTGGGCATTAGCCGGTGTCGGCGCCCTATTAGCTGGCGGTATTGGCCGCTCTATCGGTGAAGTTCACAGCGGTGGCATCTACTCGACCAGCAGCCCTGCCAACATGGACACGGCCATGCGCGTCACGCAGAACGACAGTGCGGCTGCTCGTGACCTTGTTGATCGTGCGAATGAAGCCATTAGCAAGCCACTCGAGAAAGTTGGCCAGGGGCTTGTCAAGACGTTTGACGACCTGGCCAAGATGCTCGGCACAGCCAGTGACCAGTTCGACCTGACGCTTGGTTTTGCTGCGGATTTGAGCGGCAAGAGCAAAGACAAGAGCGCATTTGGCTACTTTGACCTGATCGACAAAGCCACTGGCGACACGCTGGCCAGCTACAAAAACCGCAATCTGGGCGAGAACAGCAGCGAGGCGATGACCAAGCTGACCAATGACGCCAGCCGGGCCATGCTGGACGCGCTTGCCAAGGCCAACATTCCGGCATGGGCAGAGCACGCGCTGGAAAAACTGGCGGGTCTTGACGGCTTGGATGCACTTGCCCAGTTTGCCGCTTGGCCCAAGACGCTGCTCACCCAGTTTGGGGCTGACCGCGACAGCTTGGTGCAGAAATTCGCTGAGGGCCTTGCAACGACTGACGCGGCCACCGCAGGCCAGAACGTGGCGCTCTCGCTGGTTTCCAGCATTGAGCAAACCGTAATGACCGCCGGTGCTGGCCAGATTTTCGATACCGTCAACGTGGGCATCATCACCCCCATGCTAGATGCCCTAGCCACGGGTGCCAGCGTGTCTGAGGCACTGTCGCAATCAAGCATTGACGCTGTGGTGCAAAAGGCCACGGCGCAGGCTCAGGCGCTCAATGCGATTTTCACGAACGTGGATTTCAAGGCGGCGCTGGATCAGATCAAAACCACGGTGGGCTCAGCTTTGGGCAGTGCTGGTGCGGCGATGGACTACCAGCCCACATACTGGAAGCCCGATGTCAACAAAGCAAAGGAGGAGCAGCAAAGCGCAGCAGAGAAAGCCGCAGAAGACCTTGCAAAACGAATCAAAGACGCCCTAGATGGCCTCAAAACCGATGGCCTGAGTCTACAAATTGAGCTGCTGCGCGCCCAAGGCAATGACACTGCCGCTGCCCTGATGGAGCTGAACAAGGCCACCGAGGGCTGGGATGCCGCAAATCGGGAGCTGTACAGTCTGCAATTGGCGCAAAACAATGCGCTCAAAGAGCAGATCCGCGCCCAGCAGAACCTCAACGCCCTGCGCAGCGATGCAGCTGCGCTGGCGATTGACCTACTGCGCGCACAGGGCAACGAATCTGCGGCGCTACGGGCAGAACGCGAGTTGGCAATCAAGGGTTGGACTGACCTCGAAATTGCCCAGTACGACGTCAACGCCGCTACCCGTGCCCAAATTCAGGCCACCACGGACCTCAAAACGGCGATGGAGGCGCTGGTGGGCACGGCGGACAGCCTAGCCGAAAAATTCTTGACGCCAGAGGCGTTAGGCCAGTACCGTGTGCAGCGCATTACTGACCAGCTCAACAATCCGGCGCTGGGTATCGGTGTTGATTTCAGTGCGAAAGTTCTGGATTCGATTGGCGTTGAAGACATCAAAACCGCCGTGCTGGCCTTTGTGCAGTCGGATGCGGGGCCACAGGCCAAGAACGCGGTTTTGCAGTTTGGGGGCAGCCTCATTGATCTCAAACTGCAAGCACAGGCCGCTGCGGATGCCGTGGCAGCCACACGCACGGGGGCCGACATCAAGCTGCTCCAAGCCCAAGGCAAGGAGCAAGAGGCGCTGGTGTTGCAGCGTGAGCTGGACATCCGTGGCATGACCGCTGCACAGGTGGCCGTCTACGACTATGCCCGCGCCATCGACCAGCAAATCACGGCGATGCAAGAGGCCACGGCAGTGGCGGCTACCCGCACTGGGGCCGACATCAAGTTGCTGCAGGCCCAAGGGGATGCGCAAGGGGCGTTGGCACTGCAACGTGAGCTGGACATCCACGGCATGACAGCGGCGCAAGTGGCGGCCTATGACTACGCCCATGCCATTGATGCCCAAGTCGCAGCCATGCAGCAGCGCCAAGGCTTGGAGCAGTCCATCGCGCAAGCCTTGGGCCAAACGGCCCTTCTGCGTGAGCGTGAGCTGGCAGCACTGGATGCCAGTAACCGGCCACTGCAAATGCGGTTGTACGCCCTCACGGACGCGGCCACTGCGATGGATGCGGCCATGTCGGGGGTGCAACGGGCTGTCGATGCTGACAAAAACCAGATCAGCAAAGCTGCTGCGGCGCAGATTGAGGCGCTGCGCACAGGCATGGATGCGGGGGCCAAAGCGATTACGGAGGCCCAAGGGCAGGTCAACACGCTGACGGGACTGTTTGGCACCATTACGGACGCGGTCAAGAGCCTGCGCGGTGGTGTCAATGCAGAGGCGGATTTGCTACAGGCCCGCAGCTATATCGACATGTCGCTCTCGCTGGCCAAAGCGGGCACGCTGCCTGATGCTGCAAAGCTGCGGGATGCGATCAGTGCTGTCAGCAAAGACAACATGGATGGCTATGCCACCGTGGCAGATTTTGAGTTCGCGCAACTCGTGCAAGCGGGCAGGTTGGACGAATTGGGCAGCCTAGTCGATGCACAGAAATCTGTGCAGGAACTGCAGCTCGATAGCCTGACCAATGCCAACAAGTTGGCCCAAGACCAGATCAGTGCGATTGAGAAAGCCCGCGATGCACAGCTGGCTGCACTGGACGAGCAGCTCAAATCGGCCCAAGATCAGGTCAGCGTTGCTAAAGGTATCGACATCAGCGTGCACTCAGTTGCAGCCGCTATGGGGTCACTCAATGCGTCCATTGCTGGGTTGACGGCAGCCCGTGCTGCTGCATCCTCGGCCATGCCCAGTGCCAGCGGGGCAGGAGGTGGAACGACGGGTAGCTACACAGATTCGGGTGCTATCGCAGACCATAAAAATTTTGCAATTCCCGCTTCATTGTTAGAACACGCAAGCAATGTGACGGGCGATCTCACACCAGTGCATGAATACGCAGTTGCACATGGATTGACCAGTGCAGATGTTGCTGCAGTTGCACAGCAACTGGGGTACTCCAATACAGACACCAGCGACATTTTGGCCTGGGCTGCTTCTAACGGGCTGCCTGCGTTTGTTGCTGGTGGCCATCACGTAGGGGGCTTGCGGCTGGTGGGTGAACGAGGGCCAGAAATCGAGGCCACCGGCCCGGCTCGCTACTGGTCTGCACTGGATACCCAGCAGATATTGGGCGGTGCTGGCAACAGCGCCCGGCTAGAGCAGCTCTTTGAGCAGCTTTTGGCACGAATTGAAAGGCTGGAACAGCAGGGGGACGATGCCAAAGTGGCCCGTGCTGAGCTACTCAAGCTCTGGGATCAGGTCACGGAGGGCGGCAACGCTATGCGTGCCGACATTGTGGCCACATCTGTTTGAGGATTTTTGATGGCTTACTACATTGATCCGATAGAGACAACGGAGGCTCAACTCTTGTCTGGGCCTGCGGAAGACCCGACCCCAGCCTGGACGGCTGCAACCTACGCTGTAGGCGAGGAAAGGCACGTTGCAGCGGCACACCGGGTCTATCGCTGTGCTGTTGCAGGTGACAAGACGATCAGCCCAGAAGCTGACCCAACTGGCTGGAATGATATGAGGCCGACACAACGCTGGGCTCCATTCGACGTGTACACCTCGACCGCCATTACGGCTACCACCGACATCACCTACCAGCTCAAAAGTCGGTTTGTGAATGCTGTGGTGCTGTACGGACTGCGAGGCAAAACGGTCACGCTGACGATTACGGCCAATGGTGTCGTGCTCTACAGCAAAACCGTGCGCTTGCAATATCCGGCGCGCGGCTACTGGGACTACGGCTACGGCCAGCGTCGCAGCCGTACATCGCTGATTTTCACGGGCTTGCCAATCCACAAGGATGCGGAAATCAGCGTCACGGTTGCCGCCAGCGGCACCAGTACACGGGCCATAGGCATGCTGATACGTGGCAAGTTGACCGCCCTGCACGGCCGTGGTGGTTTTGGCGGCACGCAGACAGACGCAATGGTAGACCCCCGCAGTTTCACGTACAGAAAAACTGAAGCCGACGGCACCTACAAGATCGTTCCGCGCGGCAGCGCGAAGAACCTGTCGTTCACCGTACTGATGGAGCGATCCCAAGCGGATCGATGTGTACAAGAGCTAGAGCTTTTATTGAACCGGCCTGTGTGCTGGATTTTGAGCCTAAAGCCCGGTTTTACCGGGCTTTGTGCTTTTGGCTTCGCAACGAAATCCCCCCTGCGCTATCGCTATGAAACGGCGATATGCGACTTAACCGTGGAAGGAAATATTTGATGGCAACTGCACCAATCTCAATTGGCCCTGCACCTGTGGTGCCGGATGCAAGCAAAGCAGAAGCGGATTTTGATGCCGACTATGAGGAGCGCATGAGATGGGAAGGGGAGGTGATGGTACCGGGCATCAATGCACTAGCCACCAACGTCTACACCAATGCGCTGGCAGTTGCAGAAGATGCAACCGCTGCACAAGCAGCAGCTGGCCAAGCTGGGCTACATGCCAGTGCGGCTGGAACTGCTGCTGTAGAGGCGATAAATAGTGCCTCTGCTGCTGCTGTATCAGCAGCAGAGGCTAGATATGTAACACGCCTGTACTTGGGCCCGCTGAATTCAGACCCGGCGACTGGCTCCGGTGGAGCTCCACTTGTTGACGGGAATTGGTACATTAACTTAGTCTCTGGATTCATTCGCTGTTATACCAATTCTGCTGGTTGGGTACACGGAGTTACAGGAGTATCTGGCGTTAGTACAGTTAACGGGCAGACTGGCAATGTAACAACCGTCACCAGCATTAATGGATTGACTGGGTTAGTAATAGCACCAACTCAGGCAGAGGCAGAAGCGGGCATAGAAAACACTAAGCCGATGACATCGCTTCGCACGTCTCAGGCAATTGCGAAGTCAATCACCGGAAGCCTATTGCGAATTACTGTAATTACAGCCAGTAGCACATGGACAAGAGGCCAAGGCACAAAAAAGGTGCGTATTCGGCTTGTTGGTGGTGGAGGCGCTGGTGGGGGTGTTGGGGGCGCTAGTGGAACGATTGGTGGTAGTGGAGCGGGAGCTGGTTATGCAGAAACTCTGTTAGATGTTTCTGCAATATCTACAGTCGCTGTAATTATTGGGGCGGGCGGTGCTGCTACGGCGACTGACGGCGGCAATGGTGGAACTACATCATTTGGTTCGTATTGCGCAGCTACGGGAGGAATGGGGGGATTGCAAGCCAATGGAGGAGGACTTTCTGGCTCTGTCGGTGGATATGGAACTATCGGACAAATTCTGATTGGAGGCGAACCGGGAATGACAAACGGCAGTAGCACATATCCAGTAAACAGCAGCTTTCCTGGCGGGAATTCTCTTCTGGGTTTTGGTGGTGCTCCAAATCGTAATGGAGCAGGTTTAGCACCAGCGTATGGTTATGGTGGTGGAGGTAGTGGTGCCCACTCACTTGGTAATGGTGCCAGCGGTGGGCCGGGCAAATCGGGGGTTTGTATAGTCGAGGAGTATGCATAATGCGCTACGCTATCGTTAATAATGGATTTGTTGTTAATGTTGTCGAATCAGATGAATTTCATGCCGCTGAATGCAGATGGATTCCATCGGGCACAGCGTCAATTGGCGACATTTACGATGGTAGTAAATTTACAAAGCCTACCAAATCAGTGCTGTTTGCTGACTTAGTAGAAGCAGCTCGTGCAGCACTATTTAATGAGTACAACGCTCGTGTTCAAACCTTGGCCTCAGGGTACTCACAATACGAACGCGAAAGCTGGCCCATACAGACCGCAGAAGCCACCGCCTATACCACCGACCCCCAAGCTGTGACGCCGTGGCTGGATGCAGCCAGCGCAGCCCGTGGTATCGACAAAGCTGAACTGGCGGCCCGTGTGCTCACAATGGATACGGCATATCGGCAGATCCACGGCGCGCTCACCGGGCACCGGCAGAAGCTGTGGGATCAGATTGCTGTGGCGCAGACGGCTGAGGACATTGCGGCTATTGATGTGACTGTGGGCTGGCCAGCATTAAAGCGCAGCTTTTGACTTTGGCCGGGGGCGTCAAGACCCGGCTGATTCTGCTGGCCTTGATCCCATTGTTTTTGGCCGCTGATGTCCTCTGGTGGGCGCGCTACCTGTGGTCGGTGGTGTTTTCAACGTACAGGGCATGGAAGCTGGCCATATCCAAAGACCAGAACGCGAACACCGCCTTCAACGGCAGCGAAGACGAAACGGTCAGCAGCCGCGCCGCACGGGCACGCGATCAGGGATCGCGCTGGGGCTGCATCTTGTGCCGCCTACTGGATGCCATCGACCCCGACCACTGCAACAAATCCAAGGGGACATAGATGCCCCAGACCACTCCCCCACCACCCGGCCTCGCCGGGTTTTTTTATGCCTGAGAGGAGGCAATATGCAAGACGATTTCGGTAACCAACTGCCCGCGAGTGCGGTATTCCAGCGTTTAGTCGAGGGCGACAAGCGAATGGGCAATATCGAATCTGATGTCGCAGCGACCCGGAAAGATCAACATGAGCTGCGGATGCAGATCACCGATCTGCTGGAGTTTTTTGAAGCGATGCAAGGGGCCTTCAAAGTTCTGAACTGGGTTGGGACATTGGCACGGCCTGTGGCAGCCATCATTGCGCTGTGCGTGACACTGGCTGGGGCATGGAGTGCCATGCGTGGGGTGAAAGGATGAACGAGCTGCTGAAAAAACGCCTGTTGGCCGTTAGCACCAGTGGTGCGATTGCAGTAGCAGCAGCACTAGGGGCGTGGTATGAAGGTGATGGCCCAACAGTTACCCAACCCGATGGCACGGTGCTGTATCGTGTCTATTTAGACCCCGTAGGCATCCCGACGGTGTGCCGGGGGGTAACGGGGTCTGATGTAGTGCGTGGCAGGCTCTACACAGCAACAGAGTGCCGGGTGCTGGAGCAAAAGCATCTGGCACGCGCCGAAGCTAGCGCCCGGCGTTTGATTGCTGGGTACGACCAACTCAACCAGTGGCAAAAAGGTGCACTGATTGACTGGCTCTACAACGTGGGCGAGACCAAAGCCCGCGAATCGACGTTGCGGCGCAAATTTGCAGTGGGTGATCTGGATGGGGGCTGTAACGAGCTGGTCAAATGGGTCAAAGGCCGCGTCAAGGGTGAGCTGGTGACCCTGCCAGGCCTAGTTGATCGCCGTGGCGCTACGCAGGAGCTATGCCTGCACTGGGGCCACCCCGGCTATCCCAGAGACCCAGCATGAGTCTATTCACCCACTTGATTATGGCCAGCGTGGCTGCTGCCGCCGTTTGGACGTTTCAAGACGCCCGGATGGATGCCACCGTGGCTGATGCCCGGCTGGCTGGTATGGAAGAAAAGCTACAAGCCCAGACTCAGGGCCGTGCTAATGAACGCGCAATCAGCAAAACTTACATAGAGGCTCTCAATGTCGCACGCACCCGTGAAGCTGCACTTCATACGGATCTTCGCCACCTGCACGCTGTTTCTGACAGCCTGCGCGAACAAAACGCCAACACAGCCCGCCAACTTGCCGCAGCTCCCCCCGCCGCCGTCCTTGAGTACGCCGCTGCCCTCGGCACCGTATTCGACGACTGCCGTGCAGCGTATGCAGGCATGGTCGAAAAAGCTGATGGGCACGCAAGTGATGTCAGAACCATCACCCAAGCTTGGCCTGTGATTACCGCAGCCCCAACGAGGCTACCTTGAGCCTCAATCTGCGGCGAACCTGTTTCAATTTCTCACAAAAAATCACTAGCTAGATGCCCACATGATGCAGTAGCGACAGTCAAACATGGGGATCGGTGTGAAGTGGGTGTGATTTCGGTGTGAATTTCAGGACAACTCAAGGCAATCTATGGGCAAAAAAACGCCAGACTAGAGGGACACTCATTGTCTGGCGTTGTCTTGTGTGGTGGAGCTGGGGGGAATTGAACCCCCGTCCGCAAGCCTTCTTTGGGCAGATCTACATGTTTAGCGGTCTGTTTTGGATCTTACATTCGGTGCCGCGCAGTCGCACGCTACACCAAATGCCAGTACCCTTAAATCTTGTTTTGCACCAAGGTACCCGATGCAAAACCAGCTAATGTAAATTACCTTGCAGCCTGGAGATCTTACGACCCCCTTGCCCAGCCCACTAGCGTGCTGTTGCAAGGCTCACCGGATTTAAGCGGCGAGTGCGAAACGTTCGTCGTTTGCAGTTAGTTTGTTGAATGCAGATTTACGAGCGCCAATCAAGCTCGACATGCACCACACCAATTCCGAACCCACGTCGAAACCAGGGCAGCCCCTATCCCTCATTCTAGGCCAGATTCAAATATTGCAACAGTCCCTGTGGAGAATTAACCACGGCATGAGCCCCCCATTGTTGGGCATCAGCTTGGTTGCTCAAATAACCATAGGTGGCCGCCACTGTGCCCATACCAGCAGCCAGTCCTGCCACAATGTCGCGTGCATCGTCACCCACGTAAATACAATCACAAGCTTGTACCCCGAGCTGTTGTGCGGCATAGAGTAGAGGGGCTGGATGGGGTTTTGCATGGGCTGTGGTGTCACCACTGACCACTGTTGCCGCTGTTTGAAATAGAGGCAGGGACTGCACTAAAGGGGTGGTAAAGCGGGCTATCTTGTTTGTCACTACACCCCAAGGCAGCTGGTGCGTTTGTAAGCGGGCTATCAACTCGGGAACGCCTGTGAAAACGGTTGTGTTTTGGGTGAGGCGTGCTGCGTAGTTTTGGAAAAATTCCTCACGCATTTGCACAAAGTCGGCATCGTCTGGTGTGATGCCAAAGGCTTCGGCTAGCAGGCCGCGTGCCCCAGCACCTGCCATCGGTCGATAACGTTGTGCTGGTAATGAAGGCAAACCCCGGTCAGTGCGCATTTTGTCAGCAGCAGCCCCTAAGTCTGGGGCACTGTCGATCAGAGTACCATCCAAATCGAACAAGACGGCTTTTACGTTCTTGAACATAGTGATCGATGGCATCAGCTTATCCGACGGGTAGCAATAAGATAATTGACGCTAGTGTCGTTGCTGAGCCAGTAACGTTGAGTCAAGGGGTTGTATTGCAGACCACGGGTGTGCAGTACGTCTAGCTGAGCAGCACGGCAGTGGGCTGCTAGCTCACTGGGACGAATAAATTTGGCGTATTCGTGAGTGCCTTTGGGTAGCATGTTCAGTATGTATTCTGCCCCCACAATTGCCAATAAAAACGCTTTGGTATTGCGGTTGATGGTAGAAAAAAATACCCAGCCCCCTGGTTTCACCAGCTGCGCACAAGCATGCACAATGGATTGGGGATCGGGCACATGTTCCATCATTTCCATACAGGTAACGACATCGAAAGTGCTGGGTGCTTCTTCTGCCAAGGCTTCAGCACTGATTTCGCGGTAGTTGACATTTGGGGTTTGTGCTTCTAACGCATGCAATTGCGCTACCCGTAGGGATTTGGTTGCCAAATCAATGCCTACTACCTCTGCCCCTTTGCGGGCCATCGCATCAGCCAAAATGCCACCGCCACAACCCACATCTAGCACACGTTGGCCGTGCAGAGGAGTCAAACTATTGATCCAATCTAAGCGCAATGGATTGATTTGGTGTAGTGGGCGAAACTCGCTCTCTGTATCCCACCAGCGGTGGGCCAGGTCAGAAAACTTGGCCAATTCAGCCAGATCAACGTTCTCGGTGTGGTGGTTCATGGAGTGATTCTCTAGCAAAGCAGGGCAGGAGTATGCTGCCGACCATAAAAAAAGCCCCGCGTGCGGGGCTTTTTTACAGCAATCGGTAGGATTACTGAGCGGGACGGGTACCGACCACTTCGATTTCCACGCGGCGGTTCTTGGCGCGGCCATCTTTGGTCTTGTTGTCAGCGACGGGTTGCTTTTCGCCCTTGCCTTCAGTGTAAACGCGGTTCTTCTCGATGCCCTTAGACACCAGATATGCCTTCACGGCTTCAGAGCGGCGGATAGACAGCTTTTGGTTATAGGCATCCGAACCCACGGAGTCTGTGTGACCCACAGCGATGATGACTTCCAGGTTGACGCTCTTGACCTTGGCAATCAGTTCATCCAGCTTGGCCTTACCAGCGGGCTTGAGCACAGCCTTGTCAAAGTCGAAGAAGGCGTCGGCAGCATAAGTGACTTTGCTGGCTACGGCAGGAGCAGTGGTTGCGGCAGCGGGTGCTGCAGGTGCGGCGGGAGCCGCAGCAGGTGCGGGAGCAGGTGCGGGAGCAGGTGCAGCCAAAGCACCATCGCAACCTGGAGCAGCTGTAGCGGGTGTCCAGTTGGCATCGCGCCAGCACAGTTCATTGCTGCCGTTTTTCCAAACCAGATCACCAGAGCCGTTTTTCCAGTTGTCTACAGTTTGTGCGCCAGCGGCGGTTGCAAGCGCTGCAGAGGCAAACAACATCGCCACTTTGTTCAGTTTTTTCATGGGTTCTCCTCTTGGGGAAAAAGCCGCAGCCGCGCTGCGTATCAATGACGTCGTCGGTGACCACCACCAAAAACGTTATTTTGATTGTGCCATACGCAACACGGCACAAACGTCCCGGTAGCCTAGTGACCGCAGTACGGGCCTGCATTTGAATGCATGTGTTGCGCAGTTGCTACAACGGCTTGGCCCTAAAATGGGTGTCCATTGCTGTCCTTGCTCTTGTCATGACCCAGTTTGCCAAAGAAACCCTGCCCATCAGCCTAGAAGAAGAAATGCGGCGCAGTTATCTCGATTACGCCATGAGCGTGATTGTGGGGCGGGCCTTGCCAGATGCGCGAGATGGCCTGAAGCCGGTGCATCGCCGGGTGCTGTTTGCCATGCATGAGTTGAACAACGACTGGAATCGGCCCTACAAAAAGTCGGCGCGTATTGTCGGGGATGTGATTGGTAAATACCATCCCCACGGCGACAGTGCTGTTTACGACACGATTGTGCGGATGGCGCAGGATTTTTCTTTGCGCCACATGTTGGTGGATGGACAAGGGAACTTTGGTTCCGTCGATGGTGATAGCGCAGCGGCTATGCGTTACACCGAAATCCGCCTGTCCAAGATCGCCCATGAAATGTTGGGCGATATCGACCGGGAAACGGTGGACTTCGGCCCCAACTACGATGGCAGCGAACAAGAGCCTTTGGTGCTGCCCAGTAAGTTGCCTAACTTGCTGGTCAATGGCTCCTCGGGTATTGCTGTGGGCATGGCTACCAACATTCCACCACACAACCTCAATGAGGTGGTGGATGCTTGCTTGCACCTACTGGCCCATCCAGACGCCTCGATTGATGAGTTGATGGAAATCATTCCGGCTCCCGACTTTCCGACGGCAGGCATCATTTACGGTATCAATGGCGTCAAAGACGGCTATCGCACTGGGCGGGGTCGTATTGTGATGCGGGCCAAGTGCCATTTTGAAGATATTGATCGGGGCCAGCGTCAGGCCATCATTGTGGATGAGCTGCCTTACCAGGTGAACAAAAAGACGCTGCAAGAGCGTATGGCCGAACTGGTTCACGAAAAGAAAATCGAAGGCATCAGCCACATTCAGGATGAGTCTGACAAGTCTGGTATGCGCTTGGTCATTGAACTCAAGCGTGGTGAAGTGCCCGAGGTGGTGCTCAATAATCTGTACAAACAAACACAGTTGCAAGACACCTTTGGTATGAACATGGTGGCGCTGATCGATGGTCAGCCGCGCCTGTGCAACCTCAAGGATTTGATCCGTGTCTTTTTGCAGCACCGCCGCGAAGTGGTTACGCGCCGCACAGTGTTTGAACTGCGCAAAGCGCGTGAGCGCGGCCACGTATTAGAAGGCCTGGCCGTTGCTTTGGCCAATGTGGACGAATTTATCGCCATCATCCGCAATGCCCCTACGCCTCCGGTGGCCAAGGCGGCCTTGATGGCCCGTACTTGGGACAGCGCCCTAGTGCGCGGCATGTTGACGTGCACGCGTACTGATGGTGCTGTGGTCAATGCCGAAGATTACCGCCCTGATGCGTTGGACGCCGAGTTTGGCATGCAGTCTGATGCAATGTATCGCTTGTCCGAAACGCAAACCCAAGAAATTTTGCAGATGCGTCTGCAACGTCTGACGGGATTGGAGCAGGACAAGATTGTGGCCGAGTACAAAGAGGTGATGGCACACATTGATGATCTGTTGCACATCTTGGCTACTCCAGCCCGTGTCTCTACCATTATTGGCGATGAACTCAACAGTATCAGGGCTGAGTTTGGTCAGAGCAAACTGGGTGCGCGTCGCAGCCAAGTCGAATACAGTGCCCAAGACCTCTCGACTGAAGATCTGATTACCCCTACCGACATGGTGGTCACGCTCAGCCATTCGGGCTATATCAAGAGCCAGCCCTTGTCCGAATACCGTGCCCAGAAGCGAGGTGGGCGTGGTAAACAGGCCACTGCGACCAAAGAAGACGACTGGATTGACCAGCTGTTTATTGCCAATACGCACGATTACATTCTGTGCTTCTCTAACCGGGGCCGCCTGTACTGGCTCAAGGTCTGGGAAGTGCCCGCTGGCTCTCGCGGTTCTCGTGGTCGCCCCATCGTCAATATGTTCCCGCTGCAAGAGGGTGAGAAGATCAATGTCGTTTTGGCTTTGACGGGGGAGATGCGCAGCTTCCCTGCAGACCACTATGTCTTTATGGCTACGGCGGCTGGTACGGTGAAGAAAACGGCGCTGCAAGAATTTAGCAACCCACGCAAAATTGGCATCATTGCGATCAAGCTTGATGAGGGTGATCAGCTGATTGGTGCCGCCGTGACCGATGGCAAACATGATGTGATGCTGTTCTCTGATGGTGGCAAAGCTGTGCGCTTTGATGAGGATGATGTGCGCGCTTTGGGCCGTGATACCCGTGGTGTACGTGGCATGAACCTCGAAGAAGGACAGAGCGTGATTGCCATGTTGGTGGCCGAAGATGAAACCCAGTCGGTGCTCACAGCCACCGAAAATGGTTACGGTAAGCGCACCAGCATTGCTGAGCACACCCGCCACGGGCGGGGAACCAAGGGCATGATTGCCATTCAGCAATCCGAACGCAATGGCAAGGTGGTCGCCGCTACCTTGGTGCGCCCAGATGATGAAATCATGCTCATCACTGACAAGGGGGTGCTGGTGCGTACCCGTGTCAGTGAGATTCGTGAGTTGGGCCGTGCTACCCAAGGCGTCACCTTGATCGCTTTGGATGAAGGCTCCAAGCTCAGCGGTTTGCAGCGCATTGTCGAAAACGATGCCAACCCTGGTGATATGGCTGAAACTGATGGGGATACTGACACTTCGTCTGTATCGGTGCAGGCTTGATGGGCTATCGCCATAGCCTTATTTTGGGATATTGATATATGAAGCAACGCCCTTACAACTTCTCTGCTGGCCCAGCCACCATCCCGGTTGAAGTGCTGGAACAGGCCGCCGCCGACATGCTGGACTGGCAAGGCAGTGGCATGGGAGTGATGGAAATGAGCCACCGCGGCAAGGAGTTCATTTCTATCTACGAGCAAGCCGAAGCCGACTTGCGTGAGTTGCTGGCCATCCCGATGGAGTTTGAAATTCTATTCATGCAAGGAGGGGGGTTGGCACAGAATGCCATCGTGCCATTGAACCTCTCGCATGGTGGAACCGTGGATTTTGTGGTGACTGGCAGCTGGAGCCAAAAATCGTACAAAGAAGCGGGTAAATATGCCGCCGAAGTGAACTTGGTGGCTTCTGGCGAAGACAGTGGCTTCACTATGGCCCCCGACCCAGCACAGTGGCAACTGAGCCAAGGGGCCAGTTACTTGCATTTGTGCAGCAATGAAACCATTCATGGAGTGGAGTTTCATGAGTTGCCTGATTTGCGGGCGCTTGGGAGCGATACACCACTGGTGATCGACTTCTCTTCGCACGTGGCTTCACGATCTGTAGATTGGTCTCGTGTTGGGCTGGCTTTTGCAGGCGCACAGAAGAACTTGGGGCCAGCGGGCTTGACTTTGGTGGTAGCACGAGAAGATTTACTGGGACAGGCATTGCCTGCCTGCCCCAGTGCTTTCAATTATCAGATCGTGGCCGATCATCAGTCCATGTACAACACGCCCCCCACTTGGGGGATTTATATGGCAGGCCTGACCTTCCAGTGGCTCAAGCGTCAACGCGAAGGTGATTTGACGGGCATTGCTGCGATTGAGCAGCGCAACATCACTAAAGCCCAGTTGCTGTACGACACGATTGACCAATCGCCGTTCTATGTGAATAAGGTGGCTCCCGATTGCCGCTCACGTATGAACATTCCGTTTTTTCTGCGTGATGAATCCCTCAATGATGCTTTCTTGGCTGGGGCCAAAGAGCGTGGCTTGTTGCAACTCAAAGGCCACAAGTCTGTGGGAGGTATGCGCGCCAGCCTGTACAACGCCATGCCCCTCGAAGGGGTACAAGCATTGGTGGCTTATCTGCAAGAATTCGAACGCCAATACGCATGACATCCGCTTCCACTCCTCCTATCCCTCAGGCATCACCCGATTTGGCTGGTCTGCGTGTCCAAATTGACAGTATCGATCAACAATTGCTGACCTTGCTCAACCAGCGTGCGCTGGTGGCTGAGCAGGTGGGCGAAGTGAAAAAGCGTGAGGGCACGCCGTTCTTCCGGCCTGATCGCGTGGCCCAAGTGATTGACAAGATCCAGACAGCCAACCCAGGCCCACTCAAAAATGCCCATGTGGCCGCCATTTGGCGCGAGATCATGTCGGCTTGTCTGGCACTAGAGTCGCCCCAGCGGGTGGCGGTGTTGGGGCCAGAAGGTACTTTCTGTGAACAAGCCGCTATCGAATATTTTGGCGGGGCTGCCGATTTGATGTACTGCGCCAATTTTGACGAAGTATTTCATGCCACGGCAGCAGGTAGCGCCCAATATGGCGTGGTGGGCGTAGAAAACTCCACTGAAGGGGTCGTGACACGTTCTTTGGACATGTTTCTCCACACGCCTTGCCATGTGGTCGGGGAAGTCAGCCTATTGATTCGGCACAATCTGCTACGCCAAACCAACAATTTGGAGGGCATTGAGGTCGTGCTGGCTCATCCGCAAGCACTGGCCCAATGCCAAGCTTGGTTATCTAAGCATTTGCCCCATGCTGAACGGCGTCCGGTCTCAAGTAACGCGGAGGGCGCTCGTCTGGCTGCAACCAATCCGGCTTGGGCCGCACTTTCCAGTGAGCGTGCGGCCCAACAGTTTGGTCTGCACATTGTGGCCCATGCCATCCAAGATGATGCCTACAACCGCACCCGATTTGCCATCATTTGCCTACCACATACACTGCAAACGCCTCCCCCCTCAGGCCAAGATTGCACTAGCCTGATTGTGTCGGTGCCCAACCAACCGGGGGCAGTGCATGATTTGTTGGTGCCACTCAAGCAGCACGGTGTATCGATGACGCGTTTTGAATCCCGTCCGGCCCGTACGGGTCAGTGGGAATATTATTTTTACATCGATATTGATGGTCATCCAAGCCAGCCGCATGTGGCTGCAGCATTGGCTGCGTTGCGCGGTTTGTGTGCTTTTTACAAGGTGCTGGGCACCTACCCGGTAGCTTCCTGAGGAAACGTATGTTTGAACAACTGGGCCTCATTGGCTGTGGCCTGATGGGCGGGTCGTTTGCGTTGGCACTCAAACGTGCGGGGCTGGTCAAACGGGTGGTCGGTTACAGCAAGTCGCCATCGACCACCGACCGTGCTCGCCAGATGGGTGTGATTGACGTGGAGGCTCCATCGGCTTTGCTGGCCGTGGCGGGTGCTGATATTGTGCTGCTTGCCGTGCCAGTTTCAGCGACCGAGGCATCGCTCAAAGCCATTAGGCATCTGGTGGCACCCAACATGCTGATCATGGATGTGGGCTCTACCAAGGCTGATGTAGTGCAGGCTGCTCGCAGTGCATTGGGCGAGAAGGCTGGTTCGTTTGTGCCAGCCCACCCTATCACAGGGCGTGAAGTGGCAGGGGTAGAACACGCTGACGCGGATTTGTATGCAGGCCGTCAAGTCATCCTGACGCCGATTGAGCGGACCCTGACCATACAACTCAAAAAAGCCGAAGAGGTCTGGAAGGCTTTGGGCTGCCGTGTCACCAGCATGTCCCCAGAGTCGCATGATGAGGCGTTTGCGGCAGTCAGCCATTTGCCACATCTGTTGGCCTTTGCCTTCATTAATGGGTTGGCCGGTCAGACCCAATCCGACAACTTCTTTTCTCTGGCTGGGCCGGGGTTTCGTGACTTCACCCGCATTGCCGGGGGGGAGCCCAAGATCTGGCGTGATATTTTTCTGGCCAATCGCCAAGAAGTGCTGGCACAGTCGGAGTTGTTTCGTCAGTCATTGACGCAGCTCGAGCAGTTGGTGCGCAGCGGCAACGCGCAAGGCCTTGAAGACTTGATCACACTGGCCAGTGAAACCCGTACCCATTGGCGTATGGGTGCGCAACGAGGCAAAGGCCACTGAATGTTTGCTATTCCATTTCTTGATCTTCCTTCCTTGGGCAGCGCCGTTGGTAGCGTGCGACTGCCTGGTTCCAAAAGTATTTCTAACCGTGTCCTGTTGCTGGCCGCATTGAGCCAAGGAACGACTCTGGTACAAGACCTATTGGCCTCTGACGATACCCGTGTCATGTTGGATGCTTTGCGCCAATTGGGTTGTGGTGTCGAAGAGGATGGAACTCAAGCCCGCATTGTGGGGTTGGGGGGGTGTTTGCCGCAGTCACCGGCCCGACTCTTTTTGGGCAATGCAGGCACGGCCATGCGACCGCTTACGGCGGCGCTGGCCTTGCTGGGTGGCGAGTATGAATTAGGTGGCATTGCCCGTATGCACGAGCGCCCGATTGGCGACCTTGTCGATGCACTGCGTCAACTCGGTTGCCATATCGATTACTTGGGCCAAGACGGTTATCCACCATTGCGCATTGCCCAAGCCGATGGAGTCCCCGCTTTGTCGTTGGCCGGGCCTATCCGTGTACGCGGCGATGTTTCGAGCCAGTTTCTTACGGCCTTGCTCATGGCATTGCCCTTAGTGGCGACAGCACAAGAGGTGGTGATTGAAGTGGTGGGGGAGTTGATCTCCAAGCCTTATATTCACATCACGTTAGAGTTGTTGGCTCGTTTTGGTATTGCCGTGCGTCACGAGCACTGGCAGCGATTCATCATTCCCGCGGGCAGTCGTTACCAATCGCCCGGCACGATCCACGTAGAGGCCGATGCCTCGTCAGCTAGCTACTTCATTGCGGCAGGTGCCATTGCCGGGGTTGCACCAGGTGTTAAGGTGCTGGGCGTGGGGTTGGACTCCATCCAGGGTGATATTCGTTTTGTCGAGGCTGCACGGCTGATGGGGGCACAGATCAGCGGTGGCCCCAATTGGTTGCAGATCGAGCGTGGGAGTTGGCCTCTGAAGGCCATTGATCTGGATTGCAATCACATTCCTGATGCAGCCATGACATTGGCCGTGATGGCGCTGTATGCTGATGGCACCACCACACTGCGTAATATTGCCAGTTGGCGTGTCAAAGAGACTGACCGGATTGCTGCGATGGCAACCGAATTGCGCAAATTGGGGGCCACAGTAGAAGAGGGGATGGATTTTATCCGTGTCACTCCACCGTCAGCCCCCGCTGATTGGCGTGCGGCCACCATCCATACCTATGATGACCATCGGGTGGCAATGTGCTTTTCGTTGGCAGCCTTCAATCCGGCTGGGTTGCCTGTGCGCATTGAAGACCCCAAATGCGTTGCCAAAACTTTTCCGGACTATTTTGAGGCCTTGTTCTCGGTGGTGCAAACCGCCCCCCATACTATCCCTGTGATTTGTTTGGATGGCCCTACTGCCTCAGGTAAGGGCACGGTGGCGGCCGCATTGGCACAAACGTTGGGTTACGCCTTTCTTGACTCGGGTGCGCTCTACCGGATTACGGCATTGGCAGCCATCCGTGCCGGTTTGGCACTAGAGGCCAGTGCAGAGGCTGAGATAGCAGCGTTGGTGCGGCACTTGGATATTCGTTTCGAGGCGGAGCAGGTATGGCTCAACGGAGAAAACATCACCACAGCCATCCGCACTGAAGAAGCTGGAATGAATGCCTCACGTGTTTCTGGTCTGCCAGCAGTGCGCACGGCATTGGTGGCGTTGCAACACAGTTTTCGTTGCTTGCCTGGTTTGGTGGCCGATGGTCGGGATATGGGCACGATCATTTTTCCTCAGGCACCCCTGAAGATTTTTCTCACGGCCAGTGCTGAGGCACGCGCCCAAAGGCGTTATCAGCAGTTGATTGCCAAAGGGGATTCGGCTAATATGTCTGCTCTCTTGGCCGACTTGCAGGAGCGTGATGCGCGGGATATGTCCCGCAGTGTGGCGCCTCTGCGGCCCGCACAGGATGCGCTGTTGCTGGACAGCACCCACTGCACGGCCCATGAAGCTGTGCAACAGGTGTTGGCTTGGTGGCAGCAACGTCAGCCTTTTGTGCCTAGTACACAAGGCTGAGAAAGGGTTGTTATCAACCAACTCTGGCCCACACCAACTTCTGTTGTGCAGTAGCACACGGGTGGTGTGGTTCTTTGTCAATTTAACCTGTGGTCTGTGACCACATAGCAAACCACCACTGGCAGCCTTTGAAACTACGGTAATCGGGCTGTGGTCAACCTGTTAGTGGTAAGGAAATACATGTCTGAATCTTTTGCCGCCCTTTTTGAAGAATCCCTGCAGCGTACTGAAATGCGTCCGGGCGAAGTGATCACCGCCGAAGTCGTGCGCGTGGAGCACAACTTTGTCGTCGTGAACGCTGGCCTCAAGTCCGAGTCCTACGTACCGCTGGAAGAGTTCAAAAACGATCAGGGCGAAGTCGAAGTCCAAGTGGGCGATTTTGTCTCCGTGGCTATCGGCTCGATTGAAAACGGTTATGGCGACACCATCCTGTCGCGTGACACCGCCAAGCGTCTGGCCTCGTGGCTGGCTCTGGAAAAGGCGCTGGAGTCTGGCGAATTTGTCACCGGTACCACTAGCGGCAAGGTCAAGGGCGGCCTGACCGTGCTGGTCAATGGCATCCGTGCCTTCTTGCCTGGTTCCTTGATTGACACTCGTCCGATCAAAGACCTGACTCCCTACGAAAACAAGACGATGGAGTTCAAGGTCATCAAGCTCGACCGCAAGCGCAACAACGTGGTGTTGAGCCGCCGTGCCGTGGTCGAGGCCTCGATGGGCGAAGAGCGCGCCAAGCTGATGGAAACCCTGAAAGAAGGCTCCATCGTTCAGGGCGTGGTCAAGAACATCACTGAATACGGTGCGTTTGTGGACTTGGGCGGTATCGACGGCCTGCTGCACATCACCGATATGGCATGGCGCCGTGTCCGTCACCCCTCCGAAGTGGTGACTGCTGGTCAAGAAATCACTGCCAAGATCCTCAAGTTCGACACCGAGAAAAACCGCGTGTCTCTGGGTCTCAAGCAAATGGGCGACGATCCTTGGATGGGCGTGTCGCGCCGTTACCCCCAAGGCACCCGCTTGTTCGGCAAGATCACCAACATCGCCGATTACGGCGCGTTTGTGGAACTCGAACCTGGCATCGAAGGTCTGGTACACGTCTCCGAAATGGACTGGACCAACAAGAACATCGCTCCTTCCAAGTTGGTCACGCTGGGCGATGAAGTCGAAGTCATGGTCCTGGAGATTGACGAAGACAAGCGTCGTATCAGCTTGGGCATGAAGCAATGCAAGGCCAATCCTTGGCAAGAATTTGCACAAAACACTAAGCGTGGCGACCGCGTCAAGGGCCCGATCAAGTCCATCACCGACTTTGGCGTGTTCGTGGGCTTGGCTGCTGGTATCGACGGCTTGGTGCACCTGTCTGATCTGTCTTGGAACGAAGCTGGCGAAGCCGCTGTGCGCAACTACAAGAAGGGTCAAGAAGTTGACGCCATCGTGTTGGCCGTGGACGTCGATCGCGAACGCATCTCCTTGGGCATCAAGCAGCTCGATGGTGATCCGTTCACCACTTTTGTCACCGTGAATGACAAGGGCCAAACCGTCACTGGTAAGGTCAAGACCGTTGATGCCCGTGGCGCTGAAATCGATCTGGGTGAAGACATCATCGGCTATCTGCGTGCCTCCGAAATCTCGCGTGACCGCGTGGAAGATGCCCGGAATGTGCTGAAGGAAGGTGATGAAGTCACCGCCGTGGTGGTCAATGTGGATCGTAAGACACGCAACATTCAGTTGTCCATCAAGGCCAAGGATGTGGCTGACCAACAAGAAGCCATGCAATCTTTGAGCCAGCAATCGGCCCGTGAAAGTGCTGGTACCACCAGCCTGGGTGCCTTGCTGCGTGCCAAGTTGGACAATTCCGACAAGTAAAATCTTGTTGGCCTGAAGGCTGACCAGAGGCCGGGTTTGTGTGTAAGCACATGCCCGGCCCTTTTTTCATGAGCATTGGTGATGAGCTTGCAAAAATCCATGACCCGATCGGACTTGGTGGATGCCTTGGAGGCGCGGTTTGAGCCATTGGGCCACCGAGATGCAGAAGCTGTAGTGAAAACTATTCTGGATGCAATGGGCGCTACGTTAGAAAATAGCGGGCGTATTGAAATTCGGGGCTTTGGTAGTTTCTCAGTCCATGTTCGGCCCCCGCGCATGGGGCGTAATCCACGCAGTGGAGAGGCCGTGGCTGTTCCAGCCAAGCAGGTACCTCATTTCAAGGCAGGTAAAGCTTTGCGTGAGGCGGTGGATGGTACCAGTGCTGAAGCACGGATGATCTTGCCTCCGCTTTAGAATGACCCGTCACTACGGGGATATGGACTGCAATGAAATACCTCCTGTGGCTGCTCAAAGCAGCCATTTTTTTTACCCTGTTTGCTTTTGCACTGAACAACCAACAGGATGCCACAGTGCATTTCTTTTTTGGTACGCAGTGGCGTGCACCGATGGTGCTGTTGGTGCTGAGTGCATTTGCCATTGGCATGGTAGTGGGTGTGTTGGGCATGGTGCCACGCTGGTGGATGCACCGCTGTGCGGCTCGGCGTCAGCAGTCTGTACCCATGCCTGATGTTGCTGCTGTCCCTCCTTCTACTGCCTCTGCGCCCGACAGTACTCCCCATGGAATTTGATTTTGGCTGGATTTTGCTGGGATTGCCCCTGGCTTTTATGTTGGGTTGGCTGGCCTCGCGTTTTGACTTGCGCCAGTTGCGCGCTGAGAACCGTGCGGTTCCTAAAGCCTATTTCAAGGGACTGAACTATTTGCTCAATGAGCAACAGGACCAGGCTATTGATGCTTTCATTGAGGCCGTGCAGAACGACCCGGATACGTCTGAACTGCACTTTGCGCTGGGTAATTTGTTTCGTCGTCGGGGTGAGTATGACCGTGCCGTGCGTGTGCATGAGCATTTGCTCTCCCGTGGTGATTTGGATGGCAAGGACAGGGATCGGGCCCAATATGCCTTGGCTTTGGATTTTCTGAAGGCTGGTTTGCTCGATCGTGCCGAGGCGGCCTTGTTGCGGCTTGAGGGGACTGCTTTTGAAGCCCAGGCCCGGTTGGCGCTGTTGGCGATTCATGAGCGTTCGCGAGATTGGTGCCAAGCGATGGGTATCGCTCAGAAAATGCAAGCGGCTGGACAAGGAGATTTCAGCACTCGGCAGGCCCATTTTTTGTGTGAGCAAGCCCAGGCGTTGATTGACCAAGAGCAATGGACGGAAGCGACTGCCGTTTTGCAGCAAGCGATGCAGATTGCGCCGGATGCTCCCCGTCCGTGGATGATGTTGGCACAGTTGCAATTGCGTCTAGAGCAGCCACAGCTGGCACTGTCCACACTCATGGATTTGGGGCGAGATGTTCCCCAAGCGTTGCCTTTGGCTGCACCACTGTTGGCGCAGGCTGCCAAGGCCTCAGGGCGGGAGCAGCAAACACTGGAGTTGTTGCAGACGTATTACCAAGAACTGCCTTCACTGGATCTTTTGGACAGTATGGTGGATTTGGAGGTGGCTACTGGGCAGTCGCTGGCGCAGGGGGCCATGCGTTATGCCCACCATCTAGAAAAAGAGCCCTCTCTGGTCGCAGCTGCCAAATGGCTTAGTCATGAGACATTGGGGCATCCGCAGTGGCAACCTTGGGTACAACGGGCGCTGGAACATGCGGCACAGCCCCTGAGACGTTACCGCTGTGCTGCTTGTGGTTTTGAAGCACGTCAGCATTTTTGGCAATGTCCAGGTTGTCAGAGCTGGGACAGTTATCCCGCTCGACGTATTGAGGAGCTTTGAGGGCAGGATTTACAAAAGGACAGGCAGTCGTGCCAGTGCTTTGGGTTGCCTAAATACCAGTGGCGGAGGCAGGCATGGGCCCATGTTGTCTTTGTCGTAGTGGGTTTGGAATGCAGGCAGCCTGTCGCTTGGGAAGTAATGATGCAAAAGGAGGAGCATAGTTATGCGAATAGAAGATCTTTTCGGAATTGAGCTTCCAATCATTCAGGCGCCGATGGCTGGCGTACAGAACAGCGCCTTGGCGATTGCCGTTTCCAATGCTGGAGGGTTGGGTTCCTTGCCCTGTGCAATGCTTAGCCCCGAGGCGCTACGGGCCGAATTAGACAGTGTCCTTGCGCAGTCACATCGGCCTTTCAACCTCAATTTCTTTTGTCATCAGCAGCCAGAACCCGATTTGGGGCGGGCTGCCACTTGGCAAGCATTGTTTGCACCATATTACGCGCAGTGGGGAATTGACTCGACCAAGGTGGCACCTGGCCCTGCCAGAATGCCATTCAATCGGGAAATGGCGGCGCTGGTCTGCGAGTACCGGCCGGCGGTGGTGAGTTTTCATTTTGGCCTACCAGCACCGGAATTGTTAGGGATGGTGCGCAGTGCCGGTGTAAAGATACTCTCTTCTGCCACCACAGTGTCGGAAGCTCTGTGGCTACAGGCTCAGGGTGTGGATGCCATTATTGCCCAGGGATTGGAAGCTGGGGGGCATCGGGGAATGTTTCTGACGCAGGACATCAATACCCAAACAGGTACGTTTGCTCTGCTGCCACAAATCGTCCAGGCTGTGCAGGTGCCAGTGATTGCGGCTGGTGGCATTGCCGATGCAGTGGGTGTCCGTGCCGCTTTGGGTTTAGGCGCTGCGGGTGTACAGGTGGGTACGGCCTATTTGCTGTGCCCAGAGGCCACCACCAGCATGGTGCATCGGGCGGCGCTTCAGGGTGAGATGGCACAGGTCACTGCACTGACCAATCTGTTTTCAGGCCGACCGGCACGGGGCATTGTGAATCGTTTGATGCGGGAGTTGGGGCCAATGAACAGTTTGGCACCAGAGTTTCCGTTGGCAACTGCCGCATCGGCACCTTTGCGGGCAAAGGTTGAGGGTGCAGGCTTGGGGGATTTTTCTCCACTCTGGGCTGGGCAAAACGTGTCAGGCTGCAAGGAAATTCCAGCGGCCGTGTTGACCCGGCAGTTGGTTGGTGTTCTATAGGCTGTGGTGGCTCGTGTTGGAGGGAACACGCAGTTTTGAACGGTGAATACTGGTTTTTGACAGGTTGCAGTTGCTGCGCATTGGCTGGGTTACACCACTACAGACAAAAAAGCCACTCCCGAAGAAGTGGCTAAGTTGTTGATTTTATGGTGCCGGAGAGATGAATCGAACACCCGACCTTCTCATTACGAATGAGCTGCTCTACCGACTGAGCTACACCGGCGAAGCGGCGATTATACCGGCTGGTGGTAACTGGTCACGCGCTCGACTTCGTTCTTAGAGCCCAGAATCACACTGACACGCTCGTGCAGGTGCGTGGGCTGGATGTCCAAAATACGTTGGCGGCCATTGGTGGCTGCACCACCGGCTTGCTCGACCAGCCAGCCCATTGGGTTGGCCTCATACATCAAGCGTAGTTTGCCGGGCTTGTGGGGTTCACGCTTGTCCCAAGGGTACATGAACACGCCACCGCGGGTCATGATGCGGTGTACGTCGGCCACCATGCTGGCAATCCAGCGCATGTTGAAGTCTTTGCCGCGTGGGCCTTCTTTGCCTTGCAAGCATTCGTCAATATAGCGGCGCACAGGGGCATCCCAGTGGCGCATATTGCTCATGTTGATGGCAAATTCTTTCGTGTCTTCGGGGATACGCACTTTTTCTTGCGTCAGGACAAACGAGCCTTGCTCACGGTCTAGGGTGAACATAGCCACGCCGTCACCCACGGTGAGCACCAAGGTGGTTTGTGGGCCATAGACGCAATAGCCCGCTGCCACTTGCTGGCAGCCTGCTTGCAAAAAGTCTTTCTCTTCTACGCCTCGGTCGCCTTCGGGTTTTTTGAGCACACTGAAAATCGTGCCGATGCTCACGTTCACGTCGATGTTGCTGGAGCCATCTAAGGGATCAAACAGCAGCAGGTATTCACCTTGCGGGTAGCGATTGGGCACCACGTAGATGCCGTCCATTTCCTCCGAAGCCATCGCTGCCAAGTGGCCGCCCCATTCGTTGGCCTCAATCAGTACTTCGTTGGCGATGATGTCGAGTTTTTTCTGCACCTCGCCCTGTACGTTTTCGCTGTCGGCGCTGCCCAGCACACCACCGAGTGCGCCTTTGTTCACCGCTTGGCTGATGCTCTTGCAAGCGCGTGCCACCACTTCGAGCAGCAGGCGCAGTTGCGAGGGGATCAGGCCATCTACACGCTGTTGTTCGACCAGATAGCGGGTCAGGCTGATTCGTTTTGCCATAGGTTCTCTCCTTATTCGTCGGCCAAGGCGCGGGTAATGACCTCGCGCACATCGTTGCTCAAATCGGGGCGGGCAGCGACGCGGGCGATAGCTTCGCGGGCGCTGCTGCGCCAGGGTTCGGCCAGCTTTTTCCAGCGGTCTAAAGCGCGTGCCAAACGGGCGGCCACTTGGGGGTTGATGGCGTCCAACTCCAACACCCGTTCGCTCCAGAACACATAACCGGCGGCATCAGCGCGGTGGAAGGCTCCGGGGTTGGCATTGCAGTAGCTAAAAATCAAACTGCGGGCACGGTTCGGGTTTTTGATGGTGAAATCGGGGTGTGCCATCAGTTGTTTGACCAGTGGTAGCACATGGCCTGCACGGTCGCTGGCCCCAGCTTGCAGGGCAAACCATTTGTCCAGCACCAGTGGGTCGTCTTTGAACCAGCTGTGGAAGCGCTCTAACGCGGGTGCTGCCAGTGCATGGCCGCAGCCTACCAAGGCCGCTAAGGCATTGAATCGGTCGGTCATGTTGCCTGCGTCTTTGAAACGCTGCAAGGTTTTACCCGGCCAAATGCTATCGCCGCCGTGTTGTGCACCCAAGCAAAGCATGGTCAGGGCCAAACCAGCCAAGGCGCGTCGCCCCGCCGAGGCTGCATCGGGGCGGTAAGCGCCACTGGCTTGGTGGGCTTCGTAGGTCGCTTGCCAATCAGTGTGTAGCGCCAAGGCCAGTTGCAGGCGCATGGCTTCGCGCACAGCGTGGATGCGTTGCGGATTGACCACCTCCAGTTGCTCGGCGATGTAGGTCTCCGAAGGCAGCGTTAGTACCAACTCTTTGAAAGCCGCGTCCAGTTGCGGGTCGCGTAGCACTTGGCCCAGCGCCTGTAACAGGGACTCGTCCAGGATGCTGGCATCTTGGCTGTCGTCTGGGGCCGTGATGGCTTGTAGCGCCCGGCGCAAGAGCAAGCGTTGGCCCGCTTCCCAGCGGTTAAAGGCATCGCTGTCGTGCGCCAGCAGTGTGAGCAGCTCGGCATCGCTGTAGTCCACCTCTAGCACCACGGGGGCACTAAAGCCACGCAGCAGCGAGGGCACGGGCGCTTGCGCCACGTTGATAAACGTCCATTGCTGTTCCGCCCCGTCCAATACCAAAGTGCGACTGTTGCCGTTGGCGGTTTGTTCACCTTCCAGTTGCAAGGCCAGTGCCTGACCTTCGTGATTGAGCAGCCCTAACTCCACCGGAATGACAAATGGCTCTTTGTGTGGTTGGCCGGGGGTGGCTGGGCAGCTTTGACGCAGTGTCAGGGTGTAGCGGTGCGTTTCGGCATCGTACAGGCCACTGGCTTGCACACGCGGTGTGCCTGCTTGGTTGTACCAGCGTTTGAATGGTTCCAGTTGCAAAGCCAGTGCGCTGCCGGGGTTGGCATCGGCAATGGCTTGGGCAAAATCATCGCAGGTCACGGCTTGGCCGTCGTGGCGGGCAAAATACAGCTTCATGCCTTGGGCAAAGCCATCGCGGCCCACCAAGTGGTGCATCATGCGCACCACTTCTGCACCTTTTTCATAGATGGTGACGGTGTAGAAGTTGTTGATTTCGATATAGCTGTCGGGGCGCACCGGGTGTGCCATCGGGCCAGCGTCTTCGGGAAACTGTGCGCTGCGCAGCACACGCACGTCCTCAATCCGCTTGACGGCACGGGCTGAAGGGTTGCCCGCCATGTCCATGCTAAATTCTTGATCACGGAACACCGTCAGCCCCTCTTTGAGCGACAGTTGGAACCAGTCGCGGCAGGTGATGCGGTTGCCTGTCCAATTGTGAAAGTATTCGTGCCCGACCACGGCTTCGATATTGGCAAAGTCGGTGTCGGTGGCAGTGGCTTCGCTGGCCAGCACATACTTGGTGTTGAAGATGTTGAGGCCCTTGTTTTCCATCGCGCCCATGTTGAAGTCGCTGGTAGCAACAATCATGAAGCGTTCCAAATCCAAGGGCAGGCCAAAGCGGGCCTCATCCCAAGCCACACTGGCCATGAGCGAGTTCATGGCGTGTTCGGTCTTGCCCAAGTCGCCGGGGCGCACATACACTTCCAGCAAATGCTCGGTGCCCGAGCGCGACAGAATACGCTGCTGGCGTGCCACCAGCTTACCGGCCACCAAGGCAAACAGATAGCAGGGCTTTTTGTGCGGGTCGTGCCACTTGGCAAAGTGGCGGCCAGCGTCCAAATCACCCTGCTCTACTAGATTGCCGTTGGACAGCAACACTGGGTAGCTTGCCTTGTCGGCACGCAGTGTCACGGTGTAGCTGGCCATGACATCGGGGCGATCTAGGAAATAGGTGATGCGCCGAAAGCCTTCGGCTTCGCACTGGGTAAAGAAAGTGCCTTGACTGACGTACAGGCCCATGAGCTGGGTGTTTTTGTCGGGGGCGCAGGTGGTAAAAATCTCCAAATCGAACGGCTCTGGCCCTTCAGGGAGGTTTTCTAGCACCAACTGGCTGCCGTCCATTTTGAACGAGGTGCCAGCCCCATTCACCAGCACCCGCGACAGGTTCAGTTCTTCGCCGTCCAGACGCAGGGCTTGGGCCGCCACCTCGGGGTTGCGGCGCAGGCGCATCTTGTTCAGTACCCGGGTTTTGGCCGGGTCGAGGTCGAAGGTCAGTTCTACCGTGTCAATCCACCACGCTGGGGGCTGGTAGTCGCTGCGGTGGATGGCCGTGGGTTGGCCCTGTCCGTCAGGCATAAGCAACATGGTTTTCCTTAAACGCCCTGTTTGAGCGATGCTTCGATGAATGCGTCGAGGTCGCCGTCCAGCACTTTTTGTGTGGCAGAGATTTCGACATTGGTACGCAAGTCCTTGATGCGGCTGTTGTCCAGCACATAAGAGCGGATTTGGTGGCCCCAGCCGACATCGGTTTTGGTGTCTTCGAGCTTTTGCTGCTCTTCCATGCGTTTACGCATTTCAAAATCGTACAGCTTAGAGCGCAGACGTTGCCAAGCGATGTCGCGGTTGCCGTGTTGGCTGCGGCCATCTTGGCACTGCACCACGATGCCGGTGGGGATGTGCGTCAGGCGCACCGCCGAGTCGGTCTTGTTGATGTGCTGACCACCCGCACCGCTGGCGCGGTAAGTGTCGGTACGCACATCCGAGGGGTTGATGTTGATTTCAATCGAGTCATCAATCTCGGGATAGACAAACAAGCTGGCAAAACTGGTATGGCGGCCACCAGAGCTGTCAAACGGCGATTTGCGCACCAAGCGATGCACGCCGGTTTCGGTGCGCAGCAGGCCATAGGCATATTCACCTTCGATGTGAATGGTGGCGCTCTTGAGGCCTGCCACATCGCCGGGGGTTTCTTCTTCCACCGTGGCTTTAAAGCCTTTGCGCTCGGCGTATTTGAGGTACTGGCGCAGCAACATACTGGCCCAGTCGCAGGCTTCGGTGCCACCGGCACCGGCTTGGATATCGACAAAACAGTTCAGCGGGTCGGCTTCGTTGCTGAACATGCGGCGGAACTCGAGATCTTCAATCAACGGGCGCAGCTTGGCCGATTCTTCTTCGATGGTGAGCAGGCCTGTTTCGTCGCCTTCTTCTTTGCTCATCTCAAACAGCTCGGCGTTGTCGGCCAGCTCATGTGTGAGCTTTTCTAACGTCAGTACCACGCCATCGAGCAGTTTTTTTTCTTTGCCCAGTTCTTGGGCTTTTTTGGGGTCGTTCCAGACAGCCGGATCTTCTAGCGAGGCATTGACGGTGCGCAGGCGTTCAAACTTGGCATCGTAGTCAAAGATACCTCCGTAACTCTTCTGTCCGGGTGGACAGGTCTTGTAGCGTGTTGCCGATTTGGTTGATGCGTTCTGCTTCCATGGTGTTCTTTCTGTGTGTATGTTTGGTAAATGGTGGGCGATTTTCTCACGCCTACTGTGCAGCCTAGGTGCGGGCTAAAAACGATTCGATCAGCGCCGCCACGGCGTGGGGTTGGTCATGGTGCAGCATGTGCCCTGCGTCTTGCACGATGGCGATTTGGCAATCATGCACTGCTTGCAGACGTTCATGGTATTGCGCCAACGTGTAGCGGCCTTGCCACCATTGGCTCAGGCTGTCGTCGCTTGCTTCTACGGCCAAGGTGGGTGCGGTAATGGCTCGCCATAGGGCCAGCGTTTCTTCTACCCGGTAGAGTTGTGCATTGACAATTTTGTGCGCGGCATCGGCCAGAATGTGCCATTGCCCTTGGCTATCAGGTTGCGCCCAGTGCTGGGCCAGCCAATCGGCCTTGTCTTGGGGCAGGCGTGGGTTGGTTTTGATCAAACGACGGGCCACGGCGCTGGCGCTGTCATAGGTTTTGAGGCCCAAAGTGCCTTGTTCGCAGCGTTGCAACTCATCCAGCCATTGGGCATAGCGCGTGGGCGCTTGCTCGGGAGTGTTGGCGGGCATTCCAAAGCCTTCTAGGTTGATCAGGCGGCGGATGCGTTGGGGGCGCACACCGGCATACATCATGGCGATATTGCCGCCCATGCTGTGTCCTACCAAATCGACGGCTTGGTCGGGCGCGTAGTGGTCTAGGAGGCGGTCCAAGTCGGCCAGATAATCGGCAAACTGGTAGTGGTCATTACCTGCGGGCGGCTGGGTTAGGCCAAACCCGCGCCAGTCTGGAGCCAGGATGTGCCGCCCTTGGACAAAAGCCTCACTGAACGCATCCACCACAAACTGGTATGAGGCGCCCACGTCCATCCAGCCATGCAGCAGCACAAGCGGTGCTTCAGTGTGGGAGGGCGTGCCCCAGTGGCGCACATGGTAGTGCAGCGTGCGCAGCGGGATCAAGGCGGTTTGAAAGGGACGAATGCTCTGGTACATCCTTGGATTATTCCGCAGCGTGGCTTGTCACTCCCATCCGGCTGCTAGTAACCCAGTATGGGCCAGCGATGTTTGTGTCATGAACTGATACCGGCAAAGCCATTTGGCCTTGCGTACACTGGGAGTTTTGAGCGGAGCACACGCATGGATACCATCCAGTTAGGCCAGAGCGACCTGCATGTCACCCCCATTTGCTTAGGCACCATGACCTTTGGTGAGCAGGTGCCAGAGGCTGATGCCCACGCCATTTTGAGCCGTGCTGTGGCACGAGGCATCAACTTTATCGACACGGCCGAGATGTACGCAGTCCCTGCCCGACCTGAAACGGCTGGGGCCACCGAAACCATCATTGGTCGTTGGTTGGCGCAAAACCCTGGTGTGCGCCAAAACATCGTGCTAGCCACCAAAGTTGCCGGCCCCTCCCGTGGTATGCCGTGGCTGCGTGGTAGTGATGGTTTAACGGCCGCTGATATCGTCGCCTCTTGCGAGGGCAGTTTGCGTCGCTTGCAAACCGATGTCATTGACCTCTACCAAATCCACTGGCCGGAGCGCCATGTGCCTGCTTTTGGCATCAAATACTACGACCCTGCACAAGAGCGCACACAAACCTCGTTGCATGAACAATTAGAAGCACTGGCCGGATTGGTGAGAGCAGGCAAGCTGCGTCACATTGGACTGTCTAACGAAACGCCCTATGGCGTTCATGAGTTTGTGCGTCTGGCCGAACAGCATGGCCTGCCACGCATTGCCACCGTGCAAAATCCCTATTGCCTTATCAACCGCAGCTACGAAAACGCCCTCGATGAAACCTGCCACCGCCTGAACGTGTCGCTGTTGGCTTATTCTCCAGTGGGGTTTGGCCTGCTCACGGGCAAGTACGACGACAGTGGTATTACGGGGCCACAGGCACCACAGGGCGCACGTTTGTCCACCTACGAGTCGGTGCGCAAGCAGCGTTGGGGGCGCCCAGAAGCCTTGGCAGCCGCCCGCCGCTACAACGCCTTGGCCCGTCAGCATGGGTTGACGCCCACCCGGCTGGCGCTGGCGTTTTGCTACACCAAATGGCAGGTGGCCAGCACTATCATTGGTGTGACTTCGCTGGCACAACTCGAGGAAGATCTGGACGCTTGGGGCACTGTCTTGTCGCCCGAATTGCTGGCTGGGGTCGATGCCATTCGCTGGGAGTTGGGCGACCCGGCCCTTTGAGCCGGTAGGCCAGAGGGGCGTTTGTGGTTCAATTTGGCATTATGGCCAAGAAAGACAGTAAAACGACCCACGTCAGTGAGACCCCCGCCACCCAGTGGCTCAAGGCACAGGGTGTGGAATTTATCGGCTTGCCCTATGACTATCTCGAGCATGGTGGCACAGCCCACAGCGCCGCCAGCTTGGGTTTGGACGAGCACACCGTGGTGAAAACGCTGGTCATGCAAGACCAAGATGCCAAGCCCCTGATGGTGTTGATGCATGGCGACTGCAAGGTATCGACCAAGACGCTGGCGCGCCAGATTGGTGCCAAATCGGTCGTGCCTTGCGCTCCCGAGGTCGCCAACCGCCACAGTGGTTATTTGGTGGGTGGCACTTCGCCGTTTGGCACACGCAAGGCCATGCCGGTCTATATCGAATCGTCCATTTTGGAGTTGCCCCTCATTGCCATTAACGGTGGCCGCCGGGGATTTTTGGTGCAGATAAAGCCACAAGTGTGCGTGCATTTGTTGGGCGCAACGCCAGTGCAATGCGCTTTGGTTGAGTAAATACCACGGGCCACTGGCACAATGGCGCCCCGCTGAATTTGCAGCGTTGTTTCCCCCTTCAGGAGATTGATCTTGCCCCTCGTTTATTCCGCAATGGCGGTGCTGGCGGCCTATTTGCTGGGTTCGTTGTCGTTTGCGGTCATTGTTAGCCGGGTGATGGGCTTGAATGACCCGCGCACTTTTGGCAGTAAAAATCCGGGTGCTACCAACGTATTGCGTTCTGGCAGCAAGGTTGCCGCTGTGTTGACGCTGGTGTTGGATGCTGCCAAAGGCTGGTTGCCAGTGGCGCTGGTGCGCTGGTTTGGCACACCTTATGGCTTGGAAGAAGGCACGCAGGCACTGGTAGCCTTGGCCGCCTTTGCTGGGCATTTGTGGCCTGTGTTTTTTGGTTTTAAGGGTGGCAAAGGCGTGGCAACGGCACTGGGCGTGTTGTTGGGTGTGAGCGCATGGCTGGGGTTAGCAACCTTGGGTGCTTGGTTGGTCGTGGTGTCTATTTCGCGTTATGTGTCGCTGTCTTCCATCGCAGCCGCCTTGTTTGCCCCCACCTTCTTTTTGCTGGCCAGTGGCCCATTGTGGTATGCCGATCACCGCGTAGCGGCAGCTATTGGCTGTATGGCTGGCCTGTTGGTTTGGCGCCACCAAGAAAATATGGGACGCTTGCTGCGTGGCACTGAATCCAAACTGGGCCAAGGTAAAAACAAAGCACACTTGGCAGAGCCTTCAGTGGCTGCCCATCCACACCCAGTGGGCACCAAAAAACGCCAACGCCCTCACTGAAGCACGGGGCTATTGGATGGGGATGGGGCTGTGTGCCAAAGCAAAGCCCTATACCCCTGGCCACAGTGGCGGGGCTGCATTGCACAAGCTGGTAATGCAACCCGCAGGCAGTCTATCGCAGGTGTTGTGCGTATGGCGTGCTTTTGGGGAAGGTGCCCAAGGGAAGTATCTCAAGCAAACGTGGGAGTATGGCCCTGAATAGGCAGAGGCCGTAAGCGAACTGGCGCAAAGACCGGCCCAGTCCTTCTTAACCACCCTGATTGCTGGGGTGGTGAGATAAAAAGGAAATTGACGAGCCTTACCCCCGGCACTGGCTCCACGGTTAGGGCTGCTTGGTTCCCCACCTGACCCGGTTGGCCGCTTCCCCATGCGGGGAGGCCCGTCAGCGCATATTGTAATCCAATGTGGCTTATGCCCCGCGCGGTGGTGGGCGGGTGTTTTAACGTTTTCCTGGCAACATGCGCACCAATGTGTTGTCGCGCAGCAAATAGTGGTGTGCCAAGGCGGCCCCTGCATGCAACCCTACCAACACATAACCTGCCACAGCCCCAGTTTCATGTAGATCTTTGAGCCAGTGCGCCGTGTTGCTATTGGTAGAGGTCAACAAAGGCACTGGAATTCCCCCAGGCAGGTAGACGGGCGTTCCCTTGAAACTGAGTGCCAGCCAACCCACCAGGGGAAGCCCAATCATCAAAACATAAAGTCCGGCATGTGCGGTATGGCCTAGACGGGTTTGCCAGACAGAAGGCGCGGGCACAATGGCCGGTGTGGTACTCGACAAACGGGCTATCAAGCGCACCCAGACTAACATCCATACAGCCAGACCCAATGCGTAGTGGGCTGATTTGATCAATTCGCGTGCATCACTGCCTTTGGGGTACATGCCCCGCAGTTCCATGGTGGCAGCGGTAGCTACCAGCAATATGACCATCAGCCAGTGCATGGTGATAGAAAGGCTACTGTAGCGGTTAGAAGAGGTGGCAGGCATCGTTGGGGTTCCTGGACAAAACCTTGATGATGGTGTTGCCAACTGAAGGTTAGCTGAAGACAGGAAGCGGCTCAGTTGCGATGGACAGAGGCGCACATAGAATCGCCCTATGTCTTACATCGTGCTCGCCCGCAAATACCGTCCGCGCAACTTCACCGAGATGGTGGGGCAAGAGCATGTGGTGCAGGCCCTGACCAATGCCTTGACGCAGCAGCGCCTGCACCATGCCTACCTGTTTACTGGCACCCGAGGGGTGGGAAAAACCACGGTATCGCGCATACTGGCCAAATCGCTCAACTGTCAGGGGCCAGATGGGCAGGGAGGTATCACGGCCACTCCCTGTGGAGTCTGCCAAGCCTGCCAAGATATCGACAGTGGTCGTTTTGTGGATTACACCGAGTTGGACGCTGCCTCCAATCGTGGGGTGGATGAAGTGCAGCAATTGTTGGAGCAAGCCGTATACAAGCCGGTGCAAGGGCGCTTCAAGGTCTTTATGATCGATGAAGTCCACATGCTGACCAACACGGCCTTTAATGCCATGCTCAAGAGGCTGGAGGAGCCGCCGGAGTACCTGAAGTTTGTGTTGGCTACTACCGATCCGCAAAAGGTGCCCGTCACGGTGCTATCGCGGTGCTTGCAGTTCAATCTGCGCCCTATGGCACCTGAGACCGTGTTAGAGCACCTTGTGCGTGTGTTGCACGCTGAAAACGTCCCTGCCGATCTTCAGGCCTTGCGCTTGCTCTCGCGTGCTGCCCGTGGCTCTATGCGTGACGCTTTGTCACTCACCGATCAAGCCATTGCCTTTGGCAGTGGGCAACTGCAGGAAGCTGCCGTTCGTTTGATGCTGGGCAGTGTAGACCGTAGCTATGTTTTTCGTCTGATTGAAGCACTGGCGTTGAACGATGGCAAGACGGTGGTCGAAACTACTGAGGCGTTGCGTCTGCATGGTGTCTCTGCGGCCTCTACCCTAGAGGACATGTGCGCTGTTTTGCAACGCATGGCTGTTTTGCAGGCGGTGCCATCTATGGTCGCCACGGTGGATGCCCACGATCCGGACGCGGTTGCAACGGCCCGTTTGGCTGAACTGTTGCCTGCCGATGAAACCCAGTTGCTCTATAGCATTGGTCTCCATGGACGTGCTGAGTTGGGCTTGGCCCCAGATGAATATGCGGCGCTGACGATGGTGTTGTTGCGCTTGCTGGCATTCAAGCCTTCACCCCCCGATTTGGCAGAAAAAAAAACACTTGCTCCAGCCTTAACTCCAACACCAGTCCCACCATTGACCATTGAGTCAAGCCAGAACTGGGCACCACCAGATGCAGCCTTGGTACCTGCACCGCCTGCCACCGTGCCTGTGCCGCCTGCACCACCAAGTACGATGGAGCTTGCACCTGCCCAAACGACCACTGCTGCGGTGCTAACGCAAGCGGCGGCCCCCATCACAGCTGCTGATCACGATGCACCAATGGGGGATTTGTGGTACACGGTAGTGCAAGGCCTGATAGCGGATGAGGCGATCACAGCTTTGGCGCGTGAATTGGCCTTGCAATCACAATTGGTGGCCTGTGACAGTGGACATTGGCATTTGCGCATTGAGCGAGAATCTCTGAACCAATCTATAGCGCGTGAACGGCTCACCGCCGCCTTGCAAGCGGCAGGGCATGCCCAACAGGTCAGCATTGAGTTTGGAGCTGTGGCTGATTGCCCGGCCCAACGCAACGCTACCGCAGAACAGCTGCGCCAGCAGCAGGCCCGTGACGCAGTAGAGGCCGATCCCAGGGTGCAGTCTTGGATGCGCGATCACGAGGCCCGCATCGTGCCGGGTAGTATTCGGCCACTTTGATTGGCGATTGCTCTTTCTTTTTCTCTTGATAGTTTATAACGAAAGGAACTTACATGTTTAATAAGGGACAACTGGCAGGCTTGATGAAACAAGCCCAAGCCATGCAAGACAACCTGAAAAAAGCCCAAGATGAACTGGGGCAGGTAGAAGTGCAGGGCGAGTCGGGTGCCGGGTTGGTAAAAGTCACCATGACCTGCAAACACGATGTCAAACGGGTGACCATTGACCCCAGTTTGCTGGCCGAAGATAAAGACATGTTAGAAGATTTAGTGGCTGCTGCTTTCAACGCTGCTGTGCGCAAAGCCGAAGAAACCTCACAAGAGAAAATGGCCAAGATCACCGCAGGCATGCCTGGACTACCGGGCGGCATGAAGTTTCCTTTCTGAGGCTGTGGCTCTGTTCTGATTCCTTATGCCCGCCCCACACAGTCTGGATACATTGGTTCAGGCATTACGATGCTTGCCTGGTGTCGGTGCCAAGTCTGCGGCACGCATGGCATTTCATCTGTTGCAGCGTGATCGTGAAGGCGCTTTGCAATTATCTGAGGCTTTGGCGCGGGCTGTTCAGACGATGCGCCACTGTGAACGCTGCCATACCTTCACCGAGGCACAAATTTGTAGCACTTGTCTGGATCCTGCCCGCGATCCCTCCCGACTGTGTGTGGTTGAAACACCCGCAGATCAGGCTGCTATGGAACGTACGGGCGCCTTTGGGGGAATGTATTTTGTCTTGATGGGGCGTATCAGTCCATTGGATGGGGTGGGGCCAAACGATATTGGACTCAAAAAGCTGTTGGATCGGGTCAATGATGGCTTGGTGCAAGAAGTCATTCTTGCCACCAATTTCACAGCCGAAGGTGAAACTACGGCCTATGTCATTGCCCAGGCGCTCAAGGCGCGGGGCTTGCGCACCACCCGCCTAGCCCGTGGTGTGCCAGTGGGCAGTGAGTTGGAGTATGTGGATTTGGGCACTATTGCCCATGCCCTTGCCGAGCGTCGTTGAGCAAGGGCTGCCTGCCTTATAGGCGTCTGAAATCAAAAATCAGCACACAGTGATGGCCGCTGGAGTCAACGTCTGGGAGAAACCCCAAAGCCACCAGTGCAGGCAGGTGGTTGTGTTGGCGCAACAGCAATGGCAAGGCATGAACGCAAGCGGCATCCAATGTGGCCATGCGCGGGGCGGATGGCAGTGCGATGGTCGTGGTGCCTTGTGGGCAGTAAATCTCTAAGTAGTGGCGTTGTTGGTGTTTGCACTGTTTTGGCTCGACCCCGAGCAGCGTTTCTAGGCATATCCAGGTATCGCGTGGGGGCGTAGCCAGCATCGCGGCCACCTGATCACTGGGGCAGGCAATGCAATAAGCCCCAATATCAAACAGCACCACTTCCAGCGCAGCGGTGTTGCTAGGGCTTGACACGATATGTTCAAGCCCCCATGTTGGCATAGTCGGACAACAGACGATTGATATCGAGCAGTGACACTGGCCGCCCATGCAGCTGCAGTACACCCAAAATCAGTGGCCGAAGCAGGAGAGAGACCGTAGAGGGTGGGGGCAGAATATTGCTTTGCAGCACATCACAGACGTCAATGACCCGGTCTACCCGGATACCGCTGCGCACCTTGTCTCCTTGGGCGATCAGAATGAGCGAGTCCGCTGTGCTGGATGTGGCTGGCAGGCCCAGCAGGGTGTGGGGCAATAGTACGGATTCGATATCTCCGCGTACGTTGATCACGCCCTCAATCGTTGGGGGGGCACCCGGAATGAAAAACACCGGCTGTTTGGCCAAAATTCCTTTGATCCGTTCGCCGTGACAAGCAAACCATTGCTGACCCCATTCAACCACCACCAGCTTGACGATGGGTTCGTCGACATTGATGATGCCCTGCTTGGTTTGTCGGTCTTCAGACAAAATTTGGTCGAGCGTTTGGCTGCTCATGTTTCTACGTCCTCCACCAGTACCTGGTTGCGTCCATTGCGTTTGGCCCGGTAAAGTACCCTGTCAGCGGCTTCCCGCAAATCGGTCAAGGTGGCATGGCGGGTGCAACTGGCAATCCCAGCACTGAAAGTGCTGGAAAAGGTGCCTTGGGGGGTTTTGAATTTGAACAGGCCAAAATTGCGGCGCAATTCGTCAACCACCTTCCAAGCCTCAACCATAGAGACTCCCGACAGAATCACAGCAAATTCTTCCCCGCCATAGCGGCCTACGATATCCGAACCGCGTAGGCGCTGCTGCATTAGCCGTGACAAGGCCAACAGCACTTGATCACCCATCGGGTGTCCATAGGTGTCATTGACTTGTTTGAAGTGGTCAATGTCGATCATCACAAAGCACAATTCAGTGTGCTGCCGCTCGGCATTGGCCAAGACGTTTTCTAAAAACTGGGTGATCGCTGTGTGATTGAGCAGGCCCGTCAGGCTATCGCGTACCATCCGTGAGCGCAAAATGCGCATCCGATCGGCGCGGATGCTAACCGCCGCAATCAGTTCCTCAGGCACCACTGGTTTGCACAAAAATCCTTCCACGCCCACTTGCATGGCTGAGAATAGTTTCTTGCGGTCGGTTTCGCTGGACAGATACACGATGGGCAAGCCCACATAATCGGGCAGTTGTCGGATTAGCTTGGCCAAATCACGACCGTTGCAGCCGGGCATGTAGATGTCCATCAGCACAATGTCGGGCCGAAAAGCCTCCAACATATAGCGCAGCTTTGCTGGGTTGCTCAGTTGTGCCGTGAGCATGCCGGCCTCTTGCAGCAAAATGGCATGGTAAGTGGCTACATCTGGCTCATCATCAATAATCAGAACCCGATAGGGTTCGGGCTGCGAACGGTTGCTCAGCTCGTCCATCACCCGTACCAAGTCCATGACATTGACCGGCTTATGAAAATAGGCTTCGCCACCTGCCAGCACGGCATTGAGTCGGGACTGAATGTCGTCATGGCTGGACATGAACACCGCAGGTGGGGTTTTACCCGTCTCTTGGCGAATGGCTTGCAGGGTTTCGGTGCCAGCGCAGCGGCTTTCTGGAAACTCAATGTCCATCAGCACCACATCGGGCCAGCGTTCACGGACGGCTTGCCGCAACGCCTCGGTGCTCAGGAAGGTTTGAATTTGATAGCCAAAACAGGCCAGTTGTGCTGACAATTGTTGCAGCAGCAACGCGTCGTCCTCGCACAAATAGACCAAGCAAGTCTCTTTTTCGGCTGAGAACATTTGGGGAGATTGGTACAGCTCCGGTATTTGTGGCCTTGGCACGATGCCGTCAAGCGTGGGTGTGCAAAGCTTGGAAATGCTCAGTACCAGCGATTGAACAAACCGCTCTAGCAAGACAGGCCAATCCGGTGGTGGAGGGTTGATCTCTGGATCTAAAACGGTAGTCAGCAGGTCTTCAAACTCTCCTGCCAAGTCGCCCAGGGCACTGAAGCCAAATGAGCGGCCCGTCCCCTTGATGTTGTGTACCAGTCGGTGCAATTCTCGCAGCAGAGCGGCGTCGGGGGCAGCCATATCCAACTGATGGGATAGGGCTTGGATTTGTTCCAGTCGTTCTGGCAGTTGCTCGAGGAATCTTTGGCGCAGAGCTGCAATTTTTGCCCTGGCGGAGGCCAGTCTAGCCATAGTCATTCCGAAGTGGTGGTCGCTGTGCGGGCCTGCGTCATGGCGGCTGGTAGTGTGCTGTCCAGATGGAAGTCTTTCAGCACACAGGCGCCTAGGCGCGGTTCGATCGTCCGCAATTTATCGGGATCATCGCCAGTGAGCAAGATGAAGGGAAGGGCATTGCCTTGCTCGCGCAGCTCACGAAACAGGTCAATGCCGCTGATGAGCGGCATGTTCATGTCGCTGATGACCATCTCTATGCTGGGGTGCTCGTTGAGTTGACTGATAGCTTCCATCGCATTCTCGGCCAGCAGCACATGGTGCCCCAGTTCTTGCAGCACAGCGCCGACCATTTCTGCGGCCAAGGGATCATCATCGACTACCAAAATCTGCATTGTTCTTATCCTTGCGGTGATGTCTGTGGGGCCTTCAGCCGAGCAGGGCTTTCAGTGTATCCACCAGATTGCTGCGATCAAAATCGCCTTTAACGATATAAGCGTCGGCCCCAACCTGGACACCCCGTCGCTTGTCTTCGTCCTTTTCGCGTGAGGTGATGATGATGATGGGCCGCGTTTGGTATTTTGCTTCTTGGCGCAGGCGTGCTGTCAGGGTAAAGCCGTCCATGTTTGGCATTTCTACATCGGTGAGCACAGCATCAAAGTCGTAGGCTAAAGCTTTGTTCAGGCCATCCAGGCCGTCTTCGGCCAGGGTGACTTGGTAACCGTAAGCTTGCAACACATCGCGCTCGATCTCACGGGTATTGAGCGAATCATCAACCACCAGCACATGGTAGGTATTGTCGCTGTCGTGGTGGTGGGCTTGTACACGCACGGACTCGCCTCGGGCTTGGCGTGCTGCATCTAGCAGGGCGGGTGCATGTAGCACACTGGCTAGTTCGTTGCGTCCGGTGAGCACCATGCCCGAGAGCATGGGGAGGTGTTGCAAATGGCTGGGCAGAGGCTTGATGACCATATCATGCTCGTCCAGCAGTTCGTCCACACACAGGGCCAGTGCCTCGTGGTCTACGCGCAGCACCAGCAACAGCATGCGCTCGTCAGTGGTGCTGCGTGGTGGTGAGGCGGGGCGTTGTTGTGTTGGAATCGCCAGTAGTTCTGCCAAGTGCACCACAGGCACAAACTCGTTGCGCAAAATCACGGCCTGGCGCCCGGTCACCGTCATCAAGGCATCGCTAGGTAGCCGCAACAGTTCTGCGACATATTGGGCATTGATGGCCAGTGGCAAGCCCTGGACTTGTACCAACAAGATACGCATCATTGCCAGCGATAGGGGCAGGCGCAGCGAGAAGGTGGTGCCCACACCGGCTTGGGTTTCTACGCTGATGCTGCCATGCAGCTCATCGAGAACACATTGCTTGACCACATCCATGCCTACGCCACGCCCAGACAGATCGGTAATGATGTCGTTGGTGGACAGACCGGGCAGAAAAATAAGATCAATCAGGCCACGTTCGCCCAAGGCCGTTGCTTTTTCTGCGGTGATCAACCCTTTCTTGATGGCTTTGTCTCGCACCTGTTCTAGTGGAATGCCGCCGCCATCATCGGTGATGGCAATGACCACCCAGTTGCCATCTTGGTGGGCACTGAGCGTCAGTCGGCCCACAGCGGGTTTGCCTGCGGTTGTGCGAACTTCGGGCCGTTCAATGCCGTGGTCAATAGCGTTGCGGATCAGGTGGAGGATAGGGTCGGCCAGCCGGTCTGTCATTTGCCGGTCTAGCTCAATTTCCGACCCACGTACGATGCAATCGATCTGCTTGCCTACAGAGCGGCCCAGGTCGCGTACCAAATGGGCGGCTGGCTCAAAGACGATGGCCAATGGCAGCATGCGCATGGCCAGTGCTTTGTCGTGCAATTCGTTCATGAGCATGGCCTGCGCCTGAACGTCGTCTTTGAGCGTTTGGGCCACGCTGCGGAGTTGTTGGGCCAGTCTGACATCGGTTTGGCTGGCTGCACGTTGCAAGTGCACCAGATCCATCTGGTGCTGTTGCAGTTGGACGTGGCTAGAGACCACCTCGCCCATCAGTTTGATCAGTTCATCGAGTTTGGCAAGCCGCACACGCACGGTGTCACTGGCGATGAGCCGGGGTTCGGCCGTAGTGGTGGCTGCTGTTGGTGTGGTGGTCAGCGGGGCAGGGGCAGGCGTGGCTTGTTCGGCATGGGGGGGCGCTGGCGCTGTGGCAGGGTTGGCATTGCTGGCTTGGCGCAGTGCTGCCACTATCTTGGCATCCACTGCTGGCAGGCTTTGGGGATCACCGCTGCTGGCCAGCTGATCAACCAGTGTGGCCAATTGGTCGACCGCTTGTTGTAGTAACTGGCCCAGTGCGGGGGTATAAACCAAGCTGGTATCGCGCAGCTTGCCCAGTACTTCCTCCACCTCAAAAGCAGTGTCGGTGATAGGCACCAGCTTGAGCATCCGTGCCGAGCCCTTGATGGTGTGGGCCGAGCGAAACAGCGCGTTGATGGTGTCGTTGCCTCCGCCATGCCCAAGTTGGACGATGCCCTCCCCCAGTTGGCGCACATGGTCGCGGGCTTCTTCGATAAAACGACCAATGAACTTACGGATGTCCAGAGCCATGTTTATCTCCGTTCCCCAACCAGCGTCGCCAGATGGCGTTCACAGAGTTTGCGGATTTCGCTACTGGGCAGGGCCAGTGGTATGTGGCCGATACCGTGGTTGGTGCTGGGGTCGTCCAGCAATTGCAGCACGGCACGGTAGGCGCGGCGCGCCAGTTGCACATCACCCCGCTGGCGGTACAGGTCAGCCAGATAATAGTGGGCCGGCCAACAGGCATGGTGTGCGTAAGCAGCTTGTTTGAACCAGCGGATGGCCTCATCCATTTGTTGCTGATTGCGGGCGATTTGGCCTAGCAAAAAGCTGGCATCAATCGACCAGTGGTCTTGTGCCAGCACTTGTTGGGCCAGGGCGGTGGCATCTGAGAACTGACGTCGCTCCAGCAGCACCAATGCCTTGAGCAGCAACAAAGCCGGATTCTGGGGGGCTGTGGCTATGGCAGTGTCGAGCTGTGGCAAGGCCTGATCGTAATGCTGTCCGGCCACCAAGCGGCGCAGGGCTTGGCTATCGGGGGCGGGGGGGGTGTAGGGTTTCTGTGCTGGCGTGGTTGGGGTGCTGGCGGTTGGGGCTCGTGCTGGCGGTTTGGGCGTCAGAAGGGAGGATGTTGCTGCCAAGGGGGAGGGCGTACGGGGCGCGGGCGCACTCGGCAGTGGTGGTGTTTTGTCCTTAGAGAAATAAAAGGTGCCTTCTTCTTCTACCAGCTGAAAAACCTGTAGGTCGTTGGCAAGGGTCTCGGCAATGCCAGTGAACAGCAGGCCATCGGGCTTGAGCATTTCAGCCAAATGCTGCTGGATGCGTCGGCGGGTGGCGGTATCAAAATAGATGGAGACGTTGCGAAACAGAATGACGTGAAAGTCTGTGAGGGTCAGGGGCCGTTCTGGCTGCACCAAATTCAGCAATCGAAACGTCACGCGTTGGCGTATCTCTGCTGCCAAGGTATAACCAGCGGCTGATTTTTGGAAATAGCGTTGCCGGATTTCGGGGGCCACACCACGGAAAGAGAAGTCGGAAAAAACACCTTGCCGGGCTTTTTCGACCATGGCGCTGTCAATATCAGCCGCGTGGATAGAAAACATTTCCGCGGCGATAGGGCCGTATTTTTCTTGTAGGGCGATGGCCAAGGAGTAGGGTTCTTCACCAGACGAGCAGCCAGCACTGAGAATACGGATGGGGTAGGCAGCGTGCCGGGCCACTAGGCGCGGCACCACTCGGTCAACCACAAAACGCAACTGTTCGGGTTCACGAAAGAAGTAGGTTTCGTTGATGGTCAGTAGGTTGACCAGTTCTTGAAACTCACCGTGGTTGAAGCCTAAGTGCAAAAAATAAGCATCTGCCCGCAGCCGCAGGGATTGGGTGCGTGCCAAGATGGCTTGGCGCAACTTATAGTCGTCCCCCTCGCTTGCAAAGCCCAGCCCACAACGCTCATGAATGAGCACCTTGAACGGTGCCAGATCAACCAGTGGACTCATGTGGATTTACCAGCGAGCTTTTGCATGGAGTCGGCAATCGCGGTGACGGGCAAGACCTGCTGCACAGCGCCTGACTCAATGGCCACACGGTTCATACCAAAAATCACAGAACTGGCTTCATCTTGGGCCAAGGTAACCCCCCCTCGCTGGCGAATCCGGGCTATGCCTTTGGCGCCATCAGAGCTCATCCCCGATAGGATAATGCCCACAGCCTGTGCCCCACAGACTTCTGCAACCGAGTGGAGCAGGCAGTCGCAGTTGGGGTGGAAGATATCCCCCGGCATCTGCTCTTCCAGAATCAGGTGTTGCTGTCGGTTGATGCACAGATTGCGCTCTGGTGGTGCAATGTAGATGTGTCCAGCCTGTAGGGGCACTGTTTGGTTGACCAGATGCACAGGCATAGGACACAGGCTGCTCAACCAATCCACCATACCTTGGGCAAAACCCAGGGCCACATGCTGTGCCACAACCACCGGACAAGGAAAATGGGCTGGCAGGGAAGGCAAAATAGCGGCCAATGCTTGGGGGCCACCTGTGGAGGCGGCAATCGCAAAAACACGGTGAAACGGCTGTTTGTGCAGATCGGTGGTTCCGCGGGCCTCCAAGGGGGGTTGGGTGGTGCTGGAAGGTCGGAGCATAGACCAGTGGCGCATGACACGGGTTTTAGCCAGCACACGAATGCGCCGGGCCAGTTCGGCCCCTGAACTGGCGTTGAACAGGGGTTTCATGACCACATCCAGCGCCCCACCTTGGATGCAGTCAAATGCATTTTTGGCATCAGCTACGCTGCTCAGCACCAAAATGGGCAGAGGGCACACAGCCATGATTTCGCGGATGGCCTGTGGGCCAGGCATGATCGGCATGATGATGTCCAGCGTCAGAACATCGGGTCGCAGGCGCCGAACCTGATCAAGTGCTTCGCGGCCATTGGCCGCCTCACCCACCACATCAATATCGTCTTCTTCCTGTAGCAAAGCCCTGAGCAACTCGCGCGTCAAGGTGCTGTCATCGGCAATCACTACCCGTATTTTGGCTGGCATGGCCTTTACTGCCTGTGGCATGTGCTTATGCGCGCTGGTTTGCCAGGGCTGATTCTGGGTGTGGATCGTGCTCAAAATTGGCCACAGCTTCATTGAGCGAAGCGGCCAATCCCGACAAGTGCTGGCTGACCTTGGAAATACTTTGGATGGAATCGGAGGTATTGCCACTGGCTTGCATGATTTCACGCAAGGCCGTCAAAATTTGACTGTTGGCGGTTTTTTGCTGCTGGGTGGACAGAGAAATCTGCAAGGCCGCCTCGTTGGTGCGGCTGGTGGCGGTGACCATGGCTTCGAGGCGTTGGGTGGCGGTGCCCGTGGCCTGTATGCCCTCTGCAATGCTGGCCACCCCCTTTTCGGAAGTCAACACCAGGCGTTCAATCGAGTCTTGGATGGCATTGATTTCTTCGGCAATTTCTTGTGTTGAAGAGGTTACGCTATCGGCCAAACGGCGAATCTCACTGGCTACCACAGAAAACCGCCGTCCGGCATCACCAGCACTGGAGGCTTCTAAGGCCGCATTGAAGGCAATCAGGCGGGTTTGGCCGGCAATGTCGTTAATGATTTCCATCACTTTGCCAATTTGCTTGGATTTAACCCCCAGCGCAATGATTTCTTCGGTGCCATGTTCGCTTTGGGCGCGTATGCCTGCCATGCGTGATTGCACCTCTTCAATGGCTTGCAGGCAGTCGCGGCTGTTGTGCCAACCCTGTTCTGCCAAATCGACGACCGATTTGGCATGTTCGGCAATTTGTGATGAAGTTACCGACATCTCTTCCATGGTGGCGGTGATTTCGCTCACGGAAGCCGACATCTGTGAAGAGGAGGCCGCCTGTTGCATGATGGAAGCCTTGATGTCTTGGGTGCCACGGTGGACAGCGCCAGAGGCCGATTTGACATCGGCCAACGCCAAGCCCAGCTTGTGCTGCATGGTTTTGAGATGTCCCAGCAAGCTGTTGCTACGGACACGTTTGTTCAGTGTCAGCTCGCGCATATCGCCATTGGCCACCCGCTGCACGGCCTCTGTGGCCGTGGCAGGCTCACCACCCAACACTTTGAGCAGGTGCTGGTAGGCTAAGCGCAAGCCCAATGCCACCCCAAAAAAATTGAACAAAATGGTGGCCCAAACTTGATTGCGGGCGGTTTCACGGTCTTGTGCTGCTGTTTGCACGGTATTTTGCGTGCGCAGCTCCATCATGGCAAAAAACTCGTCAATGGGCTGCATGATCTTGGCTTTTTCGGCATGGTAGTTGGCATCGTGCATCAGCCGTTGTGCCAACTCCAGGTCGGGGCGACCATGCCGGGTAAAGCCTCCTTTGCCATCATCAAATTGGCCCTTAACGGCGTTGATGGCAATGGTTTCTAGGCGTACCAAGGTGTCAGATTTTTCTACGGCTTCATCCAGCTTGGCAAATTCGACCTCTGTAAATCCAGCCTCTTTCATCAATTGGCGCAAAGAAGCCTTTTGGCCTGCTGGGCGTGGCTGGGTTTGTCCTGCTGCCACCAAATCCCAATAAATGCGGTGATAGGCTTCTGGCATCGGTTTGTTGCCATTGCGAATAGCCAGCACATCCCAGTATTGCTTCTCAAATTGCGGATCTCCTGTGACCGCATAGGTTCTGGCCAATCGGGTCAAGTCATCTGAACTTTGGCGCAGCATATCGGCCAGCAGGTATGAGTGGTGCAGATTGCCATCCACTTCAATCACACGGTCTGCGGCTGCAGACAGACGGGCCAAGGCAGCAAAGGTGAGCAACACCAAAAGCAGCGACAAGGCTGTCAGCCAAAGAAAAACGGAGTGCAGACTGAACTTGAACTGTCGCATGGATATTCCTTGAAAGGCACAAAACCGACCCACCCCACATATTTGCAGGGCTGCCGGTTACCTGTGGGGCGGGGCTTGGCCCCAAGGCTCAGTGGCGGCGTACTTTGGCAGGGGGGTCAGCCTGTGCCACTTTGCGCGCAGGCTCTTTCTTTTTGGCGCTGGAGGCCGCTGTGACCGTGCGCTCCTTGCCGCCCACGGCTTTTTTGTTGCCTGCCTTGGAGGCAACTGCTGTAGTGGAGGTCGTTTTCTTACCAGAGTCTCGGGCTGCAACCTGTGCCTTGAGTGACACAGGTACAAACAGCACCACTTCTTGTCCTGGTTTGAAGGCTGCCTTGAGCTTGACGTCGTTCCAGTCAGCCACGTTGGCTGGACTCACACGGTAGCGTTGTGCCAGTGTGAGCACCGTGTCACGTTTTTTGGCCCGTACAACCGTGCGCCGTGTGACGATTTCTGGAGTTAACGCAATCTGACCGTTGTCTGCTACATGTTCGGTAACATCTTCGCGCGTGGTGGTAGAGCGTGGCACCATCAGCGCAGAACCCGCTTTGATGAGCATCCGCGGCGGGATATTGTTGAGTGCGCGCAACTCGCTTTCAGGCATACCGGCGCGTTGTGCAGCTTCGGTGACGCTCATGGTGCTAGGCACTGTCCAGACCGTCCAACTGGCGTATTGGCCTTGGTTGTGCGCTTCTAGGTTGCGCTCAAACACTTTGGCGTTGTCCCAAGGCAGCAAAATTTGCGGCGTGCCTGCCGCCAGAATGACCGGCTTGTTAAAAGAGGGGTTGAGTGCCCGAAAGTCTGCCTCACGCACACCAGCCAAGCGAGCCACCAGTGCCACATCAATGTCGCGGGTGATGTCTACAGTTTGGAAGTATGGGTGGTTTTCAATCAGTGGCAGTTCGGTTTTGAAGGCATCGGGGTTGGCAACGATGTTTTTCACTGCTTGCAGTTTGGGCACATACATCCGCGTCTCAGCGGGCATGTTCAGGTCGGTGTAGCGTGTGCCCAGCCCTGCCTTTTGGTTTTTGGCAATGGCACGCCCTACGCTGCCCTCTCCCCAGTTGTAGGCCGCCAGTGCCAAGTGCCAGTCGCCAAACATACCATGCAGCTTTTGCAGATAGTCCAACGCTGCGCGGGTGGAGGCCAATACATCGCGTCGGTCGTCGCGAAAAACGTTTTGCTTCAAGTCAAAATAAGTGCCAGTGGCGGGCATGAATTGCCACATGCCTGCAGCCTTGGCACTGGAGACAGCCTGTGGGTTGAAGGCACTTTCGATATAAGGCAACAGGGCCAACTCAGTGGGCATGCCTCGGCGCTCCAGTTCCTCAACGATATGGAACAGGTATTTGCTGGAGCGTTCGGTCATGCGCTGCATGTATTCTGGACGATGGGCATACCACTGCTCGCGGTCTTGCACCAACTCATGTTCCAGATCGGGCATGGCAAAACCCCGTCGGATGCGATCCCACAAATCAGCAGGGGTGAACAGCGGCGCCACCTTACCATTACCCGCTTTGGCCGGAGTGATGGGTTGCAAGGTCTTGTCGGCGCCTAATGCACTATAGCGTGGGGATTCCCAGGCATTATCGGTAGTGTTTACGGCAGCAGTAGGGCCAGTGCTGAGGGTGGTGGTGGCACAGCCCGAGAGCAGCAGGGCACCTGCCAGACAGGTCAGAGACAGGAGTTGCATCAGAAATTGTTCTTCCATTCCCGCAAGGTGGCTAACACGGCCACTGCATCATCGGGGTTAAGACAAGAAGAGGGTGCTTGGGTTTGCGCCGCTGCGGCTACAGCGGGTATGCGCGCTCGCAGAAAAGGATTGATCTGCCGCTCCAGACCAATGTGCGATGGCAGGGTAGGCAGTTGCTGTGCTCGCAGAGCCTCACAATGCTGTTCGTATTGTGCCAAGGCTGTGTTGTCGGGCTCTACAGCACGGGCAAACCGAAGATTGGACAGTGTGTATTCGTGCGCACAGCAGACGCGGGTGTCTGGGGGCAGCGCCGCCAGGGTGTCCAGCGAGGTCAACATTTGTGCGGGGGTACCCTCAAAAAGGCGCCCACAACCGCCAGAAAATAGAGTGTCACCACAAAAAAGCAATGGTGCCTGTGTAGGCACCGCAGCATAGTAAGCAACGTGGCCCGCCGTGTGACCGGGCACATCCAGCACATCAAAGGACAGGCCCAGCGCGTGTACCTGCTCCCCACCATGCACTGGCACAGTGCCTGTTGGCATGCTCTCTCGGGCAGGGCCACGGACAATGGCCCCAGTGGCCGCGTGAAGAGCCGAAACACCCCCCACATGATCGGAATGGTGGTGCGTGACTAGAATCGCCTGTAGTTGTAACCCGAACTTCTCCAGTGCTTGCAGCACTGGCGCAGCATCGCCGGGGTCAATTACAAGCGCCTGGCCTGCATCGTGCAGCATCCAGATATAGTTATCGGAGAAGGCGGGCAGTGGTAGCAGATTCATGAGTACCGAAATTATAGATTTGCACCATTGGTTCGATTCTCCGCCGGGACACTACCTGTTGCAATGGGAGCAGGGCTGTTTTGATGCGGCAGTGGCTGATATTTTTGGTTACCATGCTTTACAAATGGGCATGCCCTTGTTGCAAGGGCTGCGCTCTAGTCGCATTCCCCACTGCTGGCGAGCGGCGGGCGCAACGTTCGTGGCTGGCCCTGGGGCTGGCCCTGCCCCAGATCTGCTGCTACACACGGGGGCGCTGCCATTTGCCGATAACAGCCTCGATTTGGTGTTGTTGCCACATACATTGGAGTTGAGTGCTGACCCCCATGCTACCTTGCGAGAAGTGGCGCGGGTCTTGTTGCCCGAGGGGCGGGTGGTGATCAGTGGCATTAACCCAATCAGTTTGTGGGGGCTGCACCAGCGGCGATTTCTTCAGCGTTGGGGTGGGCCGTGGTATTTGCCGGAGGACTGTGAGTTCATCACGCCTTGGCGTTTGCGCGATTGGTTGCGTCTGTTGAGTTTTGAGGTGGGCCAAGCCCAGTTTGGTTGCTATCGCCCTGCATTGCGCACAGCGGGTTGGCTGCGCCGCTTTGCTTGGTTAGATCGATTGGGCCCCCATGCCTGGCCCATACTGGGTGCTGGCTATTTTGTCGTGGCTATCAAGCGTGTGCATGGTATGCGGCTGTTGGAGCCAGCATGGCGCCAGCGCCCGCCACGGGCAGCGCAGGCTGTGTCGGCGCTGAGCCGTACCAGCGATGAACAACATGGATAGGAAACAATGAACGAGGTTCAGATTTATACCGATGGAGCCTGCAAGGGCAACCCCGGCCCTGGGGGGTGGGGCGTGCTCCTGCGTTCTGGCAGTGTGGAGAAAGAGTTGTTTGGTGGCGAGTTGGACACTACCAATAACCGTATGGAGTTGTTGGCCGTCATTGAGGCACTGTCGGCACTCAAGCGGCCTTGTTCAGTAGCGTTGTACCTAGACAGCCAATACGTGCGCAAAGGTATTACTGAGTGGATTCATGGCTGGAAAGCCAAGGGCTGGAGAACCGCCAACAAGCAACCCGTCAAAAATCTCGAGCTTTGGCAACGTCTGGATGCTTTGGTGCAAGGAGGGGGACACCGCATCGCTTGGCACTGGGTGAAAGGCCATTCGGGTGATCCGGGCAATGAACGTGCCGATGGGTTGGCTAACCGGGGCGTTGAGCAGGCGCTGGGATGTAAGCCATAGGCTGTTTACAGGTAAAGCTGGCGTAAAAAGCCCCGTTTTGGGGGTGCTTGTTTATGTGAAGTGGTTGCTTGGCGAGAATGCGCTGCTACAGTGCTGCCCTCCCTTGCCCGACCAGTTCTTGCCCTTTTCATGGCCACCAGAGCACTCTATCTTGTTGTTGCCGCAATTGGCATTGCTGGCTCCGGTTTTGCTGCCTGGTGGTGGCAAAAACCTGTATCGTCTCCTGCCGTGGTGCCTGTGGTGGAGGCTGGCCGAGCGCAGACAGGTGCGGCCAAACCGGTAAGTGTTGAGGTGGCTGTGGTGCGCACGGTCACACTGCGCGATGAGGTGCAGGCTGTGGGGAGTTTGCGTTCTCGGCGCAGTGTCGTGTTGCGTCCAGAAGTGAGCGGACGCATCATGGCATTGCATTTTCGTGATGGGGCACTGGTGCGCCAAGGGCAGCTGTTGGCCCAGTTAGACGATCAATTGCCCAAGGCCCAAGTGCAGCAGGCACAAGCAGAACGCTCTATCGCCCAAGCCAACCATCAGCGCAATCAGGAACTGGTGGCCCAAGGCTTCATCAGCCAACGGTCATTGGAGGAGAGTGCGGCCAATCTGGAAGTGGCCCAAGCCAAATTGGCTTTGGCCCAAGCCACGGCTGCTCGGCTGCGCATGGTCGCACCTTTCGATGGTGTGGCTGGTATTGGCAATGTCCATGTGGGCGACTACCTGAAAGACGGTACGGATATTGTCAATATCGAGGACATTGACGGTTTGTTGGTGGATTTCCGTTTGCCTGAACGCTATCAGCGTCAGATTCAACGTGGGCAGACCGTCCGCATCACATTGGATGCCTTACCGGGTGCTCAATACACGGCGATGGTGCAAGCACTCGACCCACAAATTGATGCCAACGGTCGCTCGCTGCTGGTGCGAGCCAGCTTGGACAATCGCAATGGCCCTTTGCGCCCTGGTATGTTTGCACGCATCAGCGTAGAGCTGGGATTGCGCTCTGATGCCCGCATGGTGCCCGAGGAAGCGATTGTGCCGCAGGGCAATGCCGCAATCGTTTGGAAGTTTGAACCTGCTACCGATGCTCGGTCGGGGCAAGTGCGCCGTACGACGGTGCAGTTAGGGTTGCGCCGTGATGGTTGGGTGGAAGTCATCCAAGGCTTAGAGTCTGGCGACAGCGTGGTCACGGCAGGTCAACAACGTTTGCAGAAAGATGGTGCCAAGGTGCAGCTGTTTGTGCCTGCAGCTGTGGGCCAACCGGGCTAAAACCAGCCATGCAACTTGCCGAAATTTCTATCCGCCGCCCAGTGCTGGCCACGGTGCTGTCGCTGTTGGTATTGCTGATCGGTGCCGTGAGCTTTACGCGCTTATCGGTGCGTGAATATCCCAAAATTGACGAGCCCGTGGTCACGGTCAGCGTCTCCTATGCAGGGGCATCCGCCGAAGTGGTCGAGTCGCAGGTGACCAAACCACTGGAAGACTCGATTGCGGGCATTGACGCTGTAGATGTCATCACATCCATCAGCCGGGCCGAACGCAGCCAAATCTCGGTGCGTTTCCGGCTCGAAAAAGATGCCGACAATGCTGCCGCCGAAGTGCGTGATCGCACGGCACGGGTGCGCAGTCGCCTGCCTGCGGACGTGGATGAACCTGTCATTGCCAAGGTCGAGGCAGATGCCTTTCCGGTGATGTGGTTGGCGTTTAGCAGTGACACACGTACGCCACTAGAGATCAATGACTTGCTCAACCGCATCGTCAAACCGCGGTTGCAAACTGTGACGGGCGTGGCCGATGTGCCTATTTATGGCGAGCGGCGCTATGCCATGCGTGTTTGGTTAGACCCGCAGCGTCTGGCCGGTTATAGCCTCACGCCACAGGATGTAGAAGACGCTATCCGCCGCAACAACCTAGAGCTGCCTGCTGGGCGCATTGAGTCGCAGCAACGTGAGTTCAGCGTGACATCACAGACCAATTTGGTACAGCCTGCACAGTTTGCCGAGATCGTGGTGCGTACTGTGAATGGATTTCCAGTGCGTTTGCGCGATGTGGCCAAGGTTGAAGAAGGCCCGGCCAGTGATCGCAGCAAAGTACGGCTCAATGGCCGAGAGGCCATCTCAGTGGGCATCATCCGCCAAGCCACAGCCAACCCTTTGGAACTGTCGGCAGGGGTGCGAGCGATGTTGCCAACCTTGCAAGACGACTTGCCGGCCGATGTCAAAGTGGAAGTGGCCAATGACAATTCCATCTTTATCGATCGCTCAGTGAAAAGCGTTTACCAGACCATTGCGGAAGCTGTGGTGTTGGTGGCGCTCGTGATTTTTGTTTTTCTGCGCACGTTGCGCGCGTCCATCATTCCCATCATTACGATTCCGGTGAGCTTGGTAGGCACGTTTGCGCTGATGCAATGGGCCGGGTTTTCGATCAATACCTTGACGCTGTTGGCACTGGTACTTGCGATTGGTTTGGTGGTGGACGATGCCATCGTCATGCTAGAAAACATCTACCGCCATATTGAAGAGGGCATGGAACCCTTTGCGGCAGCGATTCGGGGGGCGCACGAAATTGGCTTTGCGATTGTGGCCATGACCCTGACTCTGGTTGCGGTGTATGCCCCGCTGGCATTTACGCCGGGGCGCACTGGGCGTTTGTTTGTCGAGTTTGCGCTGGCGTTGGCAGGTGCGGTGCTCGTGTCAGGTTTTGTGGCCTTAACACTCTCGCCCATGATGTGCTCACTCTTGCTCAAGCACAACCCACAGCCGCACTGGTTTGATCGGACGATGGAACGCTGCCTGACTGCGCTGTCGCAAGCGTATGCACGGCTGCTGCGTTGGCTGTTGACGGCCCGTTATCGGGGGGCAGGCGCCATTGGCGCTGCCTGTGTCCAAGCCCGGTGGTTGGTGTTGGCGCTGATGGCTGCCAGCGCCCTGACTTTGTGGTGGGTGTATCCACAGATGAAGCAAGAGCTGTCGCCCCTAGAGGATCGGGGCACGATTGTTGCCAACATCACTGCACCCGATGGTGCCACACTAGACTACACCAACCGCTACGCCTTGGAGCTGGAGCAAATAGGCCGTAACTATCCAGAGTTTGACCGTATCTTTGCCAACATTGGCAATCCCACGGTCTCGCAGGGGAGTGTGGTTTATCGCACAGTAGATTGGGAGCAGCGCAGCCGCAGCACGCTCGATATTGCCCGACAGTTACAGCCGCGCCTTGCAAGCTTGCCAGGGGTGAGTGCTTTTCCCATCACACCGCCTTCTTTGGGGCAGGGCTTTCGCTCTAGGCCATTGCACTATGTTATCCAGACTTCAGACAGCTACGAAAATCTCAGTGCTGTGGCTGAACAGGTGCTAGCTGAAATGGCCAAAAACCCCGGCATCCTATCGCCCGACGTAGATTTGCGCCTGAACAAGCCAGAACTGCGCATTGACGTCAATCGGGAGCGGGCTGCTGATCTGGGCGTGAATGTGGATGTGGTGGCCAAGGCCATTGAAACCATGTTGGGTGGGCGTACCGTGACACGGTACAAGCGCGATGCGGAGCAATACGATGTGATTGTGCAAACCCAACCCAGTGGCCGCACTACCCCCGAAGACATCGATGGCATTTATGTGCGCGGCCAAAAAGAAGCCATGGTTCCGCTGTCGGCCTTGGTGACGGTGCGCGAGAGTGTGAGCCCACGCGAACTCAACCACTTTGGTCAACGCCGTTCAGCCACTATCACGGCCAATTTGGCACCCGACTATGCATTGGGCGAGGCGCTGGCCTTCATGGACGCCACCGCAGCGCGGGTGCTTAAACCCGGCTACACCACTGATTTGAATGGCACCTCACGCGAGTTCAAAAACTCACAAGGGGCACTGGGCTTGGTGTTTGTGCTGGCGCTGGTGTTCATTTTTCTGGTGTTGGCAGCGCAATTTGAGAGCTTTATCGACCCTCTTGTCATCATGGTGTCGGTGCCGTTGTCGGTGGTCGGTGCCCTGCTGGCTTTGCGTTGGAGTGGTGGCTCACTCAACGTGTATTCGCAAATTGGGTTGATCACCTTGGTGGGCTTGATCACCAAACATGGCATCTTGATCGTTGAATTTACCAACCAATTGCGCCAACAGGGGCTTGAGATGGTAGATGCGTTGGTGCAGGCCTCGGCGCAACGCTTGCGCCCGATTTTGATGACCACTGGGGCTATGGTCTTAGGCGCAGTGCCCTTGGCACTTGCCAGCGGGGCGGGGGCCGAAACCCGCACGCAGATTGGTTGGGTGATTGTGGGCGGTATGGGCTTGGGAACAGTGTTGACGGTCTTTGTCGTTCCCACCATGTATGCTTTGTTAGCCCGCTCTACAGTGCCTGGAGCGCGGCACTAGGGCGGTGTGTCCCTTTGGCAATGCAATAAAAATCCGACCACAACACCACCCATGATGGCACCGTGATCGGACGGTAGAAGTGGGCGTTGCAAGACGCCTGAGCATTTATTTTTGGGTCAGCACCCAAGCCACCAGCTTCTTGGCTTCGGCATCATTGACTTGTGGATTGGGCGGCATGGCCACAGGGCCCCAAGTGCCAGAACCACCCTTGATGACCTTGGCAGCCAGTTTGTCTACGGCTGTTTTGTCGCCCTTGTATTTGGCGGCAACGTCCTTGTAGGAGGGGCCAACCAGCTTTTTGTCGACGGCATGGCAAGCCATGCAGTTCTTGGCAGTAGCCAATGCCTGATCGGCCATGGCGGGCACAGCTGCACACAATGTCAGGGCAAGAAGAGTCAGAGAGCGTTTCATGGTGGGCTTTCTTCGGGTTGAGTTACATTGTTTTGCGCTGATTGTAGTGATTTGGTTTGGGGGTTGTACCGGTAAAGTGGCCCTTTTTGGCTCAGTAAAGGATTTCGCCATGTACCTATTGATGTTGGGAATCGTGTTGGCTTTGTTGAAGTATCTTGAGATCGGGCCTGTCGCGCAGTGGTCTTGGTGGTGGGTGTTGTCGCCTTTTGGCCTCACCCTGTTGTGGTGGGGCTGGGCCGATTCCACCGGCTACACCAAGCGCAAGGCTATGGAAAAAATGGATCAACGCAAAAAAGATCGTTTGGACAAACAGAAAGAAAATTTGGGGATGCGTCCCAACAAGCCGCGTTGACAGTGTTCCAGAACAGGTTGATGGGGCTGGGACATAATCAGACAGCATCTCAGGATGGATGCGTCAACTCCATAGAAAAATTCCCATGCCTGTTTACCGCTCCAAAACTTCCACTGCTGGCCGCAACATGGCTGGTGCCCGCTCGCTGTGGCGGGCCACTGGCATGAAAGATGCCGACTTCCAGAAACCCATCATTGCGGTGGTCAACTCATTCACCCAGTTTGTGCCAGGCCATGTGCATCTCAAAGACTTGGGCCAGTTGGTAGCGCGTGAGATTGAGGCTGCTGGTGGTGTAGCCAAAGAGTTCAACACCATTGCAGTGGACGATGGCATTGCGATGGGCCATGACGGCATGTTGTACTCCTTGCCCAGCCGCGACATCATTGCCGATTCGGTTGAGTACATGGTCAACGCCCATTGCGCTGATGCGATGGTGTGTATCTCTAATTGCGACAAAATTACCCCCGGTATGTTGATGGCCGCCATGCGCCTGAACATCCCAGTGGTTTTTGTTTCGGGTGGCCCCATGGAAGCGGGCAAGGTGCAATTGAGCAAGCCCGGCAGCAAAACCATCGAAATCAAAAAGTTCGATTTGATTGATGCCATGGTCATGGCCGCCGATGACAAGGTGTCGGATGCCGATGTGGCTGAAGTAGAGCGTTCGGCTTGCCCCACCTGCGGTTCTTGCTCGGGCATGTTTACTGCCAACTCCATGAACTGCCTGACCGAGGCGCTGGGTTTGTCCTTGCCCGGCAACGGAACGGTGGTGGCTACCCATGCCGACCGAGAGCAGCTGTTCAAACGTGCAGGGCATCTGATTGTCGAGTTAGCCAAGCGTCATTACGAAGGCAACGAAGCAAACCTGTTGCCACGCGCCATCGGCTTTAAGGCTTTTGAAAATGCCATCACGCTGGACATTGCGATGGGAGGCTCTACCAACACCATCTTGCACCTCTTGGCGATTGCCCAAGAAGCCGAGATTGCCTTCACCATGAAGGACATTGATCGCCTGTCTTTGCAAGTGCCACAACTGTGCAAAGTAGCTCCCAACACTAACAAATACCACATTGAAGACGTGCACCGTGCCGGTGGCATCATGGCTATTTTGGGTGAACTGGCCCGCGCCGGTAAGCTGCACACCGATGTGCCCACCGTCCACAGCCCCACTTTGGGCGATGCCCTCAAGCAGTGGGACATTTTGCAAACCACTGACGAGGCCGTGAAAACCTTTTACATGGCTGGCCCCGGTGGCGTGCCCACGCAAGTGGCCTTCAGCCAGTCGGTGCGCTGGCCTAGTTTAGATACCGACCGAGCCGAAGGCTGCATCCGCTCTTACGACCATGCCTTCAGCAAAGAAGGTGGGTTGGCGGTGCTGCATGGCAACATTGCCTTGGATGGCTGTGTCGTCAAGACCGCGGGCGTAGACGACGAGCTGTTGGTATTTGAAGGCCCCGTCCATGTCACCGAAAGCCAAGACGAAGCAGTGGCGAATATATTGGGCGATAAGGTCAAGGCCGGTGATGTGGTGGTGGTGCGTTACGAAGGCCCGAAAGGCGGCCCTGGTATGCAAGAGATGCTCTACCCCACCAGCTATATCAAATCCAAAGGCTTGGGCAAAGCCTGTGCTTTGCTCACCGATGGGCGCTTCTCTGGCGGTACGTCGGGTTTGTCGATTGGTCATTGCTCGCCCGAGGCAGCAGCGGGTGGCGCGATTGGCTTGGTGCGCACTGGCGATCGCATCCGCATCGACATTCCCAATCGCCGCATTGATGTGCTGCTGAGTGACGAAGAGTTGGCCCAACGCCGCGCTGAGCAAGAAGCCAAGGGCTGGAAGCCCGCACAACCGCGCCCGCGCAAAGTGTCTGCTGCGCTCAAAGCTTATGCCAAGCTCGTGACTTCCGCCGACAAGGGTGCAGTACGCGACGTTTCGTTGCTGGATGATTAAAACGGACTAACCAGGCTGCATGGGCATGGGGGACTCTGCCCCTCATGCCCTTGGGGGTCTGGTCTCCAGCTCCAGAGAAAATGCAGAAAAAACAAACCACAAAATACGGCATTGCCCTGCTGGTTACAGGCTATCTTTTGGTGTGTGCATACATGTATGCACAGCAAGGCCGGCTGATGTACCACCCCGAACAACATGCCGTAGCACCACTGCAACAAGTTGTGTCTGGCCTTCCTGCGGGTTCTGGGGTTGATGTGCAGCGCCATGCCATTGTGGTAGAGCCAAACCTGCAACCCAGCAAGGGTACCGTCATTTTTTTCCACGGTAATTCTGGCAATGCGTGGAAGTATCTTGCATACCACCAGCAATTCAATGCGATGGGGTATCGCATGGTGTTGGCAGAATATCCGGGGTTTGGTTGGCGCAGTGGGCAACCCAATGAGCAACAGATAGTGAACGAAGGTGTGGCGCTTTATGAGCATTGGCGCCGCTCCACCCCCCAAGATCAGCCAGTGATGTTGGTGGGAAAATCCTTAGGCACTGGTGTTGCCACACAGGTCGCGGCTCGGGCCAGTATGCCGCCCAGCAAGGTGGTGTTGCTCACACCGTTTACCAGTATCACAGAAGTGGCTTCCCAAAAATACTGGATGTTGCCAGTGGCATGGCTGCTCAAAGACCATTTTGCGTCAGATCAACACCTGCATCGCTACACCGGGCCAGTCAGTATTTTGGTCGCTGGTCAAGATGAAGTGATTGGTTCAGCCACAGGGTTGAAGTTGTTGGCACAAGCCAAAAGCCGTGGCCCGGCAGATCTGATGATGAAAACTGAAGCCAATCACAATAGCTGGATGCCTCGCCTCACGGCGACAGAGTGGCAGCAACTCCTGCATTGGGGTATGTCCTCCTGATGAAGCCGGGTGCAGCGTTTGGGCACAATGGCCCCCATGCTGATTTACCCACATATCAACCCGGTAGCCCTGCAATTGGGCCCAGTAGCCATTCATTGGTATGGCCTGACCTATCTGGCCGCCTTTGGCCTGTTTCTGTTCCTGGGCAGTTTGCGTTTGCGCCATGCACCGTTTGTCCATCTCTCTGGGGCTGGGGCTTGGTCACGCAAAGATGTAGAGGACATCCTGTTTTTGGGGGTGGTGGGCGTTATTTTGGGCGGGCGGTTGGGCTATTGCTTGTTCTACAAGCCTGGCTATTACGCTGCCCATCCCCTAGAAATTTTTGCCATTTGGCAAGGTGGCATGAGTTTCCACGGGGGCATGTTGGGCGTGATTGCATCCATGATCTGGTTTGCCCGTTCACGCCAGCGTCCTTGGCTCCAAGTGGCAGATTTTGTGGCGCCTTGTGTGCCTACAGGGCTGGCTGCTGGGCGGGTTGGTAATTTCATCAATGGAGAGTTGTGGGGCCGTTTTTCTCATCCCGATCTGCCTTGGGGTATGGTTTTTGCCCACAGTGGTTCGCTACAGCCTCGCCATCCTTCCCAGATTTATCAATTCTTGTTGGAGGGCTTGCTGCTGTTTGTGTTGTTGTGGTTGTATGCACGGCACAAGCGCCAGCAGGGACAGGTGGCAGCAGCCTTTTTGCTGGGTTATGGTTTGTTACGTTTTGTCGCCGAATTCTTCCGGGAGCCTGACAGCTTTCTGGGATTATTGCCTTTGGGTCTGAGCATGGGGCAATGGTTGTGCTTGCCGATGGTACTGGGCGGTGCTGGCCTGTGGTGGTGGGCGCAGGGGCGTGCAGATCGCAATCGATAAGCAAAAACGGCTTAGAGCTGCGCACCGTCTTGTATTCTGTCGGGATCAGCAGCCCGTTGGCTGTCAATGAGCCGCTTTTTTCAGAGGAGATGCATCCATGACCAACGCCACTAACTGGATTGCGCGCAGTGTCTCACGCTTGCGTTCTGCAGCAACGGCCGATGCTTCAGGCGATAGTGGCACTGTGGCCCCTGCTCCCCGTAAGTCTGGTGTCCAGCGCACCACCCACGAGCGGTTGCAAGCTACGTTGCGGCGCGGTCATGAGGCTCTCTCTCCCAGAGCGTTGCGCAAGCTGCTCGCAGACTTGCAGGCTGCGGCAGCAGTGCAGGTCAGTGAAGTGGAGGGTGCCCGCCATGCACAGGCGGTGGCTGTATGGTATGCCCAAGCCCAACCCGAAGAACGCCAAGACGTTTGGTGGTTGTTGTGTGAACAGTTTGCTTCCGACCCTGTGCGTGTGCAAGCTGCGCGCCAGGGCTACGAAGTTGCAGTGGGCACTGAAGACGAAGCACAGGCTGAAATTGCGCTGCGCCGTGCGCTGGTATCGCCCCGAATTCGCTTGTTGCAACGTTTTGCGGTGTTTCCGGGGGGGATGCGTTTTCTTGTCGATCTACGGGCAGAGTTGTTGCCAAGACTCAAGGCTGACAAGCGGTTGTTGGCATTAGATGCTGATCTGGAGCAACTTTTTTCCACTTGGTTTGATGTGGCCTTCTTGGAGTTGCGCCGTTTGTCTTGGGATTCGCCCGCATCGCTACTGGAAAAACTAATCCAGTATGAGGCTGTCCACGACATCCGTAGCTGGGGAGATTTGAAAAACAGGCTAGATAGCGATCGTCGCTGCTATGGCTTCTTTCACCCCAATTTGCCCAATGAGCCATTGATTTTTGTCGAAGTAGCCTTGGTAGAGAGCCTTTCCAACTCCATCACCCCCTTGCTGGATGAGGCCGCAGCTCCAGCAGATATCAGTCGGGCCAGCACAGCTATTTTCTACTCCATCAGCAACACCCAAACAGGGCTGCGGGGGGTCAGTTTTGGGGACTCTTTGATCAAGCATGTGGTAGAGACTTTGTCTGCCGAATTTCCTCGGCTGCGCACTTTTGCCACACTGTCGCCCATTCCAGGGTTTCGATCTTGGTTGAACAAGCAGGCCAGTGCCAGATGGGAGTCCTTGACAGAAAAGCGCCGTGCAGAATTGTCCAAGGCTGTGGGTGTGGTTGCACCGCAAACGCTAGAGGTCACGCATCTGCTCGCTGCGCTGGACAAACCCTTAGAACTTGACGCCAAATCAGCACTAGGGCAATGGTTATTGCACTGCGCAGCCCACTATTTGGCGTGCGAGCTGCAAGCGGGCAAACCACTGGATCCGGTTGCGCGTTTCCATTTGGGCAATGGTGCCCGTGTTGAGCGCCTGAATTGGGCCGGAGACCCTTCTGCCAAAGGCATCAAGCAATCGTATGGTTTGATGGTCAACTACCTCTACGATCTCAAGCGCATTGACAAACACCGCGCCCAGCTAGCGCAGGGGCGGGTGGCAGTCTCGCGGGAAATTGAGGGTCTGTGCCGAGGCTGATGGGCTTAGCGCAACACCAGCACAGGAATATGCGAATGGGTCAGTACATGCTGTGTTTCGCTGCCCAACAGCATGCGCTGTATACCCTTGCGACCGTGTGAGGCCATCACAATCAGGTCGCATTCGTGTTTTTTTGCAGCAGCAATGATGGCTTCTGCCACCAAGTCTGATTTGGCAATCACCGACTGGACAGTGACGCCCTGTGCCTCACCATCGGCCTTGATTTTATTGACCAAGGCATGTGCTGCCTCGTCCCACTGTTTTTCAATACGCTCGATATCCTGTGCATCCACAGGCAAGCCCCCCTCGAAGTAGCTGCGCGGGTAACGTGGCACTACCTTCAGGGCAATGACACTGGCCCCCGCCAGAGCAGCCAAGGACAGGCCGCTTTGCACTGCTTTGTCAGACAGCTCTGAGCCGTCGGTCGCAATCAGAATATGTTGGTACATGGTTCAATCAAATAATGCGGACAGGCCAGTATGGCATGCAAAAGGGGTAAGCTTGCCACATGTCAACGAATTCCGAGAGTGTCCTTACGTCGGGGCAGGTGGTGCATAGTGCCGCCGCTGGTGCCGCCACCGAATTGCTGGACGACCCCCAGGAGTGGGCAGCCTTTGGCCGTCCCTGCGCCCATCAAACCGCTCATGCCGCCCCCGACAACGTGCCGTGGGAGTCGCACGTGGTGCTGGAGGGGATGCACTGTGCTGCTTGTGCACTGACCATTGAAGATGCTCTGCTGGCCGTGCCTGGCGTTGTGCAGGCAGAAGTGAGTGCCGCCACTCAGCGGGCTAGGGTCGTGTGGCAGCCTACTCAGGTGCTGCCTTCTCAGTGGGTTGCCGCTGTGCGCAAGGCAGGCTATGGAGCCTTGCCAGCAATGGACGCCTTGGCCCGTGAACAGCGCCGACGTGAAAATCGTCGTGCCCTATGGCGTTGGTTGGTCGCTGGATTTTGCATGATGCAGGTCATGATGTATGCGTGGCCTGCCTATGTGGCAGCACCTGGTGATTTGACCCAAGAGATGGAAACCCTATTACGCTGGGCTTCTTGGGTTATTTCGCTGCCAGTGGTTCTGTTTGCTTGTGGGCCTTTTTTTACCAGTGCATTGCGAGATATTCGTCAGCGCCGGGTAAGTATGGATTTGCCAGTGGCGCTGGGCATGGTGATTACTTTCGTGGTCAGCACCGCAGGCACATTTGATCCATCTGGGCCTTTTGGTCGAGAGGTGTTTTTTGACTCTCTCACCATGTTTGTCTTCTTTTTGCTGACTGGTCGCTGGTTGGAATTGCGTCTGCGTGACCGCACAGCAGGCGCTCTGGAAGCCGTCATGAACCGCTTGCCCGACAGTGTAGAGCGGCGTAATGCAGACGGGCATTTTGAGCGGGTGGCTGTGCGGCGTCTTGTGGTGGGTGACACCATTCGCGTATTGCCCGGAGAGGCCTTTCCTGCAGATGGACAGATTGTCTTGGGTCAGACCTTGGCCGATGAGGCACTGTTGACTGGTGAATCCACACCCGTGTTACGCACCGAAGGCAGTATGGTGACCGCAGGCAGCTACAACCTTCAATCTGTTGTGGAAGTGTTGGTGCAAGGTACAGGGGCTGCTACCCGGTTTGGTCAAATTGTTGCGCTGATGGAGAGCGCATCGCTGCAAAAACCACGGCTCGCTCAACTGGCCGATAAAGTAGCTCGCCCTTTTCTGGTGGCAGTGCTGGTTGCTGCTGGCTTGGCGGCGATGTGGTGGTGGCCTACCGACCCAGCCCATGCGCTCATGGTGGCTGTTTCGGTGTTGATTGTCACCTGCCCTTGTGCTTTGTCTTTAGCTACACCCGTAGCTATGCTTTCTGCTGCGGGCACCTTGGCTCGCCAAGGGGTGCTGGTGCGCAATTTGCAGGGTTTAGAAGCACTGGCCAGTGTGGATACTTTGGTCTTTGACAAGACTGGCACCTTGACACGGGATGGCATGTCGGTCTCTGCGGTGCAGCCATCGGCAGGGCTGTCCGCCAAAGAGGTGCTGGCATTGGCTGCGGCACTGGCCCGTCATTCACTCCATCCAGTGTCACGGGCTGTGATCGCCAAGGCAGAGGAAACCAATGCGGCTGGGGCATCGCGTTGGCAAGTATCGCAAGTCCAGGAGGTGGCTGGACAGGGCCTGATAGCCTGGGTGCAAGATGAGCAGGCGTTATGGCCTGTCAGTAAAGTGTTACTTGGTTCAGCACGACACACCAATGCCAGTGTTTCTGCCCAAGAAACCGCCCAGCAGGTTTATCTGGTACGTCAGCAAGACAGTGGCGAGTTGGAAGAGTTGGCCCGTTTTGATCTGGTCGAAGATTTGCGCACACAGGCTCCAAGTGCCGTACGTGCTTTGCTCGAAGCTGGTGTACAGGTTCACCTGCTGTCGGGGGATCAGCAGATGGCAGTGGCCCGTGTGGCTGCCCAGTCTGGTATTGAGCACTGGCGTGGTGCCTGTACACCGCAAGACAAACTACAAGCCATGCAAGCACTGCAGGCGCAGGCCAAACAGGTAGCGATGGTGGGTGATGGTTTGAACGATGGGCCGGTATTGGCGGGTGCCCATGTCTCATTTGCCTTTGGCAAGTCGGTAGCACTGGCACAATCCAGGGCCGATTTCGTGGTTCTGGGTGATAGCCTTTGGTTGATTCCTCAGGCGGTGTTGTTGGCGCGCCGCACCTTGCGTGTGGTGCGCCAGAATCTGTGGTGGGCGGCAGGCTATAACGCTTTGAGCGTGCCATTGGCAGTGGCAGGGTATATGCCCGCCTGGTTAGCCGGGTTGGGCATGGCTTTGAGTTCGCTGTTGGTGGTGCTCAATGCCGCCCGCCTGTCCTTGCCTTTGCCAGCGTTGGAGTCTTCGGTGCCCCCTCAGCAACCCAGTAGTCACGCAGTTGTTGCATAACCAATGGAGAAGAGAGCGTCCCATGGACATCCTGTATTTGTTGATTCCTTTGTCTGTGGTGTTGGTGTTGATGATCCTGCTGGGGCTGTGGTGGGCTGTTTACCGTGGACAATTCGAGAACATCGAACAGGAGGGTGAACGTATTCTTCGCGATAATTGACGACTGTCAAAAACACTACTCCTTCTCCGGTTAATACTTTCTCTGAAATCAAGAGGTGCCCGATGGATATACCGAAAAACGCAGATGCTGCGCACTACAACGACACAATAGTGCGGCAGTTTTCTATCATGGCTGTAGTCTGGGGGGTGGTTGGCATGCTGGTTGGCGTGATCATCGCCGCTCAGCTTGCTTGGCCCGAACTCAACTTTGGCATTCCGTGGCTTACGTATGGACGCTTGCGACCTTTGCACACCAACGCGGTGATCTTCGCCTTTGGGGGCAGTGCATTGTTTGCTACCAGCTACTATGTGGTGCAGCGTACTTGCCAAGTCCGTCTGTTTGCAGGCCCACTGGCCTCGTTTACTTTCTGGGGCTGGCAATTGGTCATTCTGGCTGCTGCCATCAGCTTGCCTCTGGGTTATACCCAAGGCAAAGAGTATGCCGAACTTGAATGGCCCATTGACATCCTGATCGCCTTGGTCTGGGTGGCTTACGCCATTGTTTTCTTCGGTACCGTGGGCATCCGTAAAGTGCGCCACATCTATGTCGCCAACTGGTTCTACGGTGCCTTTATTCTGGCCGTGGCGGTGTTGCACATTGTCAACAGTGCTGCCATTCCCGCAGGCATGATGAAAAGCTACTCTGCCTACGCAGGTGTGCAAGATGCCATGGTGCAATGGTGGTATGGCCACAATGCTGTGGGCTTTTTCCTGACCGCTGGCTTCTTGGGCATGATGTACTACTTCATTCCCAAGCAGGCAGGTCGTCCCGTCTATAGCTACCGCTTGTCTATTGTTCACTTCTGGGCGCTGATCTTCACCTACATGTGGGCTGGCCCTCACCATTTGCACTACACCGCATTGCCCGACTGGACACAGTCCGTGGGGATGTTGTTCTCCCTGATTCTGTTGGCTCCTAGCTGGGGTGGCATGATCAACGGCATCATGACCCTGTCGGGTGCATGGCACAAACTGCGTGATGATCCTATCTTGCGCTTCCTGATCGTTTCGCTGTCGTTCTATGGTATGTCCACGTTTGAAGGCCCCATGATGGCCATCAAAACCGTCAATGCCCTGAGCCACTATACCGACTGGACTGTAGGTCACGTGCATGCAGGTGCCTTGGGCTGGGTTGGCATGATCACAATGGGTTCCTTGTACTACTTGGTGCCCCGTCTGTTTGGTAAAGACAAAATGCACTCGGTCAAGGCCATTGAAGTTCACTTCTGGTTGGCTACGATTGGTATCGTGCTCTACATCGCTGCAATGTGGATTGCCGGGGTGATGCAAGGTCTGATGTGGCGTGCAGTCAATGCCGACGGCACCCTGACTTACACCTTTGTTGAAGGTGTTAAGGCTACCTATCCCTTCTATGTGATTCGTTTCACCGGTGGTGTGCTGTACCTGACAGGTATGGTCATGATGCTCTGGAATGTGATCATGACTGTGACTTCTGGTCGCGCCGTGACTGTGGCCATTCCTTCTGCCCAACCGGCCCACGCCTAAGTCCCGAGGAGCTATTTCATGTCTGATAACAACCATAGCCCCTCGACTGGCTTCTCGCACGAAACTATCGAAACCAACAACTTCCTCATGATCGTTTTGATCGTGATTGTGATTGCCTTTGGTGGTTTGGTAGAGATCGTGCCTTTGTTCTTCCAGAAGTCGACAACCGAGCCTGTGAAGGGCTTGCAACCTTACACCTCCCTCCAATTGGCTGGACGAGATGTGTACCTGCGCGAAGGCTGCTACAACTGCCACTCGCAGATGATTCGTCCTTTCCGGGCAGAAACGCTGCGTTATGGTCACTATTCTGTGGCCGGTGAGTTTGTGTATGACCATCCTTTCCAATGGGGTAGCAAGCGCACTGGCCCAGATTTGCACCGGGTGGGTGGCAAATACAGCGACGAATGGCATCGTATTCACTTGAACAATCCACGTGACGTGGTGCCTGAGTCCAACATGCCTGCTTATCCTTGGTTGGAAAAAAATGTGGTCGATTCCACAACGATTGCGTCGCACATGACGGCCCTGCGTAAGGTGGGCGTTCCCTATACCGATGAGCAGATTGCTGCTGCACCAGAAGAAATCAAGGGTAAAACTGAGATGGAAGCGGTGATTGCCTACCTGCAAGTTCTGGGCCTGACGCTCAAGTAAGAAAGGAATCGGCTATGGATATCACCACCATGCGCGTTGTGGTTACGCTGATTTCGTTTGCTATGTTCATCGGCATCTGGGTTTGGGCTTACGCCCGCAAGAACCAGACACGGTTTGACGAAGCAGCGCACCTGCCCTTTCTACAAGACTGACACCACCAGAACGAGAACACACTATGAGTGACTTCACTAGCAATTTCTGGTCGGTTTTTATCGCCGGAATTACCCTCATCGGCATTTTTGGCTGCTTGTTGCTGCTGTGGATGACCGCACGCAAAAAGGTTGCCTCCAGCAGTGACAACACCACTGGCCACGTTTGGGATGGCGATCTGCGCGAAATGAACAACCCCATGCCACGGTGGTGGGTGTGGATGTTTGTTTTGACCGTCATTTTCTCCCTTGGTTATTTGGCCATTTACCCTGGTCTGGGCAGTTACCAAGGCAAGGCGGGCTGGAGCCAGTATGGTGCTTACGACAAGGAGGTGGCTACTGCCAATACGGAGCTGGAGCCTCTCTATGCCCGTTTTGCCTCCATGCCTCCAGAGCAGATGGCTGCCGATCCTCAGGCTATGGCTATTGGTGAGCGTTTGTTCCTGAACAATTGCGCCCAGTGCCACGGTTCGGATGCACGCGGTAGCAAGAGCTTTCCCAACCTGACAGACGGTGATTGGCTGCATGGCGGCACCCCTGAGAAGATCAGCGAAACTCTGCATAAGGGCCGCATTGGCAACATGCCTCCAATGGCTGCTGCAGTGGGTACCCCAGAAGATGTACGCAACTTGGCCCACTATGTTCTGAGCTTGTCTGGCAGCCCGCACGATTCTTTGCGTGCATCGCTGGGTAAGTCCAAGTTTGTGGCTTGTGCTGCTTGCCATGGTTCTGATGGCAAAGGTATGCAGGCTGTGGGTGCTCCCAACTTGACTGATGACATCTGGCTTCATGGTTGGGGTGAGGCAGCCATTACTGCAATGATCAATAATGGCAAGGTCAACCAAATGCCTGCGCAAGCTGGCACTGGTAAATTGACGGAAGCGCAGCTGAGCGTACTGACCGCTTATGTCTGGGGTCTATCGAATAAGCCGGGTGCTGCCCGCTAATTTCGTTAGCCTTGGTGGTGCCCAAAGGGCACCACCCGCTGTGAGTGCCAGTGATTTTTGAGATATTGCACCATGCAACCTTCTGACGGAAAGCAGCCAAAGATCATTCCGATCAAGCCTGTAGCAGCAGAATCAAATTCCGATCAAGAAACTGTTTCTTTGTACGCGGCACATAAAAAGATATATCCACGTTCTATCAGTGGTTTGTTTGCAAATTGGCGCTGGGTCATGGTTTTCCTGACCCAGCTTGTTTTTTATGGGTTGCCGTGGGTCGAGTGGGGGCAGCGCCAGATGGTGCTGTTCGACTTGGGGGCACGACGGTTCTATATTTTTGGCTTAGTTCTCTATCCACAAGATTTTATTTATCTTACTGGATTATTGATTATCTCAGCCTTGTCTCTATTTTTGTTTACCGCAGTGGCAGGGCGTTTGTGGTGTGGTTTTTCTTGTCCACAAACGGTGTATACCGAAATCTTTATGTGGATAGAACATAAAGTAGAGGGTGATCGCAGTGCGCGGGTTCGTTTGGACAACAGTGGTTGGACATTCGAAAAAATCTGGAAAAAATCGCTCAAACAATTCTTGTGGGTAGCTATTGCTGCTTGGACAGGATTTACTTTTGTAGGTTATTTTGTTCCTATCCGTGAGCTGGGTGCAGAGCTGATGGCCTTGCAGGGGTCTTGGCAGATATTCTGGGTAGGATTTTATGGTTTTGCTACTTATGGCAATGCCGGTTTCTTGCGTGAGCAAGTCTGCAAATATATGTGTCCTTATGCACGCTTCCAGAGTGCTATGTTTGATAAGGACACACTGATCGTTACTTATGACGCAGCTCGTGGTGAACAGCGGGGGCCACGCAATAAAACCGTTGATTACAAAGCCAAAGGGTTGGGGGACTGTATTGATTGCACGCTGTGTGTGCAGGTTTGCCCTGTAGGAATTGATATTCGTAATGGTTTGCAGTACGAGTGCATCGGTTGTGGTCTGTGTGTAGATGCTTGCAATACTGTAATGGACAAAATGGGTTATGCCCGTGGTTTGGTACGGTTCTCCACGCAAAACGGTGTGGCCCAAGGCTGGGGGCAGTCAGAAATCATACGGCGCATATTCCGGCCACGGGTTTTGGTGTATACCGCTATTTTGCTTTCGTTGTGTATGGCTATGCTGATCAGCTTGGTAATGCGTACACCACTGAAGGTCGATGTGGTGCGTGATCGTGCAGCTTTGTCTCGGATTGTGGCTGGTGGCAAGCTAGAAAATATCTATCGGTTGCAGATTATGAATGCAACAGAAGCAACCCAACGGTATCGTATTTCTGCCCGTGGTTTGGATGGCTTAGAGGTCGCTTCTGACGCTGAGGTAGAGATTGAGGCTGCCCAGTCGCGCTGGGTTCCAGTGCGACTGCAAATTCCATATGGTTCTATGCCTTCAGGCTCACATCCGTTTTATTTTGATATTCAGGCAATAGGTGCTGATGCTCAACTGACAGAGAAATCTGTGTTCTTGGTGCCTCGTTAATACCAGTTTTGAGGATAAATTTATGACAACCCTTTCCAATAAACCAGACTTGGTGGCACCTCCTTGGTGGAAGTTTGGCTATGTTTGGTTGATTCTTGCTGGGCCTGCCATTGTGATCTTGGCAGGGTTTTATACGCTGTGGTTGGCTATCAAGACACCTGATCCTGTGGTCAGTGAAGACTACTATCGTCAGGGTATTGAAATCAACAAAACATTGGTTGAAAAAAGCCTGTTGCCTGCTGTCAACGGTCGCAACCATGCGGTGACGCCGCCTGCAGACCAACCTGCCCCCCGTTAAGGTGTAGGGAGGGCGGTGGCTTAGGTCATCGCCTGTAACAGTGCTGCTGCGGCGGCTTCTGGGTCAGGTGCGTTGACCAATGCCCTGACCACAGCAATAGACCCTACCCCTGTGGCACGGATTGCTGGGAACTGTTCTAACCCAATGCCGCCAATCGCCACCAATGGGTAATGTCGCATCAGGCGTGCATAGGCGGCGAGTCGGGCTAGTCCTTGTGGTGCTGTTGTCATGCGTTTGAGTGTGGTGGGAAATACCGCACCCAAAGCAATATAGCTTGGCCCTATGGCATGGGCGCGCACCATCTCTGCGTAACCATGGGTGCTGACCCCCAGACGCAGTCCAGAACGACGGATTTGCGCCAGATTCTCTGGTTGCATGGCATCCAAGTCTTCTTGGCCTAGATGAAGGCCATAGGCACCCGCAGCCAATGCTGCTTGCCAATGGTCATTGATAAACAAACGTGCATTGGTGCCCCTGACTGCTTCTACGGCTGCATGCACTTCAGCAGAAATGGCGGCTGTATCGGTGGACTTGTAGCGTAACTGTACGGTAGGTACACCTGCCCGGGCCATCCGGCCTACCCATGCGGCATCTGGCAGCACTGCATAGAGTCCCAAGGCGGGTGGGCAAGGGGCAAAATCAGGCACAGTGGGTGAGGTTTGTAGGCCAAAATCTTCTACGGTATCAGGCCAGTGTGTGAGATCAAGGCTGCCAGTGCGTTCGGTTTGTGCCTGCCAAGCCCGTGCCAGACATTGGGCATCTGTAGCGATGAATCCTAATGCACTACAAGCCCGTAGGGCAGCTTGGTAGATGGGGGCGGGGTCTGTGCTGACGGGTACAGCTTGCGGTGTGCAAGGTGCAAAAGTGTGGCTGTGTAGGCGCACGATGTCTTGCGCCAAGGTGTCGATTTGGTTCTGGTTCATGGCGTATCGTGGTGCCAAAACGGAGTACCCAGCACTGGGGTACTGGGTTGGGCGGTATTTTGGGCTTGCATGGCTCCAGCGCGGTGGGCAGCCCGTCCTGCCTCTACGGCATCAGCAAAAGCACCGGCCATAGATACCGGGTCTTGTGCTAAGGCTACAGCCGTGTTGAGCAACACGCCATCGTAGCCCCACTCCATCACTTGGCATGCGTGAGATGGTAAGCCCAGACCGGCATCGACCAAGAGTGGTACATGCAGACGTTCTCGCAGTACCTGTAGGGCGTAAGGATTGACAGGGCCACGTCCCGTACCAATGGGGGCGGCCCAAGGCATGACAGCTTGGCAGCCTACATCCACCAAACGCTGACAGAGCACCAAATCCTCGGTGCAGTAGGGCAGCACCCGAAATCCATCACGGATCAGGTGTTCTGCCGTACTGACCAAGTTGAGGGTGTCGGGTTGAAGCGTGTAGTCATCACCAATCAGTTCTAGCTTAATCCACGGCGTTTCAAATACTTCACGCGCCATCTGTGCTGTGGTGATGGCCTCTTGCACGCTATGGCATCCGGCCGTGTTGGGCAATACGGGCACTTGTAACTGACGTAGCAATTCCCAAAAACGCTGGCCGTTTTCTGCGGGGTTACTGCCTTGACGCCGCAGGGAGGCTGTCACCATTGCCGGGCGTGCGCGTTGTACGGAGGCTTCTAGTACGCTGGGAGAGGGATAGCGCGATGTGCCCAGTAAGAGGCGACTGTGAAACACCTCGCCATACAGCACCAAAGGATCGTTAGAGGAGGGATGGTTGTGCATGGTGTTAGCCTCCTGTGATGGGGGAGATAATTTCCACCCGGTCGCCAGTGTGCAGCTGCTGTTGGGCATAGTGGGTTTTGGGAATGAACACTGTATTGACTGCTACGGCAAAAGGTGGCCGGGCACCAATAGCAGCGATGGCATCGACGACAGTGGCATCGTCAGGTAATTGGTGAGCTTGCTGGTTGATGGTCAGATTCATGGGGCACCGTGTAATTAGAGGCTGTTTGGCAGCAACTCAACACGCAGATCAAAACGAGAAGCCAAAGCCGATTGGCCTGTGGTGAGTAGCTCTAGCACCACATCCAGCAACGCTGGAGAGATCATGAAGCCATGTCGATATAGGCCATTGATTTCTAGTGTGTGTGGTGCGGTTTGTCGTACAGCGGGCAGGTTGTCAGGCAGTGTCGGTCGGCATTGTGTGGCAATTTCGAGAATCCGTGCTTCGGCAAAGCCGGGGTGTACGGCATAAGCCGCACTCATTAGTTCTAAGGCTGAGCGTACACTGGCAGGGGACATGTCGTCGGATTCGATCTCGGTGGCGCCGATGACAAAAAGATGATCCTGTTTGGGGGCAATATAAATGGGGTAGCGGGGATGCACCAATCGTGTGGGGCGCTGTAAGGTGACATCGGGCGCATGAATCCGCACCACTTCGCCACGCACACCGCGCAGGGCGGGCCATTGTGCTTGTGCGCCCAAGCCGCGACAATCTAGCAACCAGTCTGGCTCTCCAGGGCGGCCGGGGTGGAAGTCGGCGATAGTTTTGGGCGTATTCCAATGGCAGGTGATATGCAGCAAGGCCATTTCTTGCTCCAGTGCTGCCAGCAGCTGGCGGTTGTCAAGTTGCCCTTCTCCAGGAAGATACAGACCTTGGTGGAAACGCTGGGCTAAGGCTGGTTCGATGTCTGTCATGCGGGAACTGTCGAGTGCTTCCATAGCGGGCAAACTCGGTACTGTTCGGCTGGTGGTTTCGAAGAGGCGGCGCAGGCGGGCAGCTTCGGGAGCATCTTGGCGGTGCCAGACAATCAACGTTCCGTTTTGTTGAAAGAATACGGGTTGCTGCAATCCAGCCAACAATTGCGGCCAGCGTACCAGTGCATGTTCACCCATGCGCACTACACCCGGCTCTGTGATGGCGGATTCTGCCAGTGGCGCCAGCATGGCAGCTGCCACGCGAGCGGCACTGCCTTGACCACTGGCATCTTGTGCATCGTACAGGGTGACACTATGACCGCGCTGGGCCAGCGTAACTGCCAATAGGCGGCCCATCAGGCCAGCGCCCAGAATGGCAAAAGAAGAGGATGGAGAGATCATCGGTTTGTCCGTTGGTGGAGAATCCAGGGACAAAACGGGCATGTGCCGGTACCGAAAACTCCCCACGCCAGCATGACCTGGATCGGGTTACGGGGCGGTTGAGCCCCAGGGTGTTTCTCAGTCCGCGCCGATTGGGCAGACACCCCTGTTTCGTCCTGGCAAGATTACATCACACGCCGATGGTGTCAGACTTGACTTGGCGCATACGCCACAATTGAGCTTGGGCCATCGCAAGTAGGTGCGGATGGCTGGTTTTTCTGGAACTTTTCCATGTCAATTTCTGCTGTGACTTCTGACACATGCCATCGTTATGTGCGGGTATTGTCCATTGCTGGCTCGGACAGTGGTGGTGGTGCGGGCATTCAGGCTGATCTCAAGACTTTTAGCGCCTTGGGGTGTTATGGTATGACGGCTATCACCGCCATCACCGCGCAAAATACCCAAGGAGTGCGCGCGATTCATGGGGTGCCTCCAGAGATACTACAGGCTCAGATTGCTGCTGTGGTGGAAGACATCGGTGTAGATGCAGTAAAGATTGGTATGTTGCATTCACCCGAAGTGGTTCGGGTGGTGGCTGAGGCGATCCGCTCATATCAGTTGCCCCACGTCGTTTTAGACCCAGTGATGGTGGCCAGTAGCGGAGATCGTTTGATGGCCGGTGAGACTGTGCAGGTATTGGTGGAAGAGCTGTTTCCGTTGGCACAGGTGGTCACACCCAATTTGGATGAGGCAAGCTTGTTGTTGGGGTATGCCATTGAGGGCGTGCACACCTTGGATATGGCCGCATCTTCCTTACTGAGCTTGGGCGCATCGGCCGTTTTGCTCAAGGGCGGGCATTTGGTGGGGGATACGGTCGTGGACTTGCTGGCGCAGACCGATGGCCCTGTGCTACGTTGGCAGTCGCCACGCATTGCCACTGGCAATAGCCACGGCACTGGCTGCACTTTGTCATCGGCGTTGGCTGCATATTTGGCCTTGGGCCACCCATTGCCTGAAGCAGTGGGGCAGGCCCGCCGCTATATTCTGGGGGCCATTGCTGCAGGTGCTCAAGTATGCACTGGACAAGGGCACGGGCCGCTGAACCATGCCTATGCTCCAGTGGCGCAACGCGTACAGAGTTCCTGAGCTTTTTTACCAACCCCAGGCCAAGTTGCCCGCAATCCAGCCCTTTTGGCCGTTGCTGCGTTCTACTTGTACCCAATCGCTGGATTTTTTCAGGGTTTTGACGATTTCCTGTGTTTCCAGTTTGGCTACTACTTTGTGCTGTTGGCTGGGGCCAGCGCGCAAATTGGCCACGCGGGCTGTGATGACCATATGGGGTATTTTGCTGGTACGAGGCACATAAATCCACCCCAACGTGGCCTCGAAATCCTTGACCTGCACCCAGCCGTCTTTGCGTTGGATGACTTGCAGGGGATAACCATCGCTCAATTCCCAGAGAGTAGCCGCCTTGGTGGAGGGTTGTTCACGCACATTGGCATTGTGACCTTTGACGCTGACAAATTCCTGCGCCTGTGCTTGCACTGGCATGGCAATGGAAAAGGCAGTCATGCCACAAGCGAGCAGCGACAGCGAAAGACGGCGGGACAAAGAAAACACAGGGCGAATTCCTTTCGAGAAAAAAGCGACAAACAGGCAACATGGCTGGAGGGACGGCAAGGGGTTGCGCCAGACTTCCTTACCGCGTGGCTTTGCTACATTATGTGTGCGCTGGTATCAGGGGCACAAAGATAGAGTTCTTCTACTGTGCCGGGGCGGCTAAAAAGGTAACCTTGGTAGGCATGGCAGCCATTGCGTGCCAAACTGTCTCGTTGCTCTTGGGTTTCTACTCCTTCAGCAATCACTTGCAAGCCCAAGCTGTCTGCCAGGGTAACGATAGTACGCACAATAGCCACGGCGCGTGGTTCGGAGACCAGATCGCGGACGAAACTGCTGTCGATCTTTAGTTGGCTCAATGGCAGGCGACGCAGATAGGCCAGAGAGGAATAGCCGGTACCAAAATCATCCAGTGAGAAGCCCACGCCGTGGGCCTTCAAGGCCACCATTTTGGTGATGGCATCTTGTGGGTTATCGAGCAATAGGCTTTCGGTCAGCTCTAGTTTGAGCTGTTTTGCTGGCGCTCCGGTATTTTCCAGAGTTTTCAGCACCTGCTGCACAAAATCGGGTTGGCGCAACTGTCGTCCACTCACGTTGACGGCCAATGTCAGGTGTGCATACATCGGTTCTTGCGCCCAACAAGCCAGCTGTTTGCAGGCAGCTTGTAATACCCACTGACCCAGTGGCAGGATCAAGCCGCTGTCTTCGGCAAGGGGAATGAATTCAGCAGGGGACACCATGCCATGCTGTGGATGCTGCCACCGCACTAAAGCCTCTGCTCCCACGATGTGTCCGTGGTTGTTGACTTGGGCTTGGTAGAGCAGGAAGAGTTGGCTTTGTTGCAGACCTGTGCGCAGGTCTTTTTCTAATGCAACCCGTTTGATGACGGCTGCATGCATCTCTGGATCAAAGAACCGTGCAGCATGGCGCCCAGATTCTTTGGCTTGGTACATGGCCAGATCTGCATGTTTCATCAGGTCTTCAGCGCTGGCTTTGGTGTCGGTAAACAGCACCACCCCAATGCTGCATGAGCTTTTGATTTCGTTGCCGTCCAGGGTGTAGGTTTGGTTGACGGTGGCTAATATTTTCTGGGCAATGGCGTCCGCCTGAGAGGCTGCTTCATCAATTTGTGGACTGAGCTCTTCCAGCAGCACCACGAACTCATCGCCACCAAGACGGGCTACGGTGTCGCCTGCACGCACTGTCTTGAGTAAGCGTTGGGCTACTTCTTGGAGAAGGATGTCGCCTTTATCATGCCCCTGGGTGTCGTTGATGAGCTTGAAGTGATCCAGGTCGATGAACATCAAGGCGCCTTGGCGGCTGGTACGGCGGCTGGTGAGCAAAGCCTGTTGCAACCGATCCAACAGTAGTCGGCGATTGGGCAATTTGGTCAGAGCATCGTAATAGGCCAAGTAGCGAATTTCTTCTTCGGCGGCCTTGCGCTGGGTAATGTCAGTGAGTGTGCTGACATAGTGGGTCACTTCGCCTTGGTCGGTCTTGACGGCAGTGATGGTGAGCCATTCTGGGAACACGGTGCCATCTTTGCGCCGATTCCAGATTTCACCATACCAGCAACCCGTGGTGGTTACGGTTTGCTGCATCTGTTGGTAGAACGCCGCTTCGTGGCGGCCTGATTTGAGCAAGGAGGGCGTTTGACCAATCGCCTCTTCTGCGCTGTAGCCAGTGATATCTGTAAACGAATGGTTGACCCGCAAAATGACGCCCTGCGCATTGGTCACAAAAATACCTTCTTGGGACTCGAAGGCAATGGCCGCAATGCGCAGGTCGGCATGGGCTTGTTCTAACTCGTGGTGGTAACGAGAAAACAGTTTTTTAGACCAGTGTGAGAAGACGAAAGAGCCCATGATGCCCAGTGCTGTTACCCCCAGCAGCACTATGGCCAGACGCAGGTAGTGTTCGCCGTTGCCTGCTTCGTGGGCGTAGATTTCGGCATGTAAGGCCGATTCCAGTTCGTCATTGAACATGGAGGTGACCAGCACCCAGCCCCAAGGGGCATAGGTACTGACAAGGGCTGTTTTGCGTCCTAGCTCTTGACCATTGGCCCGTTTGCGTGGCCAGTCGTATTCCACAATGCCGCCGCCTGCTTGGGCTGTGGCCCAGAGTTTTTCGAGTGCCTTTCTCTCGTTCGTAGCCATCTGATGGGGGTGTAGCCCCTCCAGTGCAGGATTGTTGGGGCTGATCAGGGAGCGGCCATCGCGGTCTAATAAGCCAATGGAGCCACTGGCACCGAAGCGAAAGGCCCGTAGACGCTGCATAGCTTCTTTTTTCTGGCGATCTTCCCATTCATAGAGATAATCCCCGGTACCAATCAGCCACTGATAGGGCTCGAACAGGCGCACGTAGGCGATTTTCTCAGCCATGGTTTGGGGCGCATCAGGGCGGTACCAACGGTAGCGTGAAAACCCTTCTCCCCTGGGTTTGCGGGCCGCTTCGATCAGGCCGCGCATGATGTAATGTCCGGTGTCGTCCCGGTTGTCTATGCCTCCTTTGCCCTCGTATTGGGGGGCGGTAGGCAATAGGATGAAGCGGCCTTCGAGGTCATCAATAAAGAAATAACCCCGGCCTTCAAAGAAGCGAGCTGGGCGCAGGGTTTCGCGGATTAATTGTTGTACTTCTGCCGCAGGTCGGTGTTTGGATTCTTGGGCATGAATGGCCTCGACCATCTGCATGGCAGTGTCGACCTGTTCTACGGCGCTTTGGCGCAAGACGCTTTCGGTACGCTGGCGCACAAACTCCAGATAGTCCACTGCGGAGCGCATTTCGCTGGTCAAACGTGCTTGCTGCTGCTCGTGAATGACTTTGGCAATGCGATCCAGCGAGGCACGATGGTCTTGAACGCTTTGCCAGGAAAAGAAACCCGCCATCATCAGCGTGACCACAAGGAGCAAGCTGAGCGTCCCGATCAGGTGCAATCGGGGCATGGTGGTTTCGTTGACGGACAGGTGCATGCGCACTAAACATTTAGAAACAAAAGGTGCGCGAATTCTAGGCGGCTTCTATGGCAATGCTGCTGGAAAGTTGCTGTGATTCTGGCTGTGGGTGGCGTAAATGCCTAGGCGTTGTTGCAATCGCGTGCTGCTGCTGGTGTATTCCAGCGGTGTGGTTTGGCCTGTCAGATATTCTATGGCTGCAAATGCGGCCAATGTTGCCTCATGGAAACCACAGACCAGCAGTTTGCGTTTACCAGGGTAGGTAACGATATCACCAACGGCGTAAATGCCAGGGCTGTTGGTTGCAAAGGTGGCGGTGTCCACTTCCAGCTGTTTGCGCTCTAGCGTGAGCCCCCATTCGGTCACCGGCCCCAAACGTGGCAATAATCCTAGCTTCACTAACAGAATATCGAGCACCAGTGCCTGTGTGCTGCCATCGGGGGCCAGCAAGGTTAGGGCGGCGAGCTTGCCTGCATGGGTTTGGATGCCAGTTGCTTGGCCTACGGCCACCTGAATCAATCCTTGGGCACGCAGTTCTTCGAATTGGGCCAACATGTCTGCTGGAGCTTCAAAGGTATTGCGCCGATGGAGCAGCGTGATGCTGGTGGGCCGTTGTGCGGGTGGTAGGCTGGCACATTCCAGCACTTGGGCGATGGCTGAATCGCCACCACCGTGAATGACCACATGCTGACCGGCCAGCATGTCTGCATCGTGGAGTTCGTAGAACACCTGTTGGCCCAAGAAGTCGTCCAGCCCGGCCAACTTGAGAGGGCGTGGCATGAAAGCACCAACCCCTGCTGCAATGAACACAGTGCGTGTGAGCAACCGTGTGCCTTGTGCGGTGGTGACTTCTAGGCGACCATCTGCTTGTCGGGAAATGCTGTTGACCAGTTCGCCCAAGTGCCACTGGGGGGCAAAGGGGGCGCATTGCTGGGCCAGTTTTTGCACTAACTCATGGCCGCTGCATGCAGACAGTGCCGGAATATCGTAGATGGCCTTGTCACCATAGAGTTGTGCGCATTGCCCTCCCAAGGCGGGCAATGCATCGATCACATGGGTTTGCAAGCCTTGCAGACCCAACTGGAAAACCTGGAAGAGACCCACAGGCCCAGCACCCACCACGACGGCATCGGTGTCAATAGTGTGGTGAGATGCTGGCACGGCAAGACTCGGGGAGCAACAAACAGATCTGCGCTTAACGCACCAGATCCTTGATTTTGCCGGGCTGACCATTCCAGGCATCAGCATCGGGCAGGGCTGCCTTGCGCTTGGTGATGGCTTTCCAGCCGGAGGCGTTGGTCAGGTCGGCATTGATTTTGATGAAGGCCAACTCGGCTGGAGGCAAGTCTTCTTCGGCAAAGATCGCATTAGCGGGGCACTCGGGCACGCAGACAGCGCAGTCGATGCACTCGTCTGGGTTGATGACCAACATGTTTGGGCCTTCAACGAAGCAGTCCACCGGGCACACATCCACGCAATCGGTGTATTTGCACTTGATGCAGTTTTCGGAAACAACGTGGGTCATGGGATTTTTGAGTGGGAACGGTGAAAACCTGTGATTTTAGAAGTTTTCACTGGGTATGGATCAAGAAAGCCTCCCCAGCGTGGGGAGGCTGTGGTGCAACCAAATGGATGCGGGTTAATTCACCAGCACGGCTGCGGCGGTCTTGTGGCTGGCGGTGTCGACCAGAATTAACGAGCCTAACACGCGTGCCTGTGTAAACGGGGCAGCAGGCAGGGCTTCTTGCAGCAGCAGCTCCACATGGCCGATGGCATTGGGCTCTAGCTGCGTCGCCTCTTCTTCGGCCAAGGTGTTGATATTGAGTTTGTGCACCACGCGGCGCACTTTGGCTTTGACCCAACGGTGGCCGTGCAGCGCCCAGTAGGTGCGGCCCGCCACCAGTGGTTCATCGTCCATCCAAGCGATGGTGGTGGAGAGTTCTTTGTGGCCTGGCCACGGGCTGATGGCGGCGGGGGTGTCAAAGTCGTCTTCGGCCACCGCAGCAGATACGGGGGCAGCCACAATCCAGTCGCCACGCGATACATCCACCTCGCGGTCGAGCGTGATACCAGCACTCAAGCCAGCGGCTACGCTGCCGGGTTGGCGGGCGTGGTCAATCACTTGGGCCACTACGGCCTTTTGGCCGCTGGGGAAGATTTGCACTTCGGTGCCTGCGGCAACGTTGCCCGCAGCGACCCGGCCCCAGAAGACGCGCCGCCCTTGGGTGGTGATGGCAGAGTCGTGGAACTTCTCGACCCATTGCACCGGAAAAGCCAGTGGCAGGTGGGCATCGGTGGGGGTATTGGGCAGTTGCTCCAAAATTTCCAGCAGGGTGGGGCCGGTATAGCCGCACCAGCCGGGTTGGGCATCGACCACGTTCCAGCCCTTGAGCGCCGAGACGGGCACGGTGGTGTGTACGTCAATGCCGGCGGCATCCGAGAAGGCATCTAGTGCGGCGCTGATGTGCTTCCAGGCCAAGGCCGGGTCTGCCACGGCATCGAGCTTGTTGACAGCAAACACCAGCGAATGCACACGCAGCAAATGCACCAACAGGCTGTGGCGGCGGGTCTGTGGCAGCAGGGTGAGTTGTGGATTTTGCCAATCGAGTTTGGTGGCATCGACCAGCACTACCGCAGCATCGGCGCTGCTGGCGGCAGTGACCATGTTGCGTGTGTATTGTTCGTGGCCGGGGGCATCGCCAATGATGAATTTGCGCGCTTCGGTGGCAAAGTAGCGGTAGGCCACATCGATGGTGATGCCTTGCTCGCGCTCGGCCGACAGACCATCGGTGAGCAGGGCCAGGTCTGTTTCGCCTTGGCGCTGCACACCGGCCAAGTGGTCTTGTAGCACGGCTTTGCTATCGACCAGCAGGCGGCCAATCAGGGTGCTTTTGCCATCATCCACACTGCCACAGGTGATAAAACGCAGGGCCGAAATAGGGGTGTTGTCGGGGGTGGTCATCAGAAGTATCCGTCTTTCTTGCGCTTTTCCATCGAGGCATCACTGGTTTTGTCGTCCATGCGTGTAGCACCGCGCTCGCTGACATCAGCGGCCAAGGTTTCGATGACGATTTCACCCGCCGTGGCGGCCAGACTTTCTACGGGGCAAGTGCAGGTGATGTCGCCCACCGTGCGAAAGCGCACATCGCGCACCACCACTTCTTCGCCTTCTTTGGGCGGGGTGAGTTCGGTCACGGGCACCAACAAGCCCCGGCGGTCGACCACTTGGCGTTGGTGGGTGTAGTAAATGCTGGGCAGGGCGATGTTCTCGCGGTCAATGTATTGCCAGACGTCCAGCTCTGTCCAATTGCTGATAGGGAAGACACGGAAATGCTCACCCGGAGCCAGCCGGGTGTTGAACAGTGTCCACAATTCTGGACGTTGGGCCTTGGGTTGCCATTGGCCGAAGCTGTCGCGGTGGCTAAAGATGCGCTCTTTGGCGCGGGCTTTTTCTTCGTCCCGACGGGCACCGCCGATCAGGGCGTCAAAGCGGAATTCTTCAATGGCTTCGAGCAGCGTGACCGATTGGTGGACGTTGCGCGATTCGCCGGGGTGGGCCAGACGCACGGTGCCACGGGCCATCGAGTCTTCGACGCTGCGCACGATCAGTTCAGCACCCAGCTCTTTGGCGCGAGCATCGCGAAAATCGGTGACTTCGGGGAAGTTGTGGCCGGTGTCGATCATCAACAGCGGGTAGGGGATGCGGCCTGCACCAAAGGCTTTTTCGGCGCAGCGCAGCATCACCAAGGAGTCTTTGCCACCCGAAAACAGCAGCGTGGGGCGCTCAAAAGCGGCGGCCACTTCGCGCAGGATGAAGATGGTTTCTTCTTCCAAGGCATCAAGGTGGTGGTTGCTGAGATGGCTTAGTGCAGAGGTGTCGATACGGGCATTCATGTTGCTTGTTCCAATCAATTCTTGACGTGCAGGCCGCATTCTTTGGCGGCTTCGTCTTCCCACCACCAGCGGCCAGCGCGAAAGTCTTCACCCAAGGCAATGGCACGGGTGCAGGGGGCACAGCCAATGCTGGGAAAGAACTGGTCGTGCAGCGGGTTGTAGTCCACGCCATTTTCGGCGATGTAGTGCCAAACATCGCCCAGTGTCCAGTCGGCCAGCGGGTTGAATTTGGTCAAGCCCTTGTTGGCGACTTCGGCGGTGTCAATCTGGGGCACGTCGGCACGGGCATTGGATTGTTCGCGCCGCAGGCCAGTAATCCAGCCTTGCTTGCCGGCCAAGGCGCGGGCCAAGGGTTCCATCTTGCGGATGTGGCAACAGGCTTTGCGCAACTCGATGCTTTTGTACATGGCATCTTGGCCGTTTCGCCGGATGAATTGGATGACGGCATCGAACTCGGGGCGATAGACGACGATGGGAGCGCGGGAGTGGGCTTGTGTGCGCTCCAATAGCGCCAGCGTTTCAGTGTGCAGTGCGCCGGTTTCTAGCACGAAGACGGGAATATCCAATGCCAGTGCGTTGATGAGGTGGGTAATGACCACATCTTCCGCACCCAGGCTGGAGGCTTGCGTGACCGCACCGGGCGCACCCAAGGCAGCCGCTTGGCGCAGCAAGGCGCGGGTTTGCTCTAGCTTGGCAGCAAAGTCGGCACTGGGACGGGCATGGATGCTGGTGGCTTTGGTGGGCGCACCGCGTGAAAGCAAACTGCTGCTGCTCATCATGGCTCCAAGGCAAAAATGGGTTTGGTTTGTACCGCATCGGCTTGGTAGAAGCCTTGGAAACGCTCAAACTGGCGCTGTGCGTCGGCGGCATCGACCCCTGCTTTCAGCACGGCAGAGCTAAAGCCGGTGCGCTGCATTTGTACCAATTGGTCAATCAGCACATCGCCGGTGGCGCGGATGTCGCCCGTAAAACCCCGGCGGCGGCGCAACAGGTAGGCTTGGCTAAAGGCACGGCCATCGGTGAAGTTGGGAAAGTGCAAGTCGATACGCGTCACGCCGTCGAGTGACACAGTCAAGGCGTCCGCATCGTTGGGCAGAGCCACGGCGCTGGTGTCGCCTTCGGTGGGCGGGGTGTGGCTGGCAGAAGCAAGAATCTGAAAGTTCATGGGGCGATCATCCACTGTATTTTTTAGGCAGCCACCGGGATACGCACGGCATTGGCAGCCTGCTTGAAGGCATCCAAGCCGATGCGACGCACGGTATCGACGAAAGGCTCACGCGGCTGGCGCTGGTCGCGGTAGGTGGTGAGCACAGCTTCAATCACATCGGGCACTTCGGCGGCTGAGAACGAGGGGCCAATCACTTTACCGGCCACCGCAGCACCAGACAGGCGCGAGCCATCGGAGCCGCCCAAAGTAATTTGATACCACTCTTTGCCATCCTTATCGACCCCCAAGATGCCGATATGGCCGCTGTGGTGGTGGCCGCACGAGTTAATGCAGCCGCTGATGTGCAGGTCAATCTCACCGATGTCGTCCAGCTCGTCCAAATCTTGGTAGCGTTGTGTGATGGCTTCGGCAATGGGCAAGCTGCGTGCATTGGCCAAGGCGCAGAAGTCGCCACCGGGGCAGGCAATCATGTCGGTGAGCAGTTGTACGTTGGCACTGGCCAGCCCCAAGGCTTTGGCTTCTTGCCACAAAGCAAACAGTTGGCTGCCATGTACCCAAGGCAGCAGCACGTTTTGGTCGTGCGTCACACGGGCTTCGCCTGCCGAGTATTTATCCACCAGTGCGGCCAAGGCATCGAGTTGGTCGGCGGTGGCATCGCCGGGGGCTTGGCCTAGGCGCTTGAACGACAAGGTGACGGCGCGCAGCTGTGGGTTTTGGTGTGCATGGACATTGCGCGCCAACCAGCGGCCAAAGGCGGGCTGTTGGGTGGCCTGGGTTTGCAATTGCTGCGTCAATGTCGCAGGGTCGATAGCGGGCACATCGGCCAACACGGGCGGCACAAAGCAGGCGGCCACACGGTCGAGTTCAGCTTGTGGAATGGTGTGTGGGCCGCCGTCGATCTCTACGATTTGGCGGAATTCTTCTTCCACGGCGTCAAAGTAGCTTTGGCCTTCGGCCTTGACCAAAATTTTGATGCGGGCCTTGTATTTGTTGTCGCGGCGGCCTTGCTCGTTGTATACGCGCACAATGGCTTCGATGTAGTTCATGATCTGGTTCCAGGGCAAGAACTCGCGGATCACGCTGCTAATGACAGGGGTGCGACCCATGCCACCGCCTACCGATACCTTAAAGCCGATTTCGCCCGCCGCGTTTTTCACTAATTGCAGGCCAACGTCGTGCCAGGCGCTGGCGGCACGGTCTTCTGTGGCACCAGTGATGGCAATTTTGAATTTGCGTGGCAAAAAGGCAAATTCGGGGTGCAAAGTCGTCCACTGGCGGATGATTTCGGCATAGGGGCGTGGATCGACCACTTCATCAACGGCAATACCGGCCAGCGCATCGGTGGTGGTGTTGCGGATGCAGTTGCCGCTGGTTTGGATGCCGTGCAGATCGACACTGGCGAGTAAGTCCATGACGTCGGCAGCTTTGGACAGCGGAATCCAATTGAACTGCACATTGGTGCGGGTGGTGAAGTGGGCGCAGTGGGTGGGCAAGAAGGTGGTGCCCAGCTTGCCTTGGCCGGTCATGGCCTCTTGGAATACGGTGGCTTCAGGGGCATCGTAGTCGCGGGCAATGGTGGCTAGCACACGCAACTGGCGGCTGGCAATCTCGCCATAAGGCACGGCCACGCGCAGCATGGGGGCGTAGCGTTGCACATACCAGCCATTTTGCAGGCGCAGTGGGCGGAAATCGTCTTCGCTCAGTTTGCCAGCTTGCCAGCGGTCTAGCTGGTCGCGAAATTGGTCGGCGCGCAGGCGGACGAACTGTCGGTCAAAGTCGGTGTATTGGTACATGGTGCTTCAGATCAAAACCAGTTTGGCGCCCGCCCAAGCGAGCAACACGGAAAGCGCCGAGCGGATCAACCGCTCTGGAGCGTGGGAGACGAGACGAGAGCCGAGCCAGATGCCCGGCAGTGAGCCAGCCAGCAAGAGGGCCAGCAAGGGCCAATCGACCGAGCCGAGAGAGGCATGGCCCAACCCGGCGACCAGTGTCAGGGGCACGGCGTAGGCAATATCGGCACCAATGATCCGTGGCAAAGGCAGCAGCGGATAGACCAGCAGCAACACCGTTACGCCCACTGCCCCTGCGCCCACGGAGGTAAATGTGACCAAGGTGCCAATCACAGCCCCTAGCAGTATTGGCAAACTCCAGTGGCGTGGCTGCGTAGCCAGTTCGGGATTAGCCAGTCGCTTGGCATGGTCGGTGGTTTGTTTGGTGTGTGAAAAGGCGATGACCTTGTAAAGGGTGGCTGCAGCGGTCAGCAACAGAGCTATACCCAACGTGGTGGTCATGATGTGCTGGGCTTTGGCACTGGCTGGCCCCAGATAATGCAACAGCCACAGCGAGGCCAAAGCAGCAGGGATACTGCCAGCGCACAACATGCCGACTACGCGCCAGGGTACCAAGCGTTGGCGGGCCAAACTGACGGTGCCCCCCATTTTGGTAAAAGCGGCAAACAGCAAATCGGTGCCGACAGCCATGTGCGGCTTGATACCGAAGAAAAAGATCAGGATGGGTGTCATGAGCGAGCCACCACCCACACCGGTTAGGCCCACAATCAGCCCTACGGCAAATCCAGCAAAAACAAATGCGAAATCATGCATGGCGGCGAATGTAGTAGCCTTGCATATAAAAGCAAACAATTGTTTTGTGCTTCTCATATACGCAAAAGTAAATATAGAAAGCACAGAAGAAGCGGGGCATGGGGGGGCGATGGGGGTCAGAGCCTGCTGCTACCCCCCAAAAAAGAAACGACTGTCCAGCTTAGTGACAGTAAAGTGCCGCATAAAATCTTTCATTCGCCTTACGTTTACGTCAATCAACATCTGTCGCAAGAGCGTCAGGCGCCCCGACTTTTGCAATCCCACTATTGAGCGAGACATCCCGATGAACAATGAAGAAATCTTGGCCCAGTACGGCCCCCGCGAGGCGATGGAGTACGACGTGGTTGTGGTGGGGGGCGGGCCGGCGGGTCTGTCCACCGCTATCCGACTGAAACAGCTGGCCGCAGACAAGGGCCAAGACGTCTCTGTGGTGGTGTTGGAAAAAGGCTCCGAACCAGGCGCACACATTCTGTCGGGCGCCATCATGGACCCCAAGGCGCTGACCGAACTGTTTCCCAATTGGAAAGAGCTGGGCGCACCGCTGAACCAGCCGGTCACTGAAGATGCCATGATCTTTTTGGGCGAGAAGTCGTCTTTTCGCACGCCCGATTTTTTGCTGCCGCAGTGTTTTCAGAACCACGGCAACTACATCGTCAGCTTGGGTAATGTGACGCGCTGGCTGGGCCAACAGGCAGAGAACTTGGGTGTAGAAATCTTCCCGGGCTTTGCGGCTGCCGAGGTGCTTTACAACGATGATGGGTCGGTCAAGGGCGTGGCCACAGGCAATATGGGCATCAGCAAGGAAGGCGAGCCTACGGGAGACTTCCAGTTGGGCATGGAGTTGCATGCCAAGTACACCATCTTTGCTGAAGGTGCACGGGGCCATTTGGGCAAGCAGGTGATCGCCAAGTTCCACTTGGATGCAGGTCGTGATCCACAGACTTATGGTATTGGCATCAAAGAGCTGTGGGAGATCGATCCCCAGCGCCATCAACCGGGCTTTGTCATGCATACGGCGGGTTGGCCGATGGACAGTGACACTTACGGTGGCTCGTTCCTCTACCACATGGAAGACAACAAAGTCACGCTGGGCTTTATCACCGGGCTGGACTACAGCAATCCGTATCTGAGCCCCTTTGAAGAGTTCCAACGCTGGAAGACGCACGCCAATATTCGCTACTACCTAGAGGGTGATGCCGAAAAGGGCATCAAACCAGCCAAGCGCATCAGTTATGGCGCCCGTGCCATCACGGCGGGTGGTTTGCTCTCGCTACCCAAGACGGTGTTTCCTGGTGGCGCCTTGGTGGGTTGCGATGCTGGTTATTTGAACGTGAGCCGCATCAAGGGCAGCCATGCCGCCATCAAAACCGGCATGCTGGCTGCTGAGGCCATCTATGACGCCTTGGTGGCAGGCCGCCAGCATGATGAGTTGAGCGCCTACCCCCGTGCCTTTGAGAACAGTTGGCTGCATACGGAACTGAACAAGGCACGCAATTTCAAGGCGTGGTTCAAGAAGGGGCTGACGGTTGGCACGGTGATGAATGGGTTGGAGCAGTTTGTGCTCAAGGGCAATGTGCCTTGGACATTGCACCGTGACAAGCCCGACCATGCTTACCTCAAGCCTGCATCAGAGTGTACGCCCATTGAGTATCCCAAGCCCGATGGCAAACTGACCTTTGATCGTCTGTCCAGCGTGTTTATCAGCAACACCAACCATGCTGAAAACCAGCCTGCCCATCTGACCCTCAAGGATGCCAGCGTGCCGGTCAACGTCAATCTGACCCGATTTGCGGGGCCAGAGCAGCGTTATTGCCCCGCCGGGGTATATGAGTTTGTGGATAACGAAGGTGGTGGCGGCAAACGTTTGCAGATCAATGCGCAAAATTGTGTGCATTGCAAGACCTGTGACATCAAAGATCCAACGCAAAATATCGTCTGGGTCACGCCCGAAGGTGGCGGCGGCCCGAATTACTCCGGCATGTGAACCATTGTGGCGCCTTGCGCTGTCCGGGTCTGTGGTGCAGACCCTTTTGATCTTGGAGATATTGGATGAAAAAATTGCCTTGGATGACCTTGGGCGCCATTGCATTGGCCGTAGCAGCGGTGGCTCCCGCCAGCGCACAGCAAAAATCGGTGGCCGTGACGGCCATTGTTGAGCACCCGGCCCTTGATGCCGTGCGCGATGGTGTGCAGGCGGCACTGAAAGAGGCTGGATTTGAAGCCGGTAAAAACCTGAAGTGGCAATACCAGAGTGCCCAAGGCAACACTGGCACGGCTGCGCAGATTGCGCGCAAGTTTGTTGGCGACCAGCCCGATGCCATCGTAGCCATTGCTACCCCATCGGCCCAAGCGGTCGTGGCTGCTACCAAGACTGTGCCAGTGGTGTTTTCTGCCGTCACTGATCCAGTGGCAGCCAAGTTGGTGGGTAGCTGGGAGCCATCCAAAACCAATGTGACAGGGGTGTCGGATCTGTTGGCGTTGGACAAGCAGATGGATTTGGTACAGCAGGTCGTGCCTGGTGCCAAGCGTGTTGGTATGGTCTACAACCCTGGCGAGGCCAACTCGGTGGTGGTGGTCAAGCAATTGCAGGCGCTGTTGCCCAAGTTGGGCATGACGCTGGTTGAAGCAGTGGCCCCACGCTCGGTGGATGTGGGTAGCGCAGCCCGCAGCTTGATTGGTAAGGTCGATGTGATCTATACCAGCACAGACAACAATGTGGTTTCGGCCTACGAGGCCTTGGTCAAGGTGGGTCAAGAGGCCAAGTTGCCTCTGGTGGCTGCCGATACCGATAGCGTCAAGCGTGGTGCGGTGGCGGCCTTTGGTATCAACTACCGAGATTTGGGCGAGCAAACAGGCCGCATGGTGGTGCGTGTGCTCAAGGGCGAAAAGCCCGGAGACCTCAAGCCCGAAGTGAGCACCAAGATGGAGCTTTTCGTCAACCCCGGTGCCGCCGAAAAGCAGGGCGTGAAGCTGTCTGACGCGTTGGTCAAGTCAGCCGCCCAAGTGGTGAAGTAAAGTACACCCTTTTATTCGGGGGCTGCACAGGCAGTCCCCACTGCTGCGCAGGAGCCATGCACTGTCTGGCTCCTGCTTTGTTTTTTGCTTCCTTGCCGTTGCACCATGTCCCTTTTTTCCCTGCTTGGCGCCGTTGAAATCGGCCTCATCTTTAGCCTGGTGGCGCTGGGCGTGTTTATCTCGTTCCGCCTGCTGCGCTTTCCTGACCTGACGGTGGATGGTAGTTTTCCGTTGGGTGGTGCTGTCTGTGCTGTGTTGATTGCGTCAGGCACCAACCCTTATCTGGCTACCGTGGCAGCAATGGCTGCTGGTGCGGTAGCTGGGCTGATCACTGGCTGGCTCAATGTCAAGCTCAAGATCATGGATCTGCTGGCCAGCATTTTGATGATGATTGCGTTGTATTCGATCAATCTGCGCATCATGGGGGGCCCCAACGTGCCACTGATCAACGACCCGACCCTACTGACCCTGCTGCAACCCGATGGTATGAGTGACTATGTGGCCCGTCCGTTGATTTTGGCGGTGGTGGTGCTGGCCACCAAGTTGGCGATGGATTGGTTCTTTGCCACCGAGCGCGGTTTGGCAATTCGGGCTACCGGTTCCAATGCGCGCATGGCGCGTGCCCAAGGCATTAATACCGGCGGTATGGTGTTGTTGGGCATGGCGGTGTCTAATGGCTTGGTTGGGTTGGCGGGGGCGCTGTTTGCCCAAACCCAAGGCGGCTCCGATATTTCGATGGGTATTGGCACCATTGTCATTGGCTTGGCCGCAGTGATTGTGGGCGAGAGCATTTTGCCGTCTCGCAAGCTGGTGCTGGCCACATTGGCTGTGGTGATTGGTGCGATTGTGTACCGTTTCTTTATTGCACTGGCCCTCAACAGCGATTTCATCGGTCTCAAGGCCCAAGACCTGAATTTGGTCACGGCTTTGCTGGTGACGGTGGCGTTGGTGATTCCCCAACTCAAACGCAAAATGGCGGCACGCCGCCCCCAATAAAGCGCACCAGAGAAAAACTTGCTATGTTGAGCGCCAAAAACCTCCAACTCACTTTCAATCCTGGCACGCCCATCGAAACCCGCGCTCTGCGCGGCATGTCGTTGAGCATTCCGGCGGGGCAGTTTGTCACTGTCATCGGCTCCAATGGAGCGGGCAAATCCACCTTTCTCAATGCCATTTCTGGCGATCAATCGGTCGATAGTGGCACCATTACCATTGATGGCAGTGATGTGACGCGCCAGCCCGTTTGGGCGCGGGCCTCGCGGGTTGCACGGGTATTTCAAGACCCCATGGCCGGTACTTGTGAAGACCTGACCATTGAAGAAAACATGGCGCTGGCACAGCAGCGCGGCACCATGCGCAACTTGCGGGGGGCGGTGAAGGTGGCACAACGGGAGACTTTTCGTGCCCGTTTGGCCACCTTGGGTTTGGGGCTGGAAAACCGTCTGACTGACCGTATTGGCTTGCTCTCGGGTGGGCAGCGTCAAGCAGTCAGTTTATTGATGGCGGCGTTACAGCCATCCCGCATTTTGCTTTTGGATGAGCACACAGCGGCACTCGACCCACGCACTGCGGATTTTGTGCTGCAACTGACGGCACGCATTGTGGCGGAAAACCAGCTCACTACGATGATGGTCACGCACAGCATGCGCCAAGCCTTGGATGTGGGCCAGCGCACGGTGATGTTGCACCAAGGTCAGGTGGTGTTGGATGTGTCGGGTGAGCAGCGCAAACGTTTGGATGTGCCCGACTTGTTGCAGATGTTTGAGAAAGTGCGTGGCGAAAAGCTTGCCGACGATGCGTTGCTGCTGGGCTAGTGGCTGGTGTCGCCTTGGTATTGCAGGCACAGGCAGGTGATGTCATCAGCCTGTGGTGCTCCGCGTTCAAAGCGGTGTACGTCGGCCAGCACCGTCTCGTTGGTGGCTTGTGCAGTGCAATGCGGTGCCGCCAAGGGTTGCAATACCTGTTCGAGGCGGTGATTGCCATACTCTTGTCCATCCGGATCAAAGGCTTCGGTGATGCCATCGGTGTACAAAAACAGTTTGTCGCCAGGGGCTAAATCTACAACCCCTTCGTCGTAGACGAAGCCATCACTGACGGCAACGGCAATGCCATCGGTGCGTGGCAGTGGTGTGGTGGTGCCCAAACGCAGCAAATAGGGTGGGTTGTGCCCCGCATTCACATAGGTGACCCGGCCAGTGGGCAGGTGCAGCACACCATAGAAGATGGTGACGAACATCATCTGTTCGTTTTCGGTGGCTAGCAGGTCATTGAGTTTGCGAATGCAGGAAGCGGGTGCTGTGACAAACACGGCAGTGGCCTTGAGCAGGGTGCGTGTAATTGCCATGAACAATGCCGCAGGCACGCCCTTGCCCGACACATCGGCAATGACAAAACCGAGGTGTTCTGCATCAATGACAAAGTAGTCATAGAAGTCGCCCCCTACTTCGCGGGCTGGGGTGATGTGGCAGTCGATTTGCACTCTGGAATCCACAGTCAGGTGGCGTGGCAGGATGCTCAATTGCACCTGTGCAGCAATTTGGAGTTCTTGCTCCAGTCCGGCCAGTCTGGTTTTGGTAACCAAGGCTTCACGCAGCTCCACAATCATGGTGGATAGGCGCTGGTGCTGACCAATAATGCGCTGGGTCAGGCTTCCCATGACTGCAGCCAGATGCCGCAGTTGTTCCTCGTCTTCAGAAGCTGCACTGCCCTGGTGTGGCTCACCGTTGTGCAGCAGCTCTAGCACTTCTTCTCGGCTGGTCATGTCGGTGGCGTCTGCCAATTGTTGCAATTGGGTGTGGATCAGGCGTTCTTGCCGACGGCGCACCCGTTCGCGCAGCGAGCGGCTCGCGGTCAACTCTTCGGCACTGTGCCGAAACACCACAACGGCTTGGGCAATGCGACCAATTTCATCATTGCCCGCATGCTGAAGACGCACGCGGGCATCACCGCGTGCCAAGGCTTGGAGGGCTGCAATTGCGTTATCGAGGGTGCGGAAGTTTTTACCCAGGTAAACATACAGCCCCAAAAGCACGGTGAGCATGAGCAAGCTGGTGCTGATCAACGCCATGCGGTCTAGGAACTGGCGGGTGCTGGCCTCATGGGTGTTGTCTGCCAACGTGACCAGAGCACCGGCAGGGTGCCCTGAGAGGTCGGTGACTGGCGTACTGTTGAGTGTGTAAGTGTGGTCTTTGTCTTGGTGTTGTTGGTAGGTGGCTATGCGGGGAGAGGAGGTGATTTGGAGACGCTGCCATAAGTTGCTGTCGGTGCTGCCCAGCAAGGTACCGTGCAAGTCGATCAGGTGTGCGCTGGTGGCGCTGCGTTGAGCGAATCGCTGCAGCCCATGCTCAGCATGACGCCCTAGCACCAGAACGATGGGATAGGTGCTGCCGGGCAGTGTGTGTGCTGCAATCATGACGGGCGTACTGCCTGCCACCATCCGCAGTCCGCTGACTCCCTCTCCGCCCAGTGCGCGATCGAGGCTCACAGCGTCTAACAAGGGGCGTGGTGGTTCAGTCCCAAACACAATCGGTTCTGAACCTGCACTGATCACGCCCATCAGTGCCAAGGGTTCTTGTGGGCCTATGAGCACATGGGCATGGGTCAAGGCTTGTGCAATGGTGGCCCGATCTGCCGAATAAAGGGCTTGCAAAAAGCCCGGTTGGGCTTTGAGTGACTGGAGAGACTGTTCTAGCCGTTGGCTTTCTGTAGCCAGCATCTCGTTCCAGAGGGCCGTTTGTCCGGCCACAGCGGTGGCTGTGAGGCGCTGCTGTAATAGCTGTTCGCGCAGCAGACTGGCGCCCCCCAATCCCAGCACGGTGAGTACCAGGGCTGTGCCAACAATCAGGGTGATCCGGGTACGCAGCAACATTACGCCTCCCCGTCTTGTGAACCAGAGGGGGTTGAGGTGCCAGTGGGGGCCATGATCTGTGCAATGCGCACTTGCATGCGGTGGTCGAAATCTACCGCTAGAAGTTCTTCGGCATAGCTGTTCAGCATGGTTGCTTGCTCCTGTTGTTGCTGCTGACCTTGGGCCAAGGCTTCTAGTGCCTGCTCTAGGGCATTGCTGGTGTGGTGCAGTGGTACAGCGGGCGTTAGCCGAGCGCCTTGCAGACCCATTTCTAGTTGGCAGCGTTGTTGTTCCAGACGCTTGCCAGGGCCGCGTGCTGCTAGCCAACCGCTGAGCAGACCCATGCACAAAACCAGCAGGGCTGATAGTGCTTGAATAGCAGTCAGACCGTGGGTTAGGGTGGCTGGTGCCGTGCCTACAGCCACAATGCCTACTGTCTGCCCGTGTACTTGCACTTCGGCATGAATTTCTTCGTGGGCAGGGCGCAGTTGCGTGGTGTTGAGTGTCGTGTTGTTGGGGCTGCGCAAGGCAATATAGGCTAGTCCTGGCGCTTGGTCGAGTGCCCGTTGCAGATAACTGTCCAGACCCGGAATATGGTTGGCCGGAATGCCGATGCGGATCGCCCGGGCGATCTGCTGCGATAGGGTATGGGCCACAGAATGCGCTAAAGCTTGGGCCGCTTGGCTGGCCTGTTGCTGGGTGCTGTGGTGGAGCTGTTGCAGCGCCCAGATGGTGCATACGCTGCCAATGAGCACAGTGGTGCAGAAAGCCAGCAGGCCAACACGCCAGTCCAGTGGTTGGGCGCAGCGGGTGGTGGCCTTATCCTGCATGGTCGATCTCCTGGAGTTGGCGCAGTCGCTCCTGGTTCTGGCGCGTTTGCTCTGCCCAACTGAGACGGGTGTGGTGGGCGGCTTTTTCCAGTGGGTCTGCACCCATCGAGAGGGGCCGGTCTTGCTGGAGCAGGGGTGAGATGCGTGCAAAGGGCCGTAACAGGTGGCGCAGTCCCCAGAAAATACCCAGGCCCGCGGCTGTGCAGGCCAGTATGGCAACCAGTAGCCAGGCCATGATTTGTTGGCCTATGCGTTTCCATTGATCCAAAACCTTGGAGGGGCTGGTGGTTGCAATCGTCAGGGCAATACCGCCTGCGGCCTGTCCGAGGTCATTTTCAAAGCGTATCCCCATCTGGCGTTGCGAGGGGCTGTCAATATGCCATGCGTCTTTTTGTGCAAGGTGCTCTAGCCAGGCGTTGGGCACACGGCTCCCACGGGTATGCGGATCGGTGCTGTAGAGCAAAGTGCCATTGGCAGAAAAAATATCAATCGCCAATACTTCGGCAAAGCTGCTGCGCTCACGTTCTATCAGCCGTTGCAGGGCGTCCATCTGCTCCAGATCGAGGCCAATTGTGGAGTAGTTGTCTACAGCGGTGTGCAGGCTTTGCAGTAAGTAAAGGTCGCGTTGGCTGGCAACTTCTTGGTCTAGTGTTTTGGTAGCCCAAAGCAGCAGCACTTGATTGATGGCCAATAGACTGAGCACACAGCCTAGAACAATGGCTAAGAGATGGGAACGTGGGCTCATACAAGTGGCTCCTGTCCAGAATGCGGGGACATGTAGCGGCGCAATGCCAGTGCGCCAGTGCATGCCAATAAAGCATTAGGGGTGATGCCTGCGGTGGCCGCCAATTGCGCGAGGGGCTGGTGCAGGCCATAGATTTCGGCCCACATGCCCGGTTGAATCTCGCCGGGGGCAAAGGCACTGATGTCCAGCCCCAGCATGCCCATGGCAATGCCTCCCACAATGGGGGCCGGGCGCCCTTTGAGGTACAAGACGCCGCGTGGGGCCAGACTGATCGGTAGGCCATCGCCATAACCGGCTGCTATTGTGGCGATGCGGGTGTTTTGGCTGGTGCGGTATTGTCCGGCGTAACCGACTTCGGTGTAGGCGGGGACATCGGCCACCCGCATCACCGGAGCGTACAGGCTGGTAACGTTCTGTAGAGGTTGTTGGTATTGGGCGGCTGTTTGTACGCCAAACAAGGCGCTGCCAACCCGCGCATGGTCACAGTGCCAAGCGGGGTTGGCAAACACGCTCGATGAGGTGGTGATGCTGCGTTCGGCCGGTGGCAGCTGTTGGAGCCAGGCCGCAAAGGTGTGGCGTTGGTGCAGGCACTCTGGGGCATCCGGGTGGCTGAAGCGGCCCAGATGGCTGACCCATATCATGGCTTTGATATCGGTTTGCAAGCGGCTATCGTGCAACAAGTGCAGGTTGGTGCCAGTAAACCCCAGCCGTGTCAGACCAGTATCCAGGTGGATAGCCACAGGCATGGCTTGGCCGTGTTTGCTGCCATATCCTTGTAGCTGGTGCAGTTCATGGGGGCCAGCCAGCACAGGAATGAGTCCGTGTGCCGCAAAATCTTCGGGGGCTATGCCTCCAAGACCATGCAAAACCATGATTCTGGTGCTGTGCTCGGGCAGCAATCCCCGCAATTTGAGGGCTTCGGTGCTGTGGCTGACCCAAAAGTCGCGGCAGCCTAGGTTCCAGAGCAACGGAGCCACTTGGGATATGCCCAGACCATAGGCATCATTTTTGACCACGACCCCAACACGTTGGCCCCGAAAGGTGCGGCGCACCGTGCGCCAGTTGTTGGCCAGCACACCCAAGTCAATGTGCATGTGGGGGCGGTCATGGGCCAGCAAGGTGTTCATCCAGGGTTCCCGGTGGGGGGCTGTAGGCGCAGGCTGCCGGGCAGAGTGCCAGGGGCAATGCCTTGCCATCCTTGGGCTAGTAAGGTCTGTTGCTGTGCTAGGGCATCGATGTGGAGTTCGAGTGGGCTGGCATCGGAGGTTTGGGGAGGGGCGTGAGAGGGCAGGCGCACCAGCAAATACCGGGCAAAGCCGCCATAGCGATATTCCAGCGCCCGCACTCTGAAGCCACAACCCAGCAGGTTGTGCCAACTGACCGTGTTTTCGGGGGCAGCGGTGGCAAACAGTACGGTGGTGCTGTTTGTGTGGCCAATGCGCTGGGTGATCAAGGCCCGCTGCAAGCCGTATCCACGCCATTGGGGGGCGACAGCAGCGCCAGCCAGTTTGGCGAGCGTCTGTTGTGGGGGCAGTTGCAGGTGCTCACGGGGATCGTCAGTGGGCAGCAGGTCATGTTGCAGTACGCCATAGGCGATCAATTCGGTGTGGTGGTGCCAAGCACCAATCACAGTGCCCCGGCCTTGGAGCAGGCTTTGCAGGAATGTGCGTGCTTCGGCCTTGACCGTGTGTGGTGGCAGGCCCGCAATGCTCAGGTGGTGCAAAGCCTCCATTGCATCAAGGTCTTGGGGTTGGAGCAGGCGCCAATGCAGGCCGCTTGTGCGTAACAAAGGGGTGGGGGGGGAGCTCATGAGGGTTGTTGCTCCCCTGTGCCAATGGCAATGACCTCTGCGTAATTGAGCATGTCAATGGGGGGGTAGAGTTCTAGGGCTTTGGCAACGCGCATGTTGACGAGCAGAGAAAACCGCTTGAGTGTCTCGACAGGTATTTGGCCCGCAGGCTTGCCCGAGACCAAAATATCCAGTGCTTTGGCCCCGGCCAGTTGCCCTACTGAGTAATAGCGGCTGACCAGTCCTACCAGCGCACCGCCCGAACGCACCGCCAATTCTGCGGCGCCAAAGGAGGGCAGTTGCAGTGCCAGTGCGGCTGGGGCAATGCGGCCATAGAGGCTGCCCAAAAAGGTGTCGGGCAGCAGGTAAAGCCATTGGGCACCTGCTTTTTGGATGTGCGATAGCAAATCTTCTACGCCATCGCTGATGGGTTGTCCGGCGGTGTTGGTGTGAAAGTTGGCTTCAATCAACTGAGCCCCATTGCGCTGACAGTAATCCCGTGCCTGTGCCACGATAGCCCGCGAGTTTTGTTCTGCGGGGTTGTAGAGCACCCCCAGCTTTCGGAAGGGCAGGTAGGATTTCATGGCCCGCAGTTGCACATCGGTAGGAACAACGTGTACGGCGCCAGTCACATTGCCCCCCGGGCGATCGAGCCGCGCCACAATGCCCGATTGCAGGGGGGCTGCAACCAGAGCAAAAACCACAGGAATGTCACGGATGAAGTGGCTGCCTTGGCTGGGGGCATCGTGTGCGCCCACCACGGCCAAGGTGATGGGGGTGCCCCAGACATAGATCAAATCGGGTTGCAAATGCCGGGCTTCACGCAGAATGCCCGGCACCCGAGAGATGTCTTGTTGCACATCGCGCACGGTGATCTGCATGTCTAGCCCTGCCTCGGTGAGATAGGCCCGGAAACCACGGTCTACATCGGTTTCTCCCCTGAACGTGATCATCAGGATGCGAAAGGGCCGTCCTGTGCTGTGGCGCAGATGACGGGGGGAGGTGCTTGCACTGCTCCATGTGCCCCATGACAACAAAGAGGCACTGGTGGCATGGTGCAGACTGCGGGACAGAAAGTGGCGACGATTGCTCATGGTCAGGGGCGTGCTGCTTTTTAGTGTGCCGGTTGTGGGGGTGGGGTATCGGCAGGTTGTTGGAACAGATGCCAGCCGTAGGTGACGCTGCCGCCCAGCACCAGTAAACCGATGCAGGCCAAGGCGGGGCCAAAGCCCCAGGCAGTCAAAAGCATGGCCCCAGTGGCTGGCCCCAATGCGCTGCCACCACGCTCTACCAGTCGGAAAAGACCCAGAATGCCTGCGCTCTGGCCCGCTGGGGCGTTGCGCGCAAAATCGGCAATCAGGGCAGATTGCGGAGCAATGGACAGCGATTGTCCTAGCCCCAAGCCCAGCAGAACGAGCGCCAGCGCGGTGGTGGAAGTGCCGGTGGGCCACGCCAGCATGGCACTGCAACCGGCCAGCAGGCCACCCATGAGTACGAACAGGCTGCGCCGCCCCCAGCGGTCGGCCAGACGGGCTGCCAGCGGAACCAGTAAGACCATGGTGAGGGGGTAAATGGTTTGCAGGCGGCCAATGGTGGCACTGCTGTGGCCGGTGTCTTGCAGATAGACCGGCAGGAGATAAAAGCACAGTGCCGCCAGCAGCAGTTTGGCGGGCAGTGCGCAACCGATCAGCAGGGTCATGAGCCCTGGTTGGCGCAGTACCGTACCTAATGTATGCGTCGGATTGGTCGATGGACGCTCTTGGGCGGTGGGGGCGGCAGGTGTGCTTGGTGGCAGTTGCATCCATGCTACAGCCGCCACGAGCAGGGCCAGAACACTGCAAATGGCAAAAGCGGTTTGCACGCCCCAGTGGTCTGCAATGAGCCCCCCCAATGAAGGGCCGCAGAGCCCTGCTACCAGAATAGCCCGGACAAATTGGGCCAGGCTCCGGGCCCGGTCGGCAGGCATGGAGCCATCAATCACCAACCCTTGACCAGAGACAAACACCAAAGCAAAGCCTGCAGCACTTAACAGCCGGGCCGCAAGAAAGAGGCCGTAGTGCTGTGTGGCTGCGGCCAGCGCCAAGCCGGTGGCACTGAGCAATGCCCCCAGAATAAAACCGGGCTTGCGGCCACGGCGCTCTGACCAGCTGGCCAGCGGCCATTGCAGGAGTGCCACGGTGGCCAAAAACAATACCAACGGCAATCCGGCCAGTAATTCGGGAGACAGTGTCTGCCCTTCGGGGGCAATTTGGCGGGCCCAGCCCGGCAAGAAGGGCCGTGTCAATTCTTCCGACAACATGAACAGGAACAGTGCTGGCCGCACGCTGGAGGCACTGGTAGTGCGCCACGGCGTGTGCTGTTGTTCTGGATGGGCCAGCCGTTGTTGGCGTACTTCGGTGCTGGCCAATGCCCGTGCGCCACGTGAACCCAGGGCCAAAGCCAACAGTTCTAGCGCCATCAAGAGGCTGATGGCTCCCAGAAAGACCATATCCAGCAGGGTGGCCTGTAGCAGGCGTGCCAGTATGCTGGGGTCGAGCACCACCACGAGTTCTCCCACGGCGATGCCTGCATGGGTCACGGGGGCCGTGGAGGCCAGCCGTTTTTCTGTGGCGGTGGGGACAGCCCCATAGAGTGCGTGGCCCGTGGTGGCAATAAAGGACAGGGATGCGATTTCGGGGTTTTCTTGGCGTAACCGGTCGGTATGTGCATCAAGGCCCACCAATGCTTGGGCTGGAATGCCTGCGGCCAGCCCTCGCTCTATGAGGCCTGCACTGGAGCGAACAATAGCGGCAGTTTTGGCGAGTTGGTCGGGTTGGATGAGATCCTGACCAGCCCGGTGGGCCTGCCAACCTATCCACAGCATACCTAAGCTCAACACCAAGGCGGCCATGGCAGTGAGGGACAGACGCAAGCCGCCCGTTATCAGGGGGCGGGCGCGGCGGGCATGGGGGGTGCCAATATGGCGCAACAGAGCAAAGCCTGCCACCAAGGTGGCAGCACACACGCCCAGCAGGGCTGTCCAAGTGGCCGTGGTGATGCGTTGGCGCAATTGCTGCTCTGCCTGTAACCGTGCCGATGTGTCGTAGTAGAGTGCAACTTTGGCTATCGTCTCACCCAAATCGTTGCGAATGGGTTGCTCCAGCAGCGTCAGGGTGGGCTGTGTGGTGTGCGCAGGACGCTGGCCCAACAGGGCTTGCCCTTGGGCCGAGACAATGCCAAAACCCGCAATTGCAGGTTCAAGGATGGTTTCACGCGCCAACATGGCTTCCAGCGGGGACTGGTCGGACAGGGGCATGCCCAAGGCCACGGCTTGTTCAGCCGCTGTAGCCGCCCGTTGTGCCGCCACAGAAAATTTGGCATTGAAGACATCTTTTTGTGTATTGCGCAGGGTATTGAAGGCCAGCATGCCACTGATGAGCATGCACCCTGCCGAGACGCTCACCAACACGGCAAGAAACCACCACAGCAACCGCTTCATGGTGTGCATCCTTTGCAGAATGGAGTGCCAACGGCAACTGTGGCCGTGGATCTGACAACAGAACGATAGTCAGAGAACAAAAAGATGGTGCACATGGACGGCAGAAAACAGGCGGCCTACAGGCAAAGTTCAATCGGGGTGCAGACCATTTTTCTGGAAAAGGCGGTGTTCGTCCAGCCGAATAGTGTCAGGCCCGCGTGTCTGAGGCACCCAGAGGGCAAAGAGCGGTCTGTAGCGGAGCCAGAAAAGCTACTGATTTCATAGCGGCAAAAACCCGTCCCTATTGATGAAGAGGTGGCAAAAGTCAAAAGCCGCTACAGTGCAGTTTTTTAATTTTTGCCAGGATTGCTGTCATGAGCCTCCAGTTTTCTCCAGACCACCAATGGATCGATGCAGCCGATGTGCAGGCCGCTACGGTGGGTATTACCGCACATGCCCAAGAGGCGCTGGGCGATGTGGTGTTTGTGGATTTGCCCACAGTAGGCAAGGTCTTGGCCCAAGGCGAAGTGGCCTGCGTGGTCGAATCGGTCAAGGCCGCGGCCGACGTGTTCATGCCGGTGGCGGGTGAGGTGGTGGCCGTTAATGAGGCACTGCGCGCCGATCCGGCACTGGCTAACACCGATCCCCTGAGCGCCGGTTGGTTCTTCAAAATCAAGGTGGCAGATCCGGCGCAGTTGTCTGCTTTGATGGATGAAGCCGCCTATGCCGCCTTTGTGCAAAATGCCTGAGCAGGCCGTGGTGGTCAAGGCCAGTGCTGCGCGTACACTCGCCCACCTGACCCCACAGCCACTGGGCCGATATTTGTGCCCACCTGCCAGGGGTGTTTGTTGCCATGAGCCGCCCCGATCTTGCATTTTTGCTGCGTACCACCGAGCCACTGTTGCTGCCACCGGCCCCGGTGGAGGAAAAAGAGCGGCGCAATTTGGCTGAGCGGCCCAGTGGCCCCATGGCTGATCTGATTGCCGAATTGCGCGCTTACCAAGTCGAACTGGAGGCGCAAAACAAGGTATTGCGCTATAGCCAGTCGGCAGCAGAGAGCGCCTCCGAGCGGTTTGAAACCCTCTTCTCTAGTGTGCCGCTGGCGCTGATGGTGTTAGATGAGCATGGCATGGTCGTGCAGGCCAACTCTATGGCCCACCGCTCTTTTCAGCCCACTGAACGAGACCGGCCCTTGACCGAATTGCAAGCGTTTGTCTGTGAGGCCCATGCAGAGCGGGTACAGCAGGCTTTTGCCCAGGCCTTGGCCGAGGGCCACAGCGAAGCCACCGAAGTCGTCTTTTCTATTGGCGACCAGCACCACATTACTGGGGATTTGCACATTGCCCGGATTGAGGCACCCCAGCATGATGGCGAGCCGCCATTGTTGCAGTTTTTGTGTGCCGTGATTGATCAGGGGCCGCTATTGGCAGAGCGGCAGGCTTTGCAGCAAAGCGCCCAAGAGTTGCAACAGCGCAATGCCCAACTTCACGCTAGCGAACGGCGGTTGGAGGCTGTTATCAACTCCTCGCTAGACGCCATCATCTGTGTTGATCAGCACCAGCGTATCACGGTGTTTAACCCCACGGCGGCAGCCTTGTTTCAGTGTGCTGCCAGCGATGCGCTGGGCAGCCCCGTACAACGATTTTTGCCCGATGCACAACAAGTGCTGGCCTTTGCCCAATTGGCGACCCAAGCCATGCTGGGGGAAATGACGGCGCACACCGTCAGCGGCAAGGAGCTGGCGGTGGAAGTGAGCGTATCGTTCGAGCGCCATGCTGAGGGTGAGACCACCACTATTTTTGCCCGCGACCTGACCGGACGTAAAAAAGCCGAGGCCCATCGCAACGAGCTGGAAGTGCAGCTGCGCGAATCGCACAAAATGCAAGCTGTGGGCACGATGGCAGGCGGTATTGCCCACGACTTCAACAATATCCTCAGTGCCATTTTGGGCAATGCCGAACTGGCCAAGGCCGACTGTGGATCTGGCTCCCCTGCGCATGAGAGTTTGGTCGAGATTGAAAAGGCCGGGCGACGTGCCCGCGATCTGGTGCGTCAGATTTTGACTTTTAGCCGCAATGAGCCACCCCGGCGCTCCACTGTGGCACTGGGTGAGGTGCTGGGAGACACCGAGCGTTTGCTGCGTGTGACCTTGCCCCCAGCCATCGAGCTGCGGCTACATGTGGCCCCCCAACTGCCCCCTGTGTTGGCCGATCCCACCCAAGTGGAGCAGGCCGTGCTCAACCTCTGTACCAACGCTATCCATGCCCTGGGTGATGGGCGCGGCAGTGTGCAGGTGGAGTTGCAGATCGCGCGGCCCGATCAACGCCAGCGCGAACGTTTGGGCTTGGCACAGGGGGACTACGTGAGTCTGACAGTCTCAGACAACGGCCCCGGCATTGAGGCAGCTATCTTGCAGCGCATTTTTGAGCCTTTCTTTACTACCAAACCGGTAGGGCAAGGCACAGGCTTGGGCCTATCGGTGGTGCATGGTGTGATGCGCACCCATGGTGGCGCCGTCGATGTGCACAGTGTGCTGGGGCAGGGCAGCCGGTTTACCCTGTATTTTCCAGCTTTGGCGGCAGAAGTTGTCAGCGAGGTGCAGGAGCCAGCCTTGCCCGTCGTCAGTAGCGCGCCTGCAGCGCCTATCCCACCCAGTCGCCAACACCATGTGATGTATGTGGATGACGACAAAGCACTGGTTTTTCTGGTGCAGCGCCTGCTCAAGCGCCGCGGTTATATCGTCAGTGGCTTTACCGACCCACGCCAAGCAGCGCAGGCCTTGCGCACCAACCCGCAAACCTACGATTTACTGGTCACAGACTACAACATGCCCGGTTATTGTGGTGTCGATTTGGTACGCGAGGCATTGGGTATTCGCCCCGATTTGCCTGTGGCGTTGGCCTCGGGTTACATCACCGCAGAGATTGAGCAGGCCGCACGGGCCGAAGGTGCGCGCGCGCTCATCCACAAACCCAACGATGTCGAGGAGATGTGCGCCACCGTGCAAAAGCTCCTGATGGGTGAACTGTGACCCCGCCTACCCATGCAGTGGGTGCTAGTCCAGAGGGGGTACGTTGCCTCTATGTCGATGCCGACTTACTGGTGCTGGTCAAGCCTTCTGGGCTGCTGTGTGTGCCCGGACGAGGCCCAGACAAGCAAGACTGCCTCAGTGCCCGCGTTCAGTGCTGTTGGCCCGAAGCATTGATTGTGCACAGGCTCGATCAGGCCACCTCTGGCCTGGTGCTCATGGCCCGCAATCTGACCACACAACGGGCCTTGAGCACCGCCTTTGCCGAGCGCCGTATCCACAAGTCGTATCAAGCCGTGGTGCAAGGGCTGTGGACGCCGCCGGACATCTGTGGGGCGTGGCAACTCATTGATTTGCCCATCGCCGCTGATTGGGAGCGGCGGCCATTGCGCGTGGTGGATTTCGTACACGGCAAGCCCAGCCAGACGCGTTGGCGGGTGCTGGCTGCCAATACCGCCACGCAGACCACCAAGGTCGAGCTAGAGCCGCTCACAGGCCGCACCCACCAGTTGCGTGTGCATTTGGCCGCTTGCGGCCACCCCATTTTGGGCGATGCGCTCTATGCCGATGCGGCCACCTTGGCCCGTTCGCCCCGGCTGCTGTTACACGCCACAGCATTGGGGTTGGTGCATCCAGCCACCGGCCAACCATTGCACTACACTTGCCCCCCGGATTTTTAGCATCACCAAGGAGCAGCACCCAGCATGAGCGGCAACCTTACCATCTTGACGGGCGCATCACGGGGCATGGGTCTGGCACTGGCCCACCAGTTATTGCAGCCGGGCGATACCTTGATTTGTCTGTCCCGCCATACCCACAGCGGGTTGGCACAGCAAGCACAGGCCCAGGGCACCACCTTAGAGCAGTGGCAGCATGATTTGGCCGATGGCGTTGCGGCGGCGGCGCGGCTGCGCCAGTGGCTTCAAGCCCAGCCTGTGGGGGTTTTTACCAGTGCAACCCTTATCAACAATGCAGGGGTCATCCCCCCCATTGCGCCATTGTCTGCCAGCGATCCGGTGGCATTGGCCCAAGCCCTGCGGGTGGGGCTAGAAGCCCCCATGCTGCTCACAGCTGCATTTTTGGGGGCTACCGAGGCTTGGCCGTTGCCGCGCAAGGTGCTCAACATTTCTTCGGGGCTGGGGCGGCGGGCCATGGCCTCGCAAGCGGCCTACTGTGCAGCCAAGGCAGGCATGGACCACTTTACCCGCTGTGTGGCCTTGGATGAGGCGCTCAAACCCCACGGGGCCAAGGTATGCTCCCTAGCGCCCGGTGTGATTGATACAGACATGCAGGTGCAGTTGCGCAGCGCCCAGACCAGTGCTTTCCCTGATGCGGTCAACTTTGTGGCACTGCAAACCGCCGGTATGCTCACGTCCCCACAAGAGGCGGCGGCCCGCCTGTTGGCTTGGTTACACCGCCCCGATTTTGGCAGTCTGCCCGTGGCTGATGTGCGCTCAGACTGAGCCTGCATCCAGTCCACAGCTTTTTTCTCTTTGATTACTGGACAAGGAACCCCCTCATGTTGCGTCGCTCTTTTTCTTGCACTGCCTTGGCCTTGCTGTGGGGCGCTAGCGCCTATGCCCAGACGCCTGTGGCGGCAGCACCTTATCCCAGCAAACCTATCCGTATGGTGGTGCCCTTTCCGCCGGGGGGTGGCACCGATATTTTGGCCCGGCTCGTGGCAACCAAGCTCTCAGAGCAAACCCAGTGGAGCATCGTGGCCGACAACAAGGCTGGTGCAGGTGGCACCATCGGCATCGGCGAAGCCGTCAAGGCCGCGCCCACCGGATACGACATAGTGATGGGGCAAAAAGACAACTTGGTGATTGCCCCTTGGTTGTACAAAAACCTGCCCTGGAACCCCACCAAAGATTTGGTGGCTGTGGCCCATGTGGCCTATACCCCAGTGCTGATCGCCACAGGTGCCCAATCTCGTTTTAAAACCTTGGCCGATGTGGTGCAGGTTGCGCGCACTGCCCCCCATACCGTGAGCTATGGTTCACCCGGCAATGGCACTTCTATCCATTTGGCCGCTGACCTGTTTGCCAAGGCCGCAGGTGTTCAGTTGAGCCACATCCCCTACAAAGGCTCCAACCCGGCACTGCTAGATGCGCTGGCGGGTAATGTCGATTTGCTGGTGTCCTCGGTGCCATCGGCTATGGCACAAATCAAGGCAGGAAAATTGCGCCCACTGGCCGTGACATCGGCCCAGCGCAGCTCCTCGCTGCCAGATGTGCCAACCATTGCCGAATCAGGCTACAAAGGCTTTGATGTCAGTACATGGTATGGGTTGTTTGCGCCAGCTGGCACACCTGCTGCGTTGGTCGCCACCCTCAATGCAGAAGTCAATAAACTACTGGCTAAGCCCGAAATCCAGACCGCCATTCAGGCCCAGGGTGCCGAACCCCAAGCCATGACCCCAGCCCAGTTGAGCCAACAGCTGCAACGTGAATATACCCAGTGGAAGGGCATTGTGGAGGCCTCGGGCGCCAAGATCGAATAAAGCCGATCTTCTGAAGAGTAAACCGCACACCCCCCAGCCCCCTGTGGGGGGGATAGGGGCGGTGTGGGATTTATTGGCGCACCACCAGCACCGGCACATGCACGGCACTGAGGACGCGTTGGGCCACGCTGCCCAGCATCAGTTTTTCCAGACCACGGCGGCCATGTGAACCCATAACGATCAGATCGGCACCCGTCTTCTCAAGGGCTTGCACGACCCCTTCATGCACGGCATGGCCTTCCCCCACCAGCACCTGCACGTCCACCTGGGCTTCTTGCATGGCTTGGCGCACGGCTTCTAGGGCTGCATTGGCCTCTGCGGTGGCAGCACTCAGGTATTGCGCCTGACCATAGGCAAAGTCAGCACCCACGCCCGTGAAGGGATAGGGGTCAATCACATAGAGTGCGGTGACAGCACTGCCAAAGGTCTTGGCCAGACCAGCCGCTTTGGTGACGGCCAACATCGAGGTGGGCGAGCCGTCTACTGGTACCAGAATGTGTTTGAACATGGTTTTTCTCCTTGGAGTTGATGACACAAGAGGGGCCGGGCCAGTAGTGCGCTCTCAGGAACGAGGGTTGTCCTGGAAACCACCACGCCGACAGGTGATGACCAGCGTATCACGGTAACCGCCTGCCACTTCAGGCTGGATGGGGGTGGTTTCATGGATCATGCGGGCATCGTCCAGCAACAGCAGTGACCACGGTTGTGTCAGTGTAAAGCGTTGTCCGGCGGGCGCACAGGCTTCAAACACGCGGGTTTCGCCTCCTTTGACGCCTTGGCGCGCCACTAAAAACACGGCTACCAGATCTACGCCATCACGGTGTGCGCCTTCGGGGGTTGGGCGGCCAATCCCATCGGTGGTATCAATGCGAAACTGGTGCGACTCGACAAACCACGGCGGCGGCGGGTGGCCGGGCGTGAACACATCGGTACACAACTGCCCTAGTGTGTGCAGCAATTGGTTCCAGACTGGGCGCGTCAGGCTGTCTGGGCGCATGGGTTCAAACCACCGTTCCATGCCGCCGTGCAGCGCGTTGTATTCCACAGGTTGCCAGTGGGCACGGTGGTGCACCGTATGCACAGTGGCTTCTTGCACGATAAAAGAGGCATGGCGGCGTTGGCGGTAGCGGCCACCATCTCTCAGATAGTGGTCTGGGGGCAGGTCATTCCAGTCAGGCTCGAGCGCCTGCAAGTCAGACAGATTGCAGCCTATCCAGCGGGCCACATCTGCGGGTGGCAAGACAGCAAAACCCTGCTGTTGGAGCCGTTGCGGCAACTCGGAAAGGGCGCAAAACGGTGGCAGAAAAGTGGGTGTGGCCATGAAAGCGTGCTTGAATCGGAGCAGAAACAAGCTGTCAGTTTCTCACACGAAGACACAGCAGGCGCTTAAACTGCCATATTCGTTTCATCTAATCTGAGCCGCCATGTCCCACGAACGTCGCCATTTCACCCGTGTCCACTTCGATGCCCCGGCCTTATTGAAGCTTGAGCATTCCAGCCTGCGTGTGCATGTGTTGGATCTTTCGCTCAAGGGTGCCTTGGTGGAGTTGCCTGAGGGTCGGACGGTGCCGCCGGGCACCCTGTGCCAATTGCAATTGACTTTGGCACCATCGAGCGTTCATATCACGATGTCGGTGGAAGTGGCTCGGGGCGACGAGCACCACACAGGGCTGCGCTGCCTGCACATGGATTTGGACAGCATTACCCACCTGCGCCGCTTGATCGAATGGCAGTTGGGCGATGCAGCACTGCTAGACCGGGATTTGTCGCAATTGGTGGCCGGGGCCACACGGGTTGGATACGACGACTGAATCTTAGCGCCGCGACGACACCACAATCCCGCCCACAATCAGGCTAAAAGCCAGGGCATGGTAGAGGTGGGGCGTCTCGCCCAGAAAAGCCGCCGACAGCAACGCGGCAAACAGAGGGGTCAAGTTGGCGAAAAAACCGGCCAAGCTGGGGCCAGCACGGCGCACACCAATGCCCCAAAGACAGTAGGCCAACAGGGCTGGGCCAATAGCAATAAAGGCCAACGCGGCCAGCAAGGGTGTGCCCCACACAATTGGCGTGCCCATACCACTGGCCCATTCAGCGCCTGCAAACAAGCATGACCAACCCAGACCGAACACCAACTGACCCATCAGAAAGGCTGCCCAATCGTTGCGGATGGTCGCTGGTTCAGACGTTCGCACCAGCAGCCAACTGTAGAACGCCCAAGCCACGGTAGCCAGCAGAATGAAAAAATCGCCGGGCACCAAGCGCAACGCCAGCAATTGAGCCCATTCACCCCGGCTGAGCACCACCACCACCCCTGTGATGGACAGTGCGGCTCCCGCTACCTGTCGCCGTGTGGCCGAGACGCCAAAAAACAGCGTGCCAATGGCCAGCATCCACACCGGCATGCTGGAGCCCACCAGGGTGACATTGATAGGGGTAGAGGTTTGCAGTGCCAGATACAGCAGGGCGTTGTAGCAACCAATGCCCAGCAAACCCAGCACCATGAAGCGCCGCCAGTGCGTCCATACCGGACTATTACGGCGCAGCACCCGGTGGGCCAGTGGCAGCAGCAAGACAAAAGCCAACAGCCAGCGGATGAGGTTCAACGTCATGGGGGGCACCAGATCGTTGATCAGGCGTCCCACTACTGCATTGCCTGCCCATAGCAAAGGGGCTAAGGTTAGCATGGCAGCGGTGCCAGGGGTCAGGGAGGATTTCATGGCATGGCTGGTGCTGACCTGTGTTCACAGGCCAACACCAAGAAGGGGTCAAAAGAAGAACGCTGTCCCGCGTGGGGGCAGCAGTGTCACTGGCATTATCGGGACAGAGCCGAATGGATGTCAGCGTGCTGCGCGAGCCCTTAGAAACTCATCCAGAATCAGCAACACGGCTCCCACCGTGATGCCCATATCGGCAATATTGAAGGCAGGAAAATGGCCGCCATAAAACAGGCCAGACAAAAAATCCCAATGAAAGTCCAAAAAGTCCACCACATAGCCGTGGATGACCCGGTCGATGACATTGCCAATGGCACCACCCAAAATGCTCGCTAAGGCAAAGGCAAACAGTTTTTGCCCTGGATGCTGGCGCAGTTGCCAAACAATGAACACGGTAGCCACCACACCAATGCCCGTGAACAGCCACCGCTGCCATCCGCCCGCCTGTGCCAGAAAGGAGAAGGCAGCGCCCGTATTGTGCGCCCGCACAATGTTAAAAAAATGGGTGATGGGAGTGGAATCACCCAATTGGTAAGCACCCAAAATCATGGCCTTGGTGATTTGGTCGGCCAGCAGCAACAGCAGCGCCCAGCCCAACCAAGGCCAGAGGGTGCCGCCTGTGGGGCGGCCCAACTCAAATGCAGAACCCATTTAGGCGTGGGCCCGGTGCTCGCCGGTACCGTGCAGATTGCTGGTGCAGCGGCCACAGAGAGTGGGGTGGACTGCATCGTGGCCCACGTCTTCGCGGTAGTGCCAGCAGCGTTCGCACTTGGCATCGGTGCTGGCGCTCACTTGGGCCGCATAGGCATCGCCTGCCTGCAGCTCGATATGCGAGGTGATGAAGACAAACTTCAAATCCTCGCCCAGGCTGACCAGCAGGGCATGGTCTTCGGGCGGAACCGTCAGCACCACCTTGGCTTGGAGTGAGGAGCCCACCTGACCGGCAGCGCGCACCACTTCAATGTCTTTGTTCACCAGATTGCGGATGGCCCGGATGCGCTCCCACTTGTCGAGCAAGCCTTCGTCGGTGGTTGTGCCCACGCCGATGCTGCCGTAGGTTTCCAAAAAGATAGATTCAGACTGGCCGAACACCTTCCAGGCTTCTTCGGCGGTAAAGCTGAGGAACGGAGCCATCCAGCGCAGCATGGCGTGCGTGATGTGCCAGAGTGCGGTTTGGGCACTGCGGCGGGCCAAGCTCTTGGGTGCCGTGGTATAGAGCCGGTCTTTCAGCACATCCAGATAGAAACCCCCCAGGTCTTCCGAGCAATACAGTTGCAACTTGGCCACGACCGGATGGAATTCATACACCTTGTAGTGCGCCAACACTTCTTGCTGGAATTGGGTGGCACGCATCAGCGCGTAGCGGTCAATCTCTAGCAATTGCTCAAACGGCACCGCATCTTGCGCTGGGTTAAAGTCACTGACGTTGGCCAGCAAGAAACGCAGGGTGTTGCGGATGCGGCGGTAAGAATCGACCACACGGGCCAAGATTTTGTCGTCAATCGCCAAGTCGCCCGAATAATCGGTCGAGGCGCACCACAGACGGATGATTTCTGCCCCCATCTTGCCACTGACTTCTTGCGGCGAGACGGTGTTGCCCAAGGACTTGCTCATCTTTTTGCCTTGGCCGTCTACGGTAAAGCCGTGCGTGAGCAGTCCACGGTAAGGAGCGCGGCCATAGATGGCACTGGCCAGCAGCAGCGAGCTGTGGAACCAGCCCCGGTGCTGGTCGTGGCCTTCGAGGTAGAGGTCGGCCTCGGGGCCGCTGTCGTGGTGCATATCGGGATGGGTGCCGCGCATTACATGCCAGAAGGTGGAGCCAGAATCGAACCACACTTCCAAAATGTCGGTGCTCTTGGTGTAGTGCGGTGCGTCTTCAGCGCCCAAAATCTCTTCGGTTGTCACGCGGCTCCAAGCCTCGATACCGCCTTGTTCGATGATCTCTGCAGCCTGATCGATGATTTCCATCGTGCGTGGATGCAGCTCGCCCGAATCTTGGTGCAGGAAGAACGGCAGTGGCACGCCCCAAGAGCGTTGGCGCGAGATGCACCAGTCGGGCCGACCAGCAATCATGTCGCGCAGGCGGGCTTTGCCATTGGCGGGGTAAAAATGGGTGTGCTCAATGGCGTTGAGGGCGGTGGCGCGCAGTGTGCTTTCGGCCTTGTCGCTGGTGAATACGCCTTCGCCCTCGTCCATACGCACAAACCATTGGGCCGCAGCGCGGTAAATGACCGGGGTTTTGTGCCGCCAGCAGTGTGGGTAGCTGTGGGTGATGGTTTGCGTTGCCAACAAGCGCCCGGCATCGCGCAGGGCTTGCAGCACCACGGGTACGGCTTTCCAGATGTGCAGGCCGCCAAACAACGGGAAGTCGGCGGCGTAGCAGCCATTGCCTTGCACGGGGTTCAGGATGTCGTCGTATTTCAGGCCGTGGGCAATGCAGGAGTTAAAGTCATCCACACCATAAGCGGGGGCGGAGTGGACGATACCCGTGCCATCGCTGGCGGTGGCGTAGTCGGCCAGATAAACGGGCGACAAGCGGCGGTAGCCGTAGCTGCCATCGGGGTTGGCCACGTCGTACAGCGGGTGCTCAAACTCCAGTGCATCCAGCCTTTGGCCGGGCACGGTCGCTAGCACTTGGCCGGTCAAGCCCCAGCGTTGCAGGCAGGCATCGACCAACTGCGCCGCCACAATGAACTGGCCGCGTTCGGTTTGCACCAGTGCATAGGGCAGCTCTGGGTTCAGGTTCAGGGCTTGGTTGGCCGGAATTGTCCAAGCAGTGGTCGTCCAGATGACGATAAAGGCTTCTGGCTGCACCGCAGGCAGGCCAAACGCAGCCGCTAGGCGGGCTGGGTCGTGGGCTTTGAAGGCCACGTCCAGCGTTTCGCTCTTTTTGTCTTGGTATTCAATTTCAAACTCGGCCAAGGAGCTGCCGCAGTCAAAGCACCAATAGACCGGCTTGAGGCCACGATAGACATAGCCGCGCTCCATCACGCGCTTGAGGGCACGCAATTCGCCTGCCTCGTTGGCAAAGTTCATGGTTTTGTAGGGCTTGTCCCACTGCCCCAGCACCCCCAGCCGCTTGAAGTCTTGCATTTGCTGGGCGATTTGCTCGGTGGCAAAGGCACGGCTCTTGGCCTGCATTTCGTCGCGCGGCAGGTTGCGGCCATGCAGTTTTTCGATGGCGTTTTCAATCGGCAGGCCGTGGCAGTCCCAGCCGGGCACATATTGCGCGTCGTAACCTTCCAGCTGGCGGGCTTTGGTGATCATGTCTTTGAGGACTTTGTTCACCGCATGGCCGATGTGGATTTGGCCGTTGGCGTAGGGCGGGCCATCGTGCAAGATGAACTTGGGCTTACCACTGCGGGCGTCGCGTAGTTTTTGGTAGATACCTTTGTCTTCCCATTCCTTCACCCAAGCTGGTTCGCGTTTGGGCAGGTCGCCACGCATCGGAAAGGGGGTGTCGGGCAGGTTCAGGGTGCTGCGGTAGTCGGTGGCAGCGGTGGATTTTTGGGTGTCTGACATAGCAAAAATTTTGGAGAAATACGATAGACGCAGCCTAAACGGGGCTGTTTAGGTAGCGCAGCAAAGGGGAGGGCGGGCAAAGCAGCCCGTCAAATTCGGTCGCGGGTGGTTTGGCGGCGGGTTTGGGCATGGGTGGCAAACCAAGCGCGCGCGTCGGCGCAGTCGCGCGCAATGCCCGCCGTGAGGGCATCGAAGCTGTCGTATTTGAGCTCGTCGTGCAGTTTGTGCAGCAGTTCCACCCGGGCAATTTTACCGTAGCCCCCCTCGGCTCCGAGGGAGCTGGGCCATTCTAGACAGTGGGTTTCTAGCAGCACTCGGCCCCCGTTGACATCGTTGGGGTCGAGGGAGGGGCGGATGCCCAAATTGGCCACGCCGGGCAAGGGGGTATCGCTGAGGCCATGTACCCATACGGTAAAGATGCCACTGGCGGCAGGCTTCCAATGGGCAAAGCGTAAATTGAGTGTGCGAAAGCCATCATCGGCCTGGCTGTGGCTGGCGCCCAGCGCACGCCCCAGCTTGCGCCCATGCACTACGTGGCCCGAAATCGTGTAGGGCCGTCCCAGCAGTTGCGCTGCATCCTGCATCCGGCCCGCCAGCAGCGCCTCCCGCACCGCAGAGCTGGAGACGCGCAGGCCGTGGACTTCGTAGCTGAGCATCCGGGCCACATCAAAGCCCTGTTCTGCGCCTACGGCATCTAGCAGGGCATAGTCCCCGGCGCGTTGGGCACCAAAGCGGAAATCATCGCCCACCAACACATAACGTGCCCCTAAACCGGCGACGAGCACTTGGTCAATAAAGGCTTGCGGTGGTTGGGTTGCCAAGCGGGCATCAAACGGCAGAATGACGGTTTGATCGACACCGCAGCGTTCTAGCTCGGTGAGCTTGTCACGCAGCGTGCCAATGCGGGCCGGGGCCAGTTCGGGCCGGTGCAAAGCGCCAGCAAAATAGTCGCGCGGGTGGGGCTCAAAGGTCAGCACGCAACTGGGCACGCCCCGGTGCCGGGCCTCGTTTTGCAGCAGTGCCAGCATGGCCTGGTGGCCCCGGTGTACGCCATCAAAGTTGCCCATTGTCAGGGCACAGGCGGGTGCGATGCCAGGGTGGCGGAAACCGCGAAAAATCTTCATGGAGGGGAGTTCTTTGCAAAGGTGCCCTATACCTGCTGGTGCGGCAGTGGCGGCCCCGGAGGCTCGAAAAGGGCTTATTGTCGCCCAGCCTGTGCGGCTTGGTACGTAGGACATTCAGTATCTGGTGCGCAAAATGCTGTCCAACATGCTCCAATGCAGTCCCTTTGCTGTTTCTTTCAGGATGGGATTCTGATGATCGTTCGTGATCGCCCCGCCGGTTGGCGCCTGTTTCTGGCCGTGCGCGGCTCGGTGTTGCAGCGCATACGCTTTACCTTGTTGCTCAACATTTTGCTGGCTACTTTGGTGACTTTGGCGCATGGCAACCTCTTTACACTCAAAATCACGCTGACTGCGATTCCATTCACGTTGATTGGCTTGCCGTTGGCGATCTTTCTGGGGTTTCGCAACACCACCGCCTATGACCGCTACTGGGAAGCACGAAAGTTGTGGGGTGAGTTGGTGCTGCGCACCCGCTCCCTCACGCGCCAGTGCCAGAGCCTGATCCATTTGCCCCAAGCACTGGACTACCGCCAGCGTGAGAGCGATGTGCGTGTGCGCATGGTGCACCGGGCGATTGCTTTTGTCCATGCGCTGCGCTTGCAATTGCGGGGCCAGAAAGATGATGCGTTGCTGCAAAATTGGCTCACGCCTGCCGAATGGGCACAGGTGCAGCACCGCTCCAATGTGGCCGATGCACTGATGCAAGCGATGGGGCGCGATCTGGGCGAGTGTGTGCGCCAAAAGCAGATTGACCCAGCTTTGGCGGTGCCATTGGATCAGACCTTCTCGGCCATGACGGCGGCGGCAGCTTCGTGTGAGCGCATCAAGTTCACGCCGATTCCGTTCTCTTATACGCTGCTGCTGCACCGCACGGCCTACATGTACTGTTTCTTGCTGCCGTTTGGGTTGGTAGATGTGACTGGCTTTATGACGCCGTTTGTTGTTGGCATTGTCGCTTATACCTTTTTTGGTCTGGATGCTTTGGGCGATGAGATTGAGGAGCCATTTGGCTTGGAGAGCAACGATTTGCCCCTAGACACACTGTGCCGCAGCATGGAAATTATGTTGCGTGAGTCGTTGGGAGAGACGCAGTTGCCTCCCCCGCTGCTGCCGGTCAATTTTCGGCTGACGTAGGCCCAGGCAGGCCCAGTTCGTTGCACAGGCGCTCTACGGTGGCCTGCAAGGCTGCCACTTGGGCCTCTAGGGTGGCTACCCGTGCTTGTAATGCGGGGGCTGTGTTGTCAGCACTGCCGCCTGGGCTGGCGCTGCTGGTATCGACGGGGCCACACAGCAGATGTGCCCAGCGTTGTTCTCTGGCGCCGGGAGCGCGTGGCAACTGCACCACCAGCGGGCCGCCTTTCTCGCTGCTGCGCTCTTGCAGCTCATCCAAAAAGGCCTCGACCGAAGAAATATCGGCAAAGCGATACCAGCGTTCGGCATTGATGCGCAACTCACCGGCTGTTTGCGGGCCACGCAGCATCAGCAAGCCCAACAGCACTGCCGATTGTTCGGGCACCCCAATACCGCGCTGAAAATTGTGTTCCCAGCGTGTCGTGCGTCCACCGCTGCTATGAAACACCAAAGACAGGTGTTTGAGTTCATCCAGTGCTTCTTGGGCTTGGGCTTCGCTCACATTCATCACGGGGTCGCGCGTGGTTTTCTGGTTGCAGCCCAGCACCAAGCTGTTGAGCGTGAGTGGGTAGCTGTCGGGCACCGTGCGGGCTTTTTCCATCAGGGTTGCCAGCACACGGGCTTGCACAGCAGTCAGGGGGTGGGTGGTCGGATCAAAGGGCATGGCGGGGATAATCCAAAGCAATGAAAAACATCGTGATTTTGATTTCGGGGGGTGGCTCCAATATGGCCGCCATTGTGCGCGCAGCGCAGCAACAAGACTGGGCTACGCGCCTAAGGGCGCGGGTGGCAGTGGTCATCAGCAACAAGGCTGATGCCAAAGGGTTGGAGCTGGCCCGTGCGCAAGGTATTGCCACGGAAGTGCTAGACCACAAACAATTTGACAGCCGCGAGGGCTTTGATACGGCGCTGGCTACGTTGATTGACCAGTACGATCCGGCCCTGGTGGTACTGGCTGGGTTTATGCGTATTTTGACGCCCGGTTTTGTTGAGCACTACGCGGGGCGGTTGCTCAACATCCATCCTTCGCTGTTGCCCGCTTTTACCGGCTTGCACACACACCAGCGTGCGTTGGATGCTGGCTGTAAGTTTGCGGGGGCCAGCGTACACCAAGTCACGGCAGAGTTGGATGTGGGCCCGATTGTCGATCAGGCGGTGGTGCCGGTGCTGCCTGACGATACCGCCGACACCTTGGCGGCACGGGTGCTGACCCAAGAGCATGTGTTGTACCCCAGGGCCATTGCACAATGGTTGTCGTCGCGTTAGTCGCTACCCCCATTCCGAGGGGTGGCACCCCGCTCAAGCCAACAGATTGACGGTGTTGCCTTGGGTGGTTGTGCTGGACAAATTGTTCGCCACAGCCGCATATTGGCGTTGTGCCAACTGGGCCAGTTGCAATAAATCTTGGCGTACTTCCTCATTCAGCGGGTTGCGCTGTGTGCCACGGGTGTTGTCCGCATCGGTCTGGCTGGTGTTGCTCTGGCTGTTGAGTTGTGCAATAAAGGCCTCTCCTTCGCTGCTGCTGATGGTGTTGTCGCCATCGGTATCGATGGCGCTGAACAGGGTGGAGGCGGCTTCTTGGGTGTCTTGCACACTCTCTTGGAGGCTTGCCACAGCCCGCTCGGCGGCAGAGACCACGCCGTCCTCGTTGGTGTCGAGTTCGTCGTAGCTGGTGCTGTCGGTTGCGGTGGAGTTGGCACCGGGGGCAGGCGGTGGCATTCCGCCGGGTGGGGGCGGCATACCTGCGGCAGGGGAGTCACCCGCCACCTGTTGTTGGCCCCCAGAAGGGCGGCCCGCATCAAATTCTGCTGGGGTCAGGTTGCCATCACTATCGGTATCGAGCTGACTAAAGACCTCATCGGAGCTAACGCTTGTTTGGCTGGCAGTGCCCCCAGACATTTTTTCCAGCAGCCCCTGTAATTCCTCTTGGCTGACGGCACCATCGCCATTGCTGTCTACCTTGCCAAACAGGTCATCCCCCTCCTCTTGGCTGGCCGCCTCCGTAGACAGGCCACGCGATTGGGCAAATTCCATGGTGGAGGGGGGTGGCAGCACGCTTTGAAGGGTGTTGTCGAGTTCATCACCGCTGAGGCTGCCATCGCCATTGGCATCGTTGCTGGCGAGCAAATCGGCAGCACTGGAGGTGCTGCTGGCACCTGTTTTCTGGGCTACATCACTGAGCAACCCTTCCAGTTCGGTGGCATCGATGCCACCGCTTTGGTCTTGGTCAAATTTGTTTTGCAGGCGTTCGGACAACCGTCCTGGTTGCGGTTGCGCATTGCTGCGCTGCGCGTAGGTGTGAGACCATGCGCTGCTGACGCCACTGATGCTTGTCATTGTCGGTTCCTTTCATTCCATGAAGGGCTGGCGCATGACCTGCGTCAGCCTGAGAGGCATTGTTGGAACTGCCGGTAAACCCAGTTTGTCCTGTTTGTACCAAGGTTGATACGAAAGCCGGTTTCAGCCTCCTAACAGCTTGTAAAACACCCACCATTTCGGGGGATGGCTGGGGGGCATGCCTTGCCTATACTGCCGTTTTGCTTTGTTTGGCAGCTTGTGCTGCCACCTGCCCATGTCCCATATCTTGGTGGTGGATGACGATGAAGACATCACCACGCTGCTGACCCAGTACCTCAACCGTTTTGGTTTCACGGCCCATGCAGCCAGTGATGGCTGGTCTATGCGCGCACAACTGGCAGCGCACCCGATTGATTTGGTGGTGCTGGACATCATGTTGCCCGGCACCGATGGCATTACCTTGGCGCGTGAGCTGCGGGCGCGCTCACAATTGCCCATCATCATCTTGACGGCGCGGGCCAATCCCTACGATTGTGTGTTGGGGTTAGAGATGGGGGCCGATGATTACATGGGCAAGCCCTTTGAACCACGGGAGTTGGTGGCACGTATCCAGACGGTGCTGCGTCGTGCGGTTGCCACAGGGGCCAGCTCTGGGGGCGCTGTAGGAGGCGGTGCAGATGCTGTGGTGCGTTTTGATGGTTGGACGCTGCATGGCATGGAGCGCCATTTGGTGTCACCCCAAGGGGTGGTGGTGCCTTTGTCGAATGCCGAATTTCGCCTGCTGTGTACCTTTTTGCGCCGACCGCGTTGCATCTTGGGGCGCGATCAGTTGATGGAAGAGGCCAGAGGACGCGCAATGGACATGCTAGACCGCAGCATTGATCTCTTGGTGTCCCGATTGCGGCATAAGCTGGCTGATGATTCGCGCGAGCCTGCCATGATCAAAACGGTACGTGGTGCAGGCTATTTGTTCAATAGCCAGACGGTGCAAGGGCCAGTGGCATGGCTGCGTTGAGTGCCACCCGTTGCTACCGGGGCGTGCAGCAGGTGCTGGCGCATTTGCTGCCTGCAACTTTGTTTGGCCGTTTGGCAGCCTTGCTATTTGTGGCAGTGTTGAGCAGCCATGCCCTGGCTATCACACTGTTGTTCGAGTTGCGTCCCGAGCCTGGGCCAGGGGCACCGGGCCGACCGCCGTTGCATGTGGCCCATCCGGGCCATCCTCCACCCCCCGGTTGGAGCGCCCCACCGCCCCACCCCGGCAAGCCGCCTGAGCCACCGGGGCGGGGGTTTCCCGCAGGGCTGTTGCTGGATGTGGGGGTGCGTCTGGCCGCTTTGATGGCTGCCGCTTGGGTAGGGGCGCGCTGGCTGTCGCAACCCCTGCACCATCTGGCCGCAGCGGCACGGGATTTGGGGCAAGACATTCACCGCCCGCCCTTGCCCGAAGTGGGCCCGCTGGAATGCCGTGAGGCCAGCCGGGTCTTTAACCAGATGCAGGCGCGCATTTGCCAACAATTACAAGAACGTGACCGTTTTGTGGCGGCTGTGTCGCACGACCTTCGCACCCCATTGACCCGTTTGCGCTTGCGGGCCGAATGTCTGGGAGATGATGCGCAGCGCCGCCTCTTGAGCCGCGACATCGCAGAAATGGATGCCATGATTGCCGCCACCCTAGACCATTTGGGCGGGGGGGCTCAAGCCGAGCCTTGGGTGCTGGTAGATGTGCAGGCTTTGATAGAGAGTCTGGCCGATGACCAGCAGGCCTGTGGACACACTGTGACAGTGCAAGGAAAGGCGGTTCCACTGCGGGTACAGGCCAGCGCCTTGCGCCGTTGTATGGACAATTTGGTGGGCAATGCCATTCGTTATGGTGGTAGTGCGCAGATCGTGCTGCACGATACCGTTACGGCCCTCACCATTGAAGTGCGAGACCACGGCCCCGGTCTGCCAGACACCGAGTTAGAACGGGTGCTGGCTCCCTTTTACCGTGTCGAAACCTCGCGCAACCGCCATACTGGGGGTGTTGGGCTGGGTTTGGCCATCGCCAACGACATTGTTCAGCGCCATCGGGGCATGCTCGAATTGCGCAATGCAGAAGGCGGCGGGTTACTGGCCCGTGTGGAGCTGCCTCGCAGTGGAGCCTGACTGCGTTTTTCGCAGGGGAGCCTTGCAGAGTTTCCAAGGGTCTTGGGGTGGTGGGCGGGTGATGTCAGTCCAGCCAGTGCAAAGCCAGCTGTGGTTTTTTATCCTTACCAGATGCTTGGTGGAATGCTGGGATGCAGCCAGAGGCAGGTAGGTGCGTAACTGGGCCAGAGCCGCCGTGTGGCCTTGGGCGTATTGCTGCGCAATCCACTGTTGGGGCAGTGCCTTGCAGGTATCGCGGCCTTGTTGCATTCTTTCCAAAGACCAAGCCAGTGCCATCATCGGGGGCACCCACTGGAGCAGCCGTTCAGGCAAGACACAATCTGCTGCCGAGGCATGGTCGCGTGCCCAGTCCCGTACTGCCGCTTGCAAGGCCGAGGGCCATTCAGGGCTTGCACGAAAACTACGCCACGGGTCGGAGGGTGGGAATGAAGTGCCCACCACATCCAAAGGCATTTGTCCGATATACACAGCCCCCAGTGCTTGCTGTGCCAAGGCTTGGGTCAGTATGTGGTCGATGGTGGTACGCAGCTCGCGCATGCCATGCTGAGGCCAACTGGTGGCGCTGTGGCTCAGTACCTGCAAGCGAATGCCCAAGTAGATCATCTGCCGTGCAATGGCCGTATGGGCTGCTAGCAGTGTGTGGCGGTCGGCATCGTCTAGCGGATGGCCCTTGTCTCGCACCCGTTGTAACCATTGTGCTGTGGGGAGTGGCATCTGCTCTGGGGTAAAGGCCAGAGCGGTCTTATCCAAAATGGCAGGCCATTGTGGATGGCGGGGGTTCAGGGAGGCCAAGGCATACATCAAGTGCAAGCAACTGTCTGGCCCTTTGCCATCACAACCTTGGCGCAGCAACAGGCGAGAGAATTTCTGTTCTAGCACTGCCGCAATTTGGTGCCCGTAGTCGGTGTCGGGGCTATGGCTCCAACGGCCTGGGCCGTGGGCGGGGGTGCTTTTGCGCACACAGATACCAAAATCAAAACTGTTGGGCATTTCCCAACCCATGTTGCTGCGCATGGCCCACAGCATGGGGTCTTGGGCATAGATATGCCAAACCGGGCGGGACAGACAATCCATCATGATCATGGTGGCCGCGGCCTCGGTGGCCCAAGAGGCATCGGCCCGGTAGACCTGCAAACTGGGCAGATGGGTGCCCCACTGAGGATCGATAGGCTGGCCGGGCTGGCGCTCTGGAAACAGCATGGCCCACAGCGCCAGTGCCTCTGAGGGGCGCTCGAAGGTCAGTAAATTCCATGCCCCGGCTTGGTCGATCAGCGGCTCCTTGGTTTGAGCAGTCAAGGCTGCAAAGGCTGGCATCTGGAGCATCCGGCGCAGCCGGTCGGGGTCTAAAAACTCCCACGGCCCATCTACGGGGTCTTCGCGCCTGCCTCGGTGGCGGCGCTTGGATTCAATCACCGCCGCGTCAAACTCCAGTGCAGACAAAGGCTGCAAGCTGGTCATCACCGCCATTCCCACGGGCGTCTGGGCGATGGCAGGGGGGGGTGGCTCTGGCAGTGCAGAAGATGCTTGTGCCCACGCGCTCATACCATCTGCCAGTAGCAGTACCAAACCAGCCAGCCACCAGCGCAGCCGGGGCCAAGGCAGATCAGCGTGCCTGCGGGTAGGGAACCACATGGAATCTCTCCTGAGAGCGCACCAACAGGCGCTGTGGGGTCAGGGGCAACACATAGTCTGGGGCCAACTCACGCTGGGGCCAAGGCCCAGAGACCTGCCAACGCTGGCGAACGTCATCCCAGATCAAGCTGCGGCGGTCAAAAACATTGGTGAACAAATACACCCGGTTGCCAGCTGCCACCATGTTGGTGATGCGGAAATTGCCCACCCCCGTTGGGGGCAGTGGTAAGGGGGGCAAACGGCTCCAGCGGCGCAGCCTTCGGTCAGCGATTTCTGCTTGGTAGCCAGAGTCCGCAAACTGGGTTTTGAGCGATAGTTTGAAGATGCGCCCATTGTGGAGCTGTACCGCCATACCGCCGGGGTAATGGGCTGGCGGGCCTGAGCGCCAACGTTGCGTTCGTTCGTCCAGCAGCAGGGTACTGCGCAAGGGGGTTGTATGGTTCGATTGCCCCCCTACCACAGCCACGAGCCTACCCTGTGCTGTTGCAGGCAGTTCTAGCAATGTGGCTTGGGTGCGGTGTTGTGGTAGGGGCAGTACCTCTTGGGGAGGCCCACCAGCGTGCCAACGCATCAGCCGCACAGGTGCAGGGGCTTGTCCTTCCGGGGGGCGCTGCCAAGGGTTGCCTGCCTCCAGATACCACACGTTGCCATTGCGCCGCCGCAGCACATCGTGCCGGGGCCACTGGCTTACCACATCCGAGTTGCCTGTATCCCAATGCCAGCCGTGGGCAAAGTGGATGCGCAAGTCGGGCACTGTTTCCCAACGGTCTTGGGCCGGAAAATAACGAAACGAGGGCATCGCCTCTTGTTGGCTGCATGGCTCGCCCCATGACGAAGGGGCACAGCCGGTGGGCGCACCACCAAAGTAGAGCACGCTGCGGTCGGCCAGTTCTAGCCCCGATAAGTAAGCTATGGGCCAATGCATAGGGGCGGCGCTGTGGGCTTGCCGTTGCGAGGTGTCAATCCGTTGTACCCGGTTGCTTGGTGACCATTGCTGCCCCGCGCCTGCCAGCAACACCCCACCGTGGTGCTGTCGGACAACACCAAACCGACCGTGAGCACTGAGCAGGTGTCCACGGTCGGGTTTGGTTTGCTGGTCTAGCTTATACACCTCCCCGTTATCAAACCCCAACACCAGCGCCTGCCCGTTCGCCAAGGGAGCCACCCGAGGCCAGGGCGATTCTGGGAAATTTTGCCGAGATCGTACCCAGCGCAGGCTTTGTGGGTCTAAAAACTCAATGAAGGTCTTGTGCGTACGCACCGGCAGATCATCCAGCCCCAAGGCGTGCAAATGTCTGGGGGCAGAGGCGCTCTCGCCCGTTAGCTCTATGGGTGTCCAATGTTGGGCTGTTGCATCCCAAACCATAGGCGGCCCCAGTGTGGGGTGGGTACTGTCGTTCTGGCGATTCCATTCGGCTTGCGACACCAGCACGCGGCCATCGGGCAAGCGGTGGTGCTGAATGCGCAGCTCAGGCAGGTTGCGCATGGCATTGGGCGGATGGGTGAGCTTCCATGCACAGGCATCGGCATCAAAATACACCGGGTGGTGGGTGGGGGTGTTCGGTAGACTCCCCCAGTCTTCAATCTGCCCACGCACACCGTGGGCCTGCAGGCGTTGGCGCAGCGCCTCGGTGGGTGTGGATACCCAATGCAGTTGGCGATGATTCAGGGCCAGCACCTTAGCGGCTCGGTGCGCGGGCTGGGTGCTGCCGTATGCCGTAGGCGGTTGCTGGCACACCAGGGCGTGTTGGGCGTCTAGCGGCACAAGGGCATGAATCCGAACATTCTGTGCCTGTGGCAGGGGCAGCGAGAAAGCCTGCTGTTGCGTATCCCACCACACCACTACATCGGTCGATTGATCCTGTGCGTCATGGCTGCGGCCTACCACCAGCCTGCCTGCTCCCAAGGGTGCCCATATCTCTTTGAGCGCATGGTGGGCAGGCCAACTAGGCACCGTGCTGAATGTGTGGGTGGGCACATCCCAGCGCCGCATTCCCTGGCGGGTAAAGAGCAGAAACTGGTCTTGCCCCAGCGGCACATAATCGGGGTTGAGCGGATTGGGCCAAGCAATATGGGCATATACCGAGGCTTGTTCTCGTGGTGCAGGGGCACCGTCCCCATGCGCCAGTGGCAGCAGGGCCATGCTGCACAGCAACAAACAGTGGCTCCAGCGTGGGGATAGGGGCACGGCATCGCTCCTGGGGCGTGGCAGACCATCCATCCTAACGGGTGGTGATGATGATGCTAGGGGCGGGAGGGCTATCTCCTTATCAGGGACAATCACCCCCATGCATCCGAAAGCCCTTATTGAAGCCTGTACCGAACTGGTGCGGCTCACCCTTACCTTTGAACACCCAGCCGATGCCGTGGTGTCGCGGTTTTTCCGTGATCACCGGGGCTTGGGCCAGCGCGAGCGTGCGGCATTGGCCGAAACCGTTTATACGGTATTACGCAAGAAACTTTTGTTTGACCACATGGCCCCTTCCGGCTCTGGCCCGCGTGAGCGACGGCTGGCCATCTTGGGCTTTGCCCACTGGCAAGACGAGGAGGCACGGCGCACCCACCCTCAGGCTGTGCACGGTGCCCGTGATTTTTTGCATGCCGCCTTGAATGAGCGTGAAAAACAATGGCTCATCCAATGCGATGCTGTGCGCGACGATGAGTTGATGGAGCGCCACCGCCACAACCTGCCCGATTGGCTGGCACAGCCACTGAAACTGCAAGTGGGAGAAGGCTTTTGGCCACTGGTGCGGGCACTGTCGTGCAGTGCGCCATTGGATTTGCGGGTCAACGTCTTGAAAGACAAACGCGCCGATGTGCAGCGAGAGTTGGCACAGGCGGGTATAGCTTCGGTAGAAACCCCTTATTCCCCTTGGGGGTTGCGTGTGGTGGGCAAGCCTGCGTTGACCAAGTTGCCCGCCTTTGTGCGTGGCGCGATTGAAGTGCAAGATGAAGGATCGCAACTGCTGGCGCTGCTGCTCGATGCCAAGCGTGGCGAGATGGTGGTAGATTTTTGCGCTGGTGCGGGCGGCAAAACACTAGCGATTGGTGCCACCATGCGCAGCACTGGGCGCTTGTATGCTTTTGATGTGTCGGCGCACCGGCTGGATGCGCTCAAGCCACGACTGGCGCGCAGCGGACTGTCTAACGTGCATCCAGCCGCCATTGCCCATGAGCGTGATGAACGTGTCAAACGCCTGACGGGCAAGATTGACCGTGTTCTGGTCGATGCCCCCTGTTCTGGCCTAGGCACCCTGCGCCGCAATCCCGACTTGAAATGGCGCCAAACCCCTAAAGCCGTGCAGGAGCTAGAGGTCAAACAGGCGGCCATCTTGGCCAGTGCTGCACGCTTGGTCAAACCCGGTGGGCGTTTGGTCTATGCGACCTGTAGCGTGCTGCCCGAAGAAAATGAACGCATTGCCCAAGCCTTTGCGGCTGCACACCCCGACTTTGTGGCACTGGATGCCGGCCAAGTGTTGGCACAGCTCAAAGTCGATGCGGCGGCCAGTTTGTGCAGCGGTGGTGACACGGGCACGCAGTATGTGCGTCTGTGGCCGCACCTGCACCAAACTGATGGTTTTTTTGCCGCAGTCTGGGTCAGAAAAGGCTGAGTTACCCACGCTAAACGGCAATTCTTGCTCAAATTGCGTGCGGCGCACGCCTGATCAATGACCGCAGACCTCTTGAGCGTCCACGCCACCTTCGCTGCCCTCATGGCATTGCTCCAGTGGGTGGGGTTCATGCCCTTGCTGTGGCCTTGGCTAGCCCCCACGGCATTGGGGCGACAGCTGGGGTTTGTGCCTGCCTTGGGCCTTGGGATGTGTCTTGGGTTGCTGGCAAATTTCCAGACTTTCTTCTTTGCCGTGGCCGTGGGGCAGGGGGCTTTGCCGGCTTGGGCGTTGCCTACCATTGCCGCTGCTCTCACGTTCGTGGCGTGGGCTTGGCTCGTGCGCCGTTTCCGGCATGTACACCTGGGTATGCCAGCCACCCCTGCAAAAGGCCGCTGGTATCGGCACGCACTGGCGATGGCCGCTGTTGCTATTGCCCTGGCCCTGCTCGCCCAAGATATTGCCCGTGGCGTGCCCGGTGTGTTTGAGGCTTGGGATGCCCTTGTCAGTTGGAATCGCTGGGCTACAGAATGGCATCGCCACGTTCCGCCCATCTATACGATGGGCTATCCACAACTGTTGCCGACGGCTCTGGCGGGGCTGTATGGATGGATCGATCCGGATGCTGCGCAGCCGGTGGCCCGACTCTTCATACTGCTGTTTCCAGTTTTGCCTTGTTTGCTTTTGGTGGATGGGTATCGGCGTTGGCGTGACGATGCCTTTTTGTGGGGGTGTGCTGCTTGGCTGGTTTTGCTGCGTTTCGCGTTCCGCGGCATGGCCGACTCCGGCTATGCGGATGTGCCCGTGGCCTGCTTTGTTTCGCTTACAGCCTATCTGCTCCTGCTTGGCTATCGTGGCAGCATAGATCGCAGTATGGCGCTGACGCTGGCGGCCATTGCCGCCGCTGCTGCACTGTTGACCAAGCAGCCGGGCGGTATTGCATGGCTGTGGTGGCTAGGCGCAGCGGCTGCGATGTGGCTGCGCCGTCAGGTGCCGTGGTCATCAATTGCGTTTAAGGCGTTGCTTTTTTTGGCGCTTGCCGCCCCGTGGTATCTGTATACCGCTTGGCGCATTCGCATGGGGGTCGATGTGACAAACATTGGCTACCTCGTTGGCATTATCCATGCAGATCGGAACTGGATACAGCGTATCGGCCATGCTTTGCAAGGGCCGCTGATGGACGCATTCGCTGGTTTTGGTTCTGCAACTACTGCTGCTGGTGTGGTCACTGTCCTGTTGGCGATGGCCTGCATGAGGGTGGATGGTCGGCGTTTGGTGCTTGGCCTGTGTCTACCGTATTTGTTGTTGTGGGCCAGCTTGTTCTCTTATGACAGTCGCAATCTCTTGCCCGTCATGGTGCCTGTGGCCCTTGCTTTGGGGTTTGGCGTGCAGTGGTTACTCGACCAATGGGACAAAGTGCTTCCTGTCACAGTCGCTGCAGACGGCGGTGGTCTAGTGAACTGGCCTTTGTCTGGGGTTGGCCGATGGATGTCTTTTGGTGTGCTAACCGTGGCTGCTGTGCTGGCTTGGGTGGCCCCTTGGAGCATCGAAGACTTCCGTCAAAGGCAGCACTCGTTGCAGCAGGCGGCTGATGATCCGGCGTTGAACCGCTATCTGCTGGACTATGCACGCGACCCCGGATTCGGGGGGCTGGTGTTGACCACCTATGCCCCCATGCTGATGATGGAGGAGTTGAGGCGCCATACCCCACCGCTTACAGACAACCCCAACCTAGCGCCAGTGTTAAGCCAAGCCTTGGTGCAAGGACGCCCTTGGTGCGAATTGCAGGCCATCTCGCCAAGATTTTCCCAAATTCGCTATTTGCTGTTGCACCGTTTTCTTCTGCTGCCCATGATCGAAGCATCCCAAGCGGATGGCTCGCTGCGTATCGTCCATGAGCAGGGCGCCTTGCGGCTGATGCGTGTCGGCTGTCCTAGCATCGATGCCAAGGATTGAACGCTCAGTAAAGAGAGGACTGGCAACGAAAAAAGGCTGCCGGGTCATGGTGTACCGGGCAGCCTTTTGGAGAAGGTAGAGGCAGAAGTATTACTTCAGCTTCATCTCTTTGTATTCGACGTGCTTGCGAGCTTTAGGATCAAATTTCATGATCAGCATCTTCTCGGGCGTGGTCTTCTTGTTTTTGGTGGTGGTGTAGAAGTGGCCAGTACCCGCAGTGGATTCCAGCTTGATCTTGTCGCGTCCGCCTTTGCTTGCCATGGTGCTTCTCCTTAAGCCTGACCACGTGCGCGCAGGTCTGCGAGCACCGATTCAATACCGTTCTTGTCGATCAAACGCAGGGCTGCGCTCGAAACACGCAGGCGCACCCAGCGGTTTTCCGACTCAACCCAGAAACGGCGGTATTGCAGGTTCGGCAGGAACCGGCGCTTGGTTTTGTTGTTGGCATGGGAAACATTGTTCCCGACCATGGGCTTCTTGCCCGTGACGTCACATACGCGTGCCATAAGGACACTCCGATCATTTGGAACGGTTGGCCACTGCGGGGCGGCTGCCTTGCGGCACCTGCCTGGTGGCTCAACCTCACCTCGCCAGAAGGGTGGCGGTAACCCGATTGCCATGGTTATCAAAACCCCGGCTTTGTCTGCAAGAGACTGGGCCAGTTTTGGCAAAGCCTAGGATTATAACCCGTGCGCTTTAAACGGGTGGGTTTTGTTCCAAGAAACGTTGGGCATCCAGTGCAGCCATGCAGCCGGTGCCCGCGCTGGTGATGGCTTGGCGGTAGATATGGTCTTGCACGTCCCCGGCGGCAAAAATGCCAGGTACGCTGGTTTGTGTGGCAAAGCCATTGCGCCCGCCTTGGGTCACAACGTAGCCGTTGTCCAGCTCCAGTTGGCCTTGGAAAATGTCGGTATTGGGGGCATGGCCGATGGCAATAAAGCAGCCTTGCAGGGCAATGTCTTCGCTGTGGCCGTCTTGGGTGCTTTGGATGCGAATGCCAGTGACGCCACTTTGGTCGCCCAGCACTTCCTGTAGGGTAAAGAAAGTTTTGAGTTCAATTTTGCCCGCAGCCACCTTTTCCATCAGCTTGTCGATCAAGATGGGTTCGGCCTTGAACTTGTCGCGCCGATGCACCAGCGTGACTTTGCGCGCAATGTTGGACAGGTACAGGGCTTCTTCCACCGCCGTGTTGCCGCCACCGACCACGCAGACATCTTGCTCGCGGTAAAAGAAACCATCACAGGTGGCGCAGCCCGAAACCCCCCGACCCATAAATTCTTGCTCCGAGGGCAGGCCCAAGTATTTGGCCGAAGCGCCGGTGGCAATGATCAGGGCATCGCAGGTGTAAGTGCCGCTGTCGCCTGTCAAGGTAAAGGGGCGTTTGGAAAAGTCTACTTGGTTGATATGGTCAAAAATGATTTGTGCCTTGAATCGCTCGGCATGTTCCAGAAAACGCTGCATCAATTCTGGGCCTTGCACGCCATGCACATCGGCAGGCCAGTTGTCCACCTCGGTGGTGGTGGTGAGCTGTCCACCCTGCGCCATGCCAGTGATGAGCACCGGGTTCAAGTTGGCGCGGGCAGCATAAATAGCAGCGGTATAACCGGCAGGGCCGGAACCAAGGATCAGGACTTGGGCGTGTGAGGTGCTGGACATAGGGCTTAAAAGTTCAGATTCATGCGATTACACAGAGGTGCAAGTATCATGCAACTTGGCCGTCTTGCTGATGGCATGCTTTGCATGGCATTCATTGAAAACGACAATAGCCGTAATGGCAGCGCAATGCTGGTCGGCGGGGTCGGCTTCTGCGCCATATGTCGTTGCATCATCGGGTAAGCTTCGCCCGCACGCCCATGACCTATTCATCCAACACCCTGAATGCTTCTCCCCCTGGCAAATCTGCACTGCGCACAGGCATTGCCCGGCTAGGCCATGAGGTCTCGCTGCTGGCCGGTGCGTTGGCACTGGTGCTCTGGCTGCTGACGCTGCTGAGTTATTCGCCACTGGACATGGCCTGGTCTACTTCTGGGGCCGGAGATGGATTGGTGCGCAACCGTCTGGGTCGGGCAGGTGCTTGGCTGGCCGATGTCAGTTATTTTTCTCTGGGTTTTTCGGTGTGGTGGTGTTTGGTGGCGGGAGCCTTTGTTTGGCTGTCGTCTTTGGCCCGGCGCTTGCGCGGTGACGAGTTGCTGGCCGATGAGCTGTCGCTCAAAGAAGTATTGGCCCGTCGTGCCCGCTTTTGGGGTGGGTTGGCGTTGTTGTTGTGCGCCAGTGCAGGGCTAGAGTGGTCGCGTCTGTATCATTTTGAGTCGTTGTTGCCAGGCCATGCAGGTGGTGTGTTGGGCTACATCGTTGGGCCAGCCACCATGCGGTGGTTGGGCTTTGATGGCTCGGGTCTGCTGGGTTTTGCATTGGCGGTGCTGGGTGCCGCACAGGTGTTTCATTTCTCTTGGACGCGTTTGGCCGAGGGTTTGGGCGCACGCCTCGACGCTGTGGTGCAATTGGGGCGCGTCCGTCGCGAAGAGGCCAAAGATATTGCTGAGGGCAAACGTGCAGCCCGTTTGCGTGAAGAAGTGGTGCATGAAGAACGCATCGAGTTGGAAGAGCACCATCCACAGCCCCTGAAAATCATTGATCCAGAACAAGCGGCGCCGCGCTGGGTGGATCCGGCCCCAGACTCTGCACCGGCTCCCTTGATGAGGGAGCGGTCGGAAGCCCCAGCAATGGATCGCCCCCGCACGGGCCTGCCACCATTGACCTTGCTAGAGACCGCAGTGGTGCGGCAGGAGGCCGTCTCTTCCGACACACTCGAGATGACCAGTCGTCTCATTGAAAAGAAGCTTCGGGATTTTGGCGTCGAGGTGACTGTGGCTGCGGCCATGCCTGGGCCGGTGGTGACCCGCTACGAAATCAAACTCGCCCCCGACGTACTGCCCATACAAATTGTGGAGTTGGCCCGTGATTTGGCGCGCGCTCTGAGTCTGGTGTCTATTCGGGTGGTAGAAACCATTGTGGGCAAAGACCATATGGCGTTGGAGTTGCCCAACGTCAAACGCCAAAGTATTCGTTTAACCGAGATTTTGGCATCGGCAGCCTTTCGGGAGCATACCTCCTTACTGGCGTTGGCCTTGGGCAAAGATATTGTGGGCCACCCAGTGGTTGCTGATTTGGCCAAAATGCCCCATGTTTTGCTGGCGGGCACCGCCGATTCTGGCAAGGCTATGGGCCTGCATGCCATGCTGCTGAGTGTGCTCTATAAGGCCGAGCCTGCGGATGTGCGCCTACTGCTGATCGATCCCAAGATGCTGGAGATGTCCCTTTATGCCCATATTCCGCATCTGTTGGCCCCTGTCGTGACCGATATGCGCCAGGCAGCCCGTGGTTTGAACTGGTGCGTGACAGAAATGGAGCGCCGCTACCGGCTCATGGGCAAGTTGGGGGTACGCAATCTGGCGGCTTATAACGCCAAGATTGATGCCGCCGAGGCCCGTGATGAGTGCATTCTCAATCCGTTGGTGGCAGATTTTTCGGAGCCCGAGCCTTTAGGGCACTTGCCCCACATTGTGGTGGTGGTCGATGAGCTGGCAGATCTGATGCTGGTGGCGGGAAAGAAAACCGAGGAATTGATCGCACGTTTGGCACAAAAAGCCCGTGCCACGGGTATCCATCTGATCTTGTCTACCCATCGACCAGGCACTGAGGTCATTACGGCTTTGATCAAGGCCAATATACCTACCCGCATGGCTTTCCAAGTCAGCAGCAAGACCGACAGCCGAGCCATTCTCGATCAGACTGGGGCAGAAACCCTGCTGGGGATGGGAGACATGTTGTATGTGATGGCTGGCGCCGGTGTGCCAACACGGGTGCATGGCGCGTTGGTTTCTGCCGACGAAGTCCACCGCGTAGTGGCGTTCTTAAAGTCTCAGGGGCGGCCTGTGTATGTGCCCGGTGTGCTGGATGAGCCACTGGCACCAGATGAGACCGTCGGTTTTTAAGTGTCTGTTGCCCATGCCGATGAAAAAGATACTGACTGCATTCGTCTTGCTGGTGGGCATTCCATCGGCGATGGCCGACGGGTTGAAAAGCCTTGACGTATTCTTGCGGGGAACCCAAACGGGGCGAGCAGACTTTACCCAGGTAGTGACTTCCCCTGGCAAAGATGGGCAGGCAGCGCGCAGCAAGACATCCAGTGGCACCTTTGAATTCCAGCGTCCAGGGCGTTTTCGCTTTGTTTACCAGAAGCCGTTTTTGCAAACCATTGTGGCCGACGGTCAAAGTCTGTGGCTCTACGATGCCGATTTGAACCAAGTCACGCAACGTGCCCAGGCGCAGGCCTTGGGTAGCGCACCAGCAGCTTTATTGGCTGCTGCCCCCGACTTGAAGGCTTTGCGCATGGATTTTCTGTTAGAGGTCAGTCCGGCACCTCAAGGTGAAGAAAATCTGGAGTGGGTGCTGGCCCGCCCCAAGAGCAAAGAGGGCCAATTGCAAAGTGTGCGCATTGGTTTTGCTGGGGAACAATTGGCTGCACTGGAAATTCTGGACAGCTTTGGACAGCGTTCCATGATCCGGTTTTCACAGGTGCAAACCAATCCGGTATTGCCCGCTGCTACCTTCCAGTTCAAGCCCCCCGCAGGGGCGGATGTATTGCGTCAGTAACAGCAGGCTATTGCCGGTGTTGGGTCTGAGGAGAGTGTCAGACAGAGAGCACGGCTGGTTTGCAGTGGGACTGTACCCAGTCACCATAGGCTGGTTCAATAGCCTCCACAGCGACGGCATGAATGGCTGGTAAATCGTAACTGTGCAGTGCCTGAATGGCTGATTGCACCTGGGCATACAGGTGGCGCTGGGTTTTGAACAGAATGCGCCATTCGGTATCGTGTTGTACCCTTCCTTCCCAAGGGTAAAAGCTCTCAATGGCACTGATTTGTGCGCAGGCCACCAGCTGTTGTTCGACCAAGCTGCGGGCCATCTGGCGGGCCAGTTCGGCGCTACCTACAGTAGTCACCACCATCAAAAATGGATCTGCGGACAGGTGTGGGGTCATGTGCAGTGTCAGAAAAATAAATGACATACCTGAAGAACAGGTGGGGGGTTGGATAATGCCCGTTTTTTCTGCGTTTGCTTGCCATGCCCACGTCTTCTGCACACACCCCACTGGCCGAAGTCCTGCGCCCCCAAACTTTGGATGACGTGGTTGGACAGTCCCATCTGTTGGGGCAGGGCAAACCACTCAGATTGGCTTTTCAATCAGGAAAACCCCATTCCATGATTTTGTGGGGGCCGCCAGGGGTGGGCAAGACCACCTTGGCCCGGCTCATGGCGACTGCTTTTCAGTGCGAATTCATTGCGTTGTCTGCGGTGTTTTCTGGCGTCAAAGACATTCGAGCGGCGATGGAGCGGGCAGAACAGCATCTGGCAAGCGGCCAGCACACACTGCTGTTCGTGGACGAAATTCACCGGTTTAATAAGTCCCAGCAAGATGCCCTGCTTCCCTATGCCGAAAGTGGTTTGGTGACGTTTATTGGTGCCACTACAGAGAATCCTTCCTTTGAAGTTAACTCGGCTTTGCTCTCTCGTGCCCAGGTCTATGTGCTCAAGCCACTCACTGACGGGGAGTTGAAGCAGCTGTGGCAACGCGCACACACCATTGCACCCAGCGCCCTGGAGTGGGATGCTGCGGCCCAAGACACCCTGATCGCTTATGCCGACGGTGATGCCCGACGGCTCCTGAATTTGCTGGAACAATGCCAAACGGCTGCCTATGCGGCTGGGGTTACCCAGATCAATGCGGCTTTTATCCAAAATGCACTGACCCTCAACAGTCGGCGTTTTGACAAGGGCGGAGACAGTTTCTATGACCAGATCTCGGCGCTACACAAGTCTGTGCGTGGTTCCCACCCCGATGCTGCGCTTTACTGGTTCTGTCGCATGCTGGACGGCGGTGCCGACCCTCGCTATGTGGCCCGGCGCATAGTTCGCATGGCTTGGGAGGATATTGGGCTCGCAGATCCTAGGGCGATGCAGATAGCCAACGAGGCTGCCCTGACCTATGAGCGATTGGGTAGCCCAGAAGGGGAGTTGGCGTTGGCGCAGGCCGTGATCTATCTGGCGGTGGCGGCCAAAAGCAATGCAGGATACGCGGCCTACCAGCAGGCACGGGCCTTTGTGCAGCGGGACAAGAGCCGTGAAGTGCCTGTGCATTTGCGCAATGCGCCCACCCAACTCATGAAAGAACAGGGCTATGGGCAGGCATACCGTTACGCCCATGATGAACCCCATGCCTATGCGGCAGCAGCCACCTATTTGCCAGATGGTATGGCAGAGCCTGGTTGGTATCAACCAGTGCCCAGAGGGCTGGAAATCAAGATCCAAGAGAAGTTGGCCCGCTTGAAAAAGTGGGATCAAGACGCGGGCGGGAAGGCGTAAAAAAACGATTGCAGCAGTTGTGCCTTCTTTCTATCATTCAAGCGAACGTATGAATGATAGAGAGTGAGTGTGATGGAAATTCGGCAGGTAGATACGCGTGAACGCATTCTCGACGCGGCGGAGCGTTTGTTCATGGAACAGGGCTACGATGGCACGTCGATGCTCCAGATTACCAGTGGAGCCGCGGTGAATCTGGCCGCAGTCAATTACCATTTTGGTTCCAAGGGGGCACTGATGCAGGAGGTGTTCCGACGCCGCTTGGCATGGCTCAATGAAGAGCGCCTGCGTGTGCTGGATGAAATGGAAAGTGCGGCTGCAGGCAAGCCCTTGAAGCCGTCACAGATCGTGGACGGTTTTTTTGGCACCTTGTTGCGCATGGCCGAAAATCAGCAGCATGGTGGCGTGACTTTTCTGCGTTTGCTGGGCCGCACGTTAACCGATCCTTCCGAGTTCATCCGTACCTTTATGGCGCATGAGTATGGGGCGGTGGTAGAACGCTACAAAGAGGCCTTATTCAAGGCGCTGCCAGATGTGCCCAAGGCCGAGATTGTCTGGCGCTTCCACTTTATGTTGGGGGCCACCTCTTACGCCATTGCTGGAACCGATGGCTTGCGCTTGGTGACCGACTGGCAGATTGAACCCGAAGATTCGATTGATCGCATTGATCGGTTGTTGCCTCGCCTTCTCTCTTTTTTGCTGGGTGGCTTGCGCGCACCGCTGCCGCAATTTGCCCCGATAGAGCATTGATCGCTGCCTAGTGCTCTCCCCCTCCAGCGTGACGGGGGAGCTCGTTCAAACGAATGAATGAAAAAAGACTTGTCATCTACGGGCCTTCTTCTTATCATTATTTAAAACGAACGTATGAATGTTTGTTGCCCATCAGCAAGGGGACAAACATTGGAGAGCATCCTAGGAGACAAATGATGGAGTTCACATTGACAAGCGGGCCTGTGGTGGCAGCAGGGGTGGCACTGGCCTTAGGGCTGTTGCTTACCATCCGTCCGCTGCGTCGCCGCCTGATTACCAGCCCTGTGTTGGCGGCTTACCGCCAAGTGCTGCCCCAGATGTCCGACACCGAGCGTGATGCACTGGAGGCAGGCACGGTTTGGTGGGAGGGGGAGTTGTTTCGTGGCAAACCCAACTGGCACAAACTCCACACCTACCCCGTGCCCCAGTTGACGGCGCAAGAACAGTCCTTTCTTGATACAGAGTGCGAGGAGGCTTGTCGTTTGGTGGATGACTGGAAGGTCACCCACGAACTGTACGATCTGCCCCACGAAGCGTGGCGCTTCATCAAAGACAAGGGCTTCTTGGGGATGATCATTCCCAAGAAATACGGTGGTTTGGAGTTTTCTGCCTATGCGCATTCGCAGGTGGTGACCAAGCTGTCCACCCGCTCGTCGGCGTTGTCGGTGTCTGTGATGGTGCCCAACTCGCTGGGCCCAGCAGAGTTGTTGTTGCACTATGGCACTGAGGAGCAAAAAAACTACTACCTGCCGCGCTTGGCCAAGGGCATTGAGGTGCCCGCCTTTGCCTTGACCAGCCCTTGGGCCGGTTCTGATGCGGCATCGATTCCGGATGTGGGCATTGTGTGCAAAGGCATGTACCAAGGCAAGGAAGTGCTTGGCATGCGGGTGTCTTGGGATAAACGATATATCACTTTGGCACCGGTATGCACGGTGTTTGGTTTGGCTTTCCACCTCTATGATCCAGAGGGTCTGCTGGGTCAGCAAAAACACATAGGTATCACTTGTGCGCTGGTGCCATACGACCATCCGGGTGTTGATACGGGTCGTCGCCACTTCCCACTGAATGCCATGTTCATGAACGGCCCAACCCGTGGCAAAGAGGTGTTCATGCCATTGGACTTCATCATTGGTGGCCCGAAGATGGCCGGGCAGGGCTGGCGTATGTTGATGGAGTGTTTGGCGGCGGGCCGTTCTATCTCGCTGCCGTCATCTAACACTGGCATGGCACAAATGGCGGCGCGTACCGTGGGCGGTTATGCCCGTGTGCGTTCGCAATTCAAGATGGCCGTAGGCAAATTTGAGGGTGTTGAGGAGGCGCTGACCCGTATCGGCGCCTACACCTACATGATGGATGCGGTGCGCAAAATGACCGCTGGTGCGGTGGATTTGGGAGAGAAACCATCGGTGGTGTCTGCCATTGCCAAGTACCATGTAACCGAGCGTGCTCGTCAGGTGGTCAATGATGGCATGGATGTGATTGGCGGCAAGGGCATTTGTCTTGGCCCGTCCAACTTTTTGGGGCGTGCCTACCAGCAAGTGCCCATCGGCATCACAGTGGAGGGTGCCAATATCCTAACCCGCTCATTGATCATTTTTGGGCAGGGTGCGATTCGCTGTCATCCCTATTTGTTGTCAGAAATGCGGGCGGCCCAGAACCCCCATGTGCAGCAAGGGTTGGTGGACTTTGATAAGGCCTTGTTTGGTCATATCGGCTTTACTACCAAAAATGGCTTGCGTGCCTTGTGGTTGGGCCTGACAGGCTCGCACCTTGCGGGTGTCAATACCGATGTGGCCCCGGAAATGAAACGCTACTACCAGCAACTGAGCCGTTTCTCTGCTGCCTTTGCCTTCTTGTCTGATGTGTCGCTGTTGGTATTGGGCGGGAGTGTCAAGCGCCGTGAGAAGCTGTCGGCCCGTTTGGGTGACATTTTGGCCCAGATGTATTTGATCTCTTGCACCCTGAAACGCTACGAAGCTGAAGGTCGCCAGAAGGCGGATGCGGCCCTTGCCCATTGGGCTATTGTGGACGCCATGTACAAGGCACAGCAGGCGTTTGATGGGGTGATAGCCAATTTTCCGGCGCGCTTCATGGCCCGCGTGGTTTATCGCATCTTGTTTCCGTGGGGCCATCCATGTGTTTTGCCATCAGATGCGCTGGGGCATCAAGTGGCTCAGCTGTTGATTGCACCATCGGCCACCCGCGACCGCTTGACCGCCGAGTGTTTTGTGCCGCTCCAAGAGCATGAGCCGGTTGGCGCGATTGAACTGGCGCTCCAAGCAACGCTGGCCGCCGAAGAGATCGAAGCCAAAATCCGCACGGCTGAGAAAGAGGGGCGCTTTGTCAACAACCCCCAAGCCAATGTGCGTGATATTGCCATGGTGGCCTTGGAGGCAGGGGTTATTAACGTAGCGGAGTACCACATCATGCGCCGACGCAATCATCTGCGTGACATGGTGGTGCGTGTGGATGATTTCCCCTTTGATTACCACGTAGCAACGGCCAATAAGCCCGCCGTGTGCCGCAAGGCGGCCTGAGGCACGTTGGTGTAATCAACGCTAGAGATTTTTTCACTGTCATCCCACCAGAACGGGCATTATTTTTTTGCCATCAATTCAAACGAATGTTCGTTCTAATTTTTATTCCTACATCAACAACACAGGAGACAAACGGATGAAAAAGAAAATGACCCTGCGCCTCATTCCGGCGCTGATCGCTGCCGCGTTTTGTGGCGGTGCCTTGGCTTCGGGTTTTCAGTTATCAGAGCAAAGCGCCTCTGGGATTGGTGTAGCCAATGCTGGTGCTGCTGCCGCAGCAGAAGATGCCAGCACCGTATTTGTCAATCCAGCTGGTATGACGTATCTGCCTGAACGACACAACTTCAGCATGGCGACCACCGTGCTTGACCGCAGTACGCACTTCACCAACGAGGGAACGGGTGGCTATTTGAATGCTGTGGTGGGAAAACCCATAGGTGATAGTGGCGGTGATGGCGGCGGGGTGCATGCCATTCCGATGTTTTACTACGCTTATGCACCAACGCCAGATTGGCGCTTTGGCATGGCGGTCACACCCACGTTTGCCGACGAAACCAGTTATGGAGAAGCTTTCACCGGACGTTATTCGGGGCAAAAAACCAGCATTAAAGTCATCAATCTCAATCCATCGGTGGCTTACAAGCTCAATGATGCGCTGTCGGTGGCTGTGGGGATCAACTATGCCAGAGCAGAGGTGGATTTCAAACAGGCTACGGTGCTTGGCCCCAACACGACCCCCGATGGAACGGGCCGGCTGACCGGCGATGGCGGTGCTTGGGGCTATAACTTGGGTGTGATGTACCAACTACAGCCACAAACCCGTGTGGGCTTTAGTTACCGTTCCAAAATTCGTTTTCATCTAAAGGGCGAAAAAACCCAGACAGCCAACCCAACACGCGACATTACCGCTGATCTGACCACGCCCGATACCGCCTCTTTGGCGTTGCACCACCGGGTCAATAGCAAATGGGCGGTGCTGGCAGACTACACATGGTCGGGTTGGAGCAGTTTGCAAAAATTGGAGCCTGTTTATGCCGATGGCACGCGAGCGGTAGCGCCATTGCGTTATAACTTCAAAGACACCTATCGCGTTGGTTTGGGGGCCACCTATCAGCTCAATGAGCAATGGATGCTGCGGTTTGGAACGGCTTATGACAAAAACCCCGTACCAAGCGATACCTTCCGCTCCATGACCGTGCCGGATGCCGACCGTGTCTGGCTGGCGCTGGGGGCAAAGTGGCGTATGACGCCCAAAGCCTCACTGGATTTTGGCTATGTCCATGTTTTTGTGAAGGATGCAAGGACGGCACGCAATGTCTATAGCAATCCCAGCGAAACCACGGTGGTGCAGACCATTCGCGGCCAGTTCAAAACCTCTGCCGACATGTTGTCGGTGCAGTTGAACTACGCCTTCTAACAGCATCTGCCGTACTACGGTCAACGCGCAAAAAATTTTCACAAAAAGTGGTTGACCCGTAGAACGGCCCCTCTACAATTCAAACGTTCGTTTTATTTTTTCGGCACCCCAAAATCAAAGGAGACAACCTTGAGCAAACTGACCGTGAAAAAGGCTGCCGTGCTGGGCGCTGGTGTGATGGGGGCGCAAATTGCAGCGCACCTTGCCAATGCCAATGTGCCTGTGGTGTTGTTCGATTTGCCAGCCAAAGAGGGCGACAAAAACGGCATCGTCAAAAAAGCCCTCAGTGGGCTGAAAAAACTCGATCCGGCACCGCTGGCCAGCGTGGACAAGTTGAAGTGGATCGATGCCGCCAACTACGAGGAGCACCTGCCCTTGCTGGCTGAATGCGACCTGATCATTGAGGCCATTGCTGAGCGCATGGACTGGAAGAACGAGCTATACGCCAAGATTGCACCCCATATTGGCACCAATACCATCATTGCCTCCAATACGTCGGGCTTGTCGATGAATGCGTTGGCACAAGGATTGCCTGAGGCGTTGCATCCGCGCTTTTGTGGCATTCACTTTTTCAACCCGCCACGCTATATGCACTTGGTTGAAATCATTGGCACGCAGAGCACCGATGCGGCAACGCTCGATGCGTTAGAGACTTGGTTGACGTCTCGTTTGGGCAAGGGGGTGGTTCGGGCATTGGACACCCCTAACTTTGTAGCCAACCGCATTGGTGTGTTTTCGATTTTGGCCGTGATGCACCACACCCAGGCTTTTGGCCTCGGTTTTGATGAAGTGGATGCCTTGACTGGCCCGAAGATTGGCCGGCCTAAGAGTGCCACCTACCGTACGGCAGATGTGGTGGGTCTGGACACGTTGGCACATGTGGTCAAGACCATGCAAGACACCTTGCCCCATGATCCGTGGCACAGCCACTTCAAGGTGCCTGCATGGTTGCACGGGTTGATTGAGAAGGGTGCATTGGGCCAGAAAACCCGTGGTGGGATTTTCCGTAAGCAGGGCAAAGAAATCCAGGTGTTGGATTTGGCAGCGCAGGCGTATCGCCCTTCGGTGGGTCAGGTTGCTGAAGACGTGGCCGCTATTTTGAAAATCAAGAACCCAGCAGAGAAATTCTTGGCGCTGCGGGCCTCACAGCATCCACAGGCACAGTTTTTGTGGGCTATTTTCCGCGACATCTTCCACTACGCGGCAGTGCAGTTGGAGCACATCGCGCACCATGCCCGTGACCTTGACTTGGCGATGCGTTGGGGTTTTGGCTGGGCGCAAGGGCCGTTTGAGACTTGGCAGGCAGCAGGTTGGGCAGCTACGGCGCAGGCTATTGCTGCCGATATTGCTGCGGGCAAGACCATGAGCGCAACACCGCTGCCTGGCTGGGCGTTGGAAGCAGGGCGTATGGGGGTGCATACCGCCGAGGGGTCTTACTCGGCAAGCCAGAAAACCTACGTTCCTCGCTCGATGCTGCCGGTTTATCAGCGTCAATTGTTTCCAGAACGGGTGCTGGGGGAGGCGGTGGCCTCGCCGGAAAAGTCGGGCACCACTTTGTATGAGAACGATGGTGTTCGCCTGTGGGTGCTGCCTACGATAGATGCCCGCATTGGCATCATTTCTGTCAAATCCAAAATGCACACCATTGGCAATGAAGTGCTCGATGGCGTGATGGCGGCAGTGCAGCATGCCGAATTGGCTCTGGATGGCGTGGTGATCTGGCATGAGGCACCATTTGCCGTAGGGGCCAATCTGCAACAAGTGGGGGCCGCTTGTGCCGCCGGTCAGTTTGATGTGTTGGAGGCCACGGTCGAGAAGTTCCAGCGCACATCGCAGTGCCTCAAGTATGCACAGGTGCCGGTTGTGGCAGCTGTGCAGGGCATGGCGCTGGGCGGGGGGTGCGAGTTTGTCATGCACGCCAGCAAGCGTGTGCTGGCGCTGGAGAGCTACGTGGGATTGGTGGAAGCAGGCGTGGGCTTGATTCCAGCCGGTGGCGGTTGCAAGGAGTTTGCCATCCGTGCCGCCCGCTGGGCTGCGGCATCGAGCACACCAAACGAGGTCTTCAATTTCCTGCAACCGGTGTTCCAGAACATTGCTATGGCCAAAGTGGCCAAGAGTGCGCTGGAAGCCATCGACCACGGTTTTGCCCAGCCTACCGATACCGTGCTGTTCAATGCCAATGAGTTGCTCTGGGTGGCGATCAAAGAGGCCCGTGCAATGGCCGATGTGGGTTATGTCCCCCCGCTGATGGCGCGTGGCATTCCGGTGGCGGGCAAGACCGGCATTGCAACGCTGGAGATGATGCTGCTCAACATGAAAGAGGGCGGGATGATTTCGGCACACGACTACCGCGTTGCCAAGGCGGCAGCCACTGCTTTGTGTGGCGGTGAGGTCGAAGGTGGCAGCTTGGTGGATGAGGAGTGGTTGCTCACCGTCGAGCGGCGCTTGTTTGTCGAATTGCTCAAGACCCCCGAAACCCAAGCCAGAGTGCAACACATGCTGGAAACCGGCAAGCCACTGCGTAACTAATCGGGTCAGGAGACAGAAAAAATGAAACAACAGATTCAAGACGCCTACATTGTTGCCGCGACCCGTTTGCCCGTGGCCAAGCGCAATGGCATGTTCCGCCATGTGCGGCCCGACGACATGCTGGCCGCTGTGTTGCGCTCCGTGGTGGCACAAGTGCCCAGCATCGATCCTGCCTTGATCGGTGATGTCATCGTTGGCTGTGCCATGCCAGAGGCCGAACAAGGCATGAATGTGGCCCGCATTGGCGCTCTGCTGGCGGGTCTGCCCGTGACGGTTCCGGGAGTCACCATCAACCGTTTTTGTTCTTCTGGCGTGCAAGCAGTGGCCGATGCGGCCAACCAGATTCGCTTGGGCTTGGCAGATGTGATGATTGCTGCGGGCACCGAGTCGATGAGCGTAATGCCGCAAATCATGGGCAACAAGATGGCAATGAATCCGGCTATCTTTGCCAAGGACGAAAATTTGGGTATTGCCTACGGCATGGGGCTGACAGCAGAGAAGGTGGCTCAGCAGTGGAAGATTTCCCGTGAGGCACAAGACGCGTTTGCCCTGGCTTCCAACCAAAAAGCCTGTGCTGCCTTGGCTGCTGGGCACTTCCAAGCCGAGACCACGCCGTATGTCCTGCGCGAAAGTCTGCCTGACCTGCAAACGGGTCAGATCCAGCAGCGCGAGCGCACGATGACGGCAGACGAAGGCCCGCGTGCGGATGCCTCGTTGGAAAAACTTGGCAAGCTGAGGCCGGTGTTTCATGCGCGGGGTTCGGTCACGGCGGGCAACTCATCGCAGATGTCTGATGGCGCGGGGGCGGTGATGCTGGTGTCGGAAAAGATCCTCCGACAGCACAATTTAACCCCGCTGGCTCGTTTTGCAGGTTATGCCGTCAGTGGCGTGGCCCCTGAAATCATGGGTATTGGGCCGATTGCAGCGATTCCTAAGGCCTTGGCGCAGGCAGGCATTGGTCAGAACGATCTGGACTGGATCGAATTGAATGAGGCCTTTGCTGCGCAGTCACTGGCGGTGATTCAGCAGCTGGGCCTGAACCCAGAAAAGATCAATCCGCTCGGTGGTGCTATTGCGTTGGGGCACCCGCTGGGCGCTACCGGGGCCATCCGCACAGCCACCGTTGTGCATGGCTTGCAACGCACAGGGGGAAAGTACGGCATGGTCACGATGTGTATTGGCACGGGCATGGGCGCTGCCGGTATTTTTGAGCGCATTTGACGTTTGTTGCCCATGAAACCCGCCTGGATGGCTCAATGGCCCCCCGCTTGGCGGGCACGTATGGTGCGGATGGGATTCAACTTCCATCCCGCCTTTCGTGGTACGGGTGGACGCGTGGTGTATGTGGCGCATGACTTGCGCCATATCCGTGTGCGTTTGGCATTGTCGTGGAAGACAAGAAATATTGTCGGTTCGCTGTATGGCGGCTCGCTGTTTGCGATCACCGATGGTGCGCATCCCATGATGCTGATGGCAGCCTTGGGCGAGGGCTACATCGTTTGGGACAAGGCAGCCAGCATCCGTTACAAGAAGCCTGGCTATACGACGCTCTATGCCGATTTCCGCTTGACCGACGAAGAGCTCTACGAGATTCGCAGGGCGCTGGGGCAAACCCCCGAACTCGAGCGGACTTTTCTGGTGGAGTTGAAAGATGAGCATGGCGTTGTACACACCGTGGTGGAACGCACGGTGTACATCGCCGAGAAAAACTACTACCGGCAAAAGACTGGTGGAGGAGACAAACCATGTTGAATTCCATGACCGTGTGGCGGGGCGCGCTGATGGCAGCGTTGCTCACGGCCCCTGGGTTGCACGCTGCCGAGGTGGCCGGGGTGCGCTTAGAAGATAGCCTGCGTGTGGGCAACCGCGAGTTGGTACTCAATGGCGCGGGCCTGCGCAGCAAGCTTTTTATCAAGCTCTATGTGGGGGCGCTCTACGTACCGCAGAAATCGACACAAGTGGCCGTGTTGCTCGACAACGCTGCACCGCGCCGCATGGCACTGCGTTTATTGCGTGATGTGGATGCGCAGTCTTTGCATGCTGCTTTGGACGATGGTCTCAAGGCCAACCTGAGCCCCAGTGAGTTGGCGGGCCTGCAAGCGGCCTGCGATCAGTTGGCCGCCATCATGCAGCAGATCGGCAAGGTGCGTGAGGGCCAAACCGTGGCAATCGACTTGATGGCCGATGGGGTGGCTGTCAGCCTCAATGGTCAGCTGCGGGGCCAAATAGCTGCGCCAGCTTTGGCACCGGCGCTACTCAAGGTGTGGTTGGGTGACAGGCCCGCTGACCCCGCCTTGAAGCAGTCCCTGCTTGGCGGCTGAGGACGGAAGTGGCAAGAGGAGATAACCATGGAAAAAATCTGGCTGAAAAGCTATCCGCCGGGCATTCCGTCCGAGATCGATATCGATCACATTCCATCGCTGGTGGCGTTGTTTGAGGATGCCTGTCGCAAATACGCAGACAAGGTGGCCTACATCAGCATGGGCAAAGAGATGACCTACCGTGCCTTGGAGCAGGAAAGCCAAGCTTTTGCGGGTTGGTTGCAGGCCAAGGGGCTCAAGAAAGGTGACCGTGTGGCATTGATGATGCCCAACCTGCTGCAATACCCCGTGGCCTTGTTTGGTACGTTGCGGGCGGGTTGCGTGGTGGTCAATTGCAACCCCTTGTATACGCCACGCGAACTTGAGCACCAGTTGAAAGATTCTGGGGCGGTAGCCATTGTCATTGTGGAAAACTTCGCCCACACCTTGCAGCAGGTGATGGACGGTACGGCACTCAAGCATGTGGTGGTCACGCCGATGGGTGAAATGCTGGGGCGCATCAAGGGTGCATTGGTGAATCTGGCGGTGCGCAAGGTCAAAAAGCTGGTGCCACCTTGGCAAATTGCGGGGACGATTGGTTTCAATGCCGTGTTGGCGATGGGGCGTAGCCACGGCTGGACACCTGTGCCGCTGGAGCAGTCGGATATTGCCTTCTTGCAATACACCGGAGGGACGACCGGCATTTCCAAGGGCGCTATGCTGACCCATGCCAACGTGGCCTCCAATGTCACGCAAGCCTACAACTGGATTCATCCCGTGGTGCGCGAGGGAGAGGAATTCATCATTACGGCCCTGCCGCTCTACCACGTCTTTGCACTCACTGCAAATTGCTTAACCTTTCTGATGATTGGTGCGCGCAACCTGCTGATTGCCAATCCACGCGATATTCCTGGCTTCATCAAGGAGTGGGGCAAGTACCCCGTCAGCGTGGTAACGGGCGTCAATACGCTGTTCAATGCGCTGCTCAACCATCCAGATTTTTCTAGGCTCAACTTCGCGACCATGCGCTTGACTTTGGGCGGGGGCATGGCGGTGCAAGCACCCATCGCAGAGAAATGGCGGCAGGTGACGGGGACGCCATTGCTACAGGCTTATGGCCTGACCGAAACATCTCCCGCAGCCACCATCAATCCGCTGGACATGAAAGAGTTCAACGGTGCCATTGGCCTGCCCATCTCTTCGACCGAGGTCTCCATTCGTGATGACAACGGCACCGAAGTGGCCGTGTCGCAGGCGGGCGAAATCTGCATTCGTGGCCCGCAGGTGATGAAGGGCTACTGGCAGCGGCCAGAAGAGACCGCCTTGGTCTTTTATCCGGATGGATTTTTGCGCACTGGTGATATCGGCTATATGGATGCGCAGGGTTTTATCTATCTGGTAGACCGCAAGAAGGACATGATCTTGGTCTCTGGCTTCAATGTCTATCCCAAAGAGGTGGAAGAAGCGGTTGCCATGCACCCGGGGGTGATGGAAGTAGCCGCCATTGGTGTGCCCGATGCGCACTCTGGCGAGGCGGTCAAGATTTTTGTGGTGCGCAAAGACCCGGCGCTCGACGCGGCTGCGTTGATTCAGCATTGCCGCAGCGTGTTGACGGGTTACAAGGTGCCCAAGCACGTTGAGTTTCGTGAGGATTTGCCGCGTACCAACGTGGGCAAGATTTTGCGTCGTGCATTGAAAGAGGGAGCTTAAATGCCTATTCCTGTGTCCCTGAACCAGAACCTTGCGTTGCCGGTTATCTGCGCGCCTATGTTCATCGTGTCCAATCCTGATCTGGTCATTGCCCAGTGCAAGAGTGGCGTGATTGGCTCCTTTCCGGCGCTCAATGCCCGTCCGGAATCACTGCTCGATGATTGGTTGACCCGGATCAAGCGCGAGCTGGCCGCCGCCCCTCAGGCGGCACCGTTTGCGGTCAATCAGATCATTCATCCGTCCAATACGCGGCTGGAGCATGACATGGCACTGTGCGTGCAGCATGAAGTGCCGTTGATTATCACCAGCCTGTCAGCGCCCACGCAGATCGTCCCAGATGTCCATGCGTATGGTGGCCAAGTCTTTCACGACGTGATCAGCGTACGCCATGCCGAAAAAGCATTAGAAGCGGGCGTGGATGGTTTGATTTTGGTCTGTGCTGGCGCGGGCGGTCACGCTGGCACCTTGAGTCCGTTTGCGCTGGTGGGAGAAATCCGCAAGTTCTACGATGGCCCGATTGCCCTGTCTGGGGCCATCACCAACGGCCAGTCCGTGCTGGCCGCACAGGCAATGGGGGCCGATTTTGCTTATATCGGCACGCGTTTTATTGCCACCCGCGAGGCCAATGCAGTCGCTGCCTATCAGCAGGCCATTCTTGATTCGGCGGCCAAAGATGTGGTTTACACACCGTATTTCACGGGTGTGCATGGCAACTACCTGAAAAAAAGCATTGTCGCTGCGGGCCTCGATCCAGAGAACCTGCCAGACCAGGACAAGAAGGCCATGGACTTTGGCGCAGCCGCCAGTGGTGCCAAGGCATGGAAAGATATTTGGGGGGCTGGTCAGGGGGTAGGCACCATCAATGAAGTCTGGTCAACCCCCGAAGTTATTGCCCGTATGCAGCAGGAATACCGGGCAGCCAAAGCCGCTTTGTGGAACAACCCATTCTGACAATACCAAGGAGACAGAGAAAATGAGCCACTACCATGCCCCAGTGCAAGAGATGCGTTTTGTGTTGGACGAAATCGTCGATCTACCGCAAATTTGCCAGTTGCCCGGTTTTGAGGAGGCCACGCCCGATTTGGTCAATGCAGTGCTGGACGAAGCGGCCAAGTTCACCGGCGAGGTGTTGGCGCCATTGAACCGTGTGGGTGATACCCAAGGTTGCCAGCTCACCGCCAACGGAGTGAGCACACCCACGGGCTGGAAAGAAGCCTATGCCCAGTTTTGCGAGGCAGGCTGGAATGGCATGACCTCACCCACCGAGTTTGGAGGCCAAGGGCTGCCAGAAACATTGGGGCTGGCCGTCAAAGAGATGGCCTGTTCGGCCAATCTCGCCTTCTCGCTGGGGCCATTGCTAACCGCTGGCGCTGTCGAGGCGCTGCTCACCTGCGCCAGTGACGAACTCAAATCGGTCTACCTAGAAAAAATGATCAGCGGCCAGTGGTCTGGCACGATGAACCTGACCGAGCCACAAGCAGGCTCAGACTTGGCGCTGATTCGCTCGCGCGCCGAGCCGCAGGTCGATGGTACCTACCGCATCTTTGGTCAAAAGATCTTCATCACCTATGGTGACCACGACATGACCGACAACATCGTCCATCTTGTGCTGGCTCGTTTACCGGATGCTCCTGCTGGAGTCAAGGGCATATCGATGTTTCTTGTGCCGAAGTTTTTGGTGCAAGCCGATGGCTCGTTGGGCGCCCGCAACGATGCCTACTGCGTCTCGCTAGAGCATAAGCTGGGCATCCACGCCAGCCCCACCTGTGTCATGGCCTACGGAGACAGTGGTGGGGCCACAGGCTACCTGCTTGGCCAAGCCAACCGGGGCTTGGAATACATGTTCATCATGATGAACGCGGCCCGTTTGGGTGTGGGCCTGCAAGGTATTTCGCTGGGTGAACGTGCCTACCAGCAAGCACTGGCCTATGCCCGAGACCGCAAGCAAGGCCGTGATGCCCTGACGGGCGAGCCACTGGTGAGCATCGATAAGCATCCGGACATTCGCCGCATGCTCATGTTGATGAAGTCGCGTGTGGAAGCCTGTCGTGCTCTGGCCTATTACACCTCTGGTTTGCTCGATCGTGCCCATGCTGGCGGGCATGACCCAGATACCGCAAAACGCTGCCTCTACCTTGCAGAGTTCATGATCCCGATTGTCAAAGGAGGTGGCACCGAAATGGGCATTGATGTGACTTCGCTTGGCATTCAGATCCACGGTGGCATGGGCTTCATCGAAGAAACGGGCGCCGCACAGCATTGGCGCGATGCGCGCATCACCACGATCTACGAGGGCACCACAGGCATTCAAGCCAATGATCTGTTGTTTCGCAAACTGATGAGGGATCAGGGCGCTACCGCCAAGGTGGTTTTTGGCGAAATCTACGCTACGGCCAAGGCACTGGGTATGTCTGGCAAGCCAGAATTGCAGGCGATAGGCCAGCGTTTGGGTGCGGGTTTGAAGATGTGGACCGACGCCACCGAATGGTTGGCAGCGAATGCCCAAACAGGTTTGAGCGGTGTGCTCACAGTTGCTGTCCCTTACCTGCACTTGGCCGTCACGGTCTGTGGTGGCTGGATGATGGGCAAAGCGGCGCTGGTCGCTGCTAACTACTTAGACAAGGGCGAGGGCGATCTATCGTTCTACCGTGCTAAGCTGGCCAGTGCCCGCTTTTATGCTGATCAGGTGCTGCCACAAGCCATAGCCTATGCCGAAACCGTCAAGGCCAGCGACACAGCGATGGCTGGTCTGAGCAGCGACGAATTGTTCTAAACCACACCTTCTTGCGTGCTTCATCTGGCCGGCGGGTTTTCACCCGCCGGCATTGTTATTGGTGCTGGTACAGGCAGATGCCACGGTTAAACTTCCACTATTCACGCATTTGTCATGGTTTTGTCATGACAGCGTAACGGTTGTTTCTAATTCCTCCCTAGGAGATTTAATGCTATTTGGCAAGCTGCTGCCGCGAGAAGGCAATTTTTTCGAGATGTTCAACCACCATGCCGATCGCATTGTGGAAGCCGCACAGGCATTGGCACAGCTGGTTTCTAACTACAGTGACATCGACCTGCGCCAAAAATATGGTCAGGCCGTGGACACTGCTGAAGCGGCAGCCGATCTGATCACCATCGAGGTCAATCGCTCGGTACACCAGACCTTCATCACCCCAATCGATCGCGAACAGATCCATGCCCTGATCAATGCGATGGACGATGTGGCCGACTTGATCCAAGATGCGGCTGAGACAATGGAACTGTACGATATCCAGCACATGACGGGTGAAATTACCCGTCTGACGGACTTGGCCGTCAAGTGCTGCGAGCGTGTGCGCGAAGCGGTGCGGTTGTTGGACAAGGTGGCCGATCAGTCTACTGCCGAGGCAGCCCTCAAAACCTGTGCCGAGATCGACCAACTCGAGAGCGATGCTGACCGTGTGCTGCGTACCGCCATGAGCAAGTTGTTCCGCGAAGAGCCTGATGTGCGCGAGTTGATCAAGCTCAAGGCCGTCTATGAGCAGTTAGAAACCATCACCGATAAGTGCGAGACGGTGGCTAACCATATCGAGGGCATCATCCTCGAGAACGCTTGAGCAGGACAGGACTGCACACGTTATGGAAACTGCACAAGCTGCCCTTTGGGTCGTGGTGATGCTGGTGGCATTGGCCATCCTGTTCGACTTTATGAACGGATTTCACGATGCCGCCAACTCCATTGCCACCGTGGTCTCGACTGGGGTGCTCAAACCCACGCAGGCGGTGGTGTTTGCCGCCTTTTTCAACTTTGTCGCCATTTTCATCTTCCATTTGAGTGTGGCGGCCACTGTGGGCAAGGGCATCGTTCAGCCAGGGGTGGTAGACACCCATATTGTTTTTGGTGCCTTGGTGGGCGCGATTACTTGGAACGTCATTACTTGGTATTACGGCATTCCTAGCAGTTCCTCCCATGCCCTGATTGGGGGCATCGTGGGGGCGGTGATTGCCAAGACAGGCGCGGGCGCCTTGGTGTCCACGGGCATTCTCAAAACTGTGGCTTTCATTTTTGTGTCGCCGTTGCTGGGGTTTTTGCTCGGTTCGCTGATGATGGTGGCCGTGGCTTGGATTTTCCGGCGCACACGACCCAGCAAAGTGGACAAATGGTTTAGACGTCTGCAATTGTTGTCTGCGGGGGCTTACAGCCTAGGGCATGGTGGCAATGATGCCCAAAAAACCATCGGTATCATCTGGCTATTGTTGATTGCCACAGGCTACGCTTCGGCCAGCGACAGTGCACCGCCCACTTGGACGATTGTGGCTTGCTATGCGGCCATTGGTTTGGGCACGATGTTTGGGGGCTGGCGCATTGTGAAAACGATGGGCCAAAAGATCACCAAGCTCAAGCCAGTTGGTGGTTTTTGTGCTGAAACCGGTGGCGCCCTGACGCTGTTCATTGCAACAGGCTTGGGCATTCCGGTCTCCACTACCCACACCATCACTGGCGCTATTGTGGGCGTTGGCTCCACACAACGGGCCAGTGCTGTGCGCTGGGGGGTTGCAGGCAACATCGTCTGGGCTTGGATACTGACCATTCCGGCCAGTGCCTTTGTGGCCGCCATTGCTTACTGGATCAGCCTGTATCTGTTCTGAAATTGCTCTTCTCTTGCCCAGCAGGGGGCTGTAACTGCTGGGCAAGCCGCTATAATTGCAGGCTTTGCAGCGTGTCGCTGGCCGGGTGGTCATGTCGCGTGTCTCAAACGCTGCGAACACCGGGATCAGGCATACCGTCCTGGCCCACCACCCCAAGGATCACATCATGGTCGTCATTCGACTCTCTCGCGGCGGCGCCAAGGCCCGTCCTTTCTTCAACATCGTCGTGGCTGACAAGCGCGTGCGCCGCGATGGTCGCTTCATTGAACGTTTGGGTTTCTACAACCCTAGCGCCAAGAGCACCGAAGAAGGTCTGCGTATTGCCCAAGATCGCCTGGCCTATTGGAAGAGCGTTGGTGCTCAATCCTCCCCCACGGTAGATCGCTTGATCAAGCAAGCTGCCCAAAAGGCCGCCTGATCGCAGCTGATTAGCGATACAGGGCGGGTTTCGTCGGTGCCCACTGACGAAACCCGCCTTTTCTTTTTTCCGTCTTCCCTCATTCCTTGCCATGTCCACTGTTCTGAACCTGGAATCTGTCTCTTTGCCCGCTGATGCCATCGAGGTGGGGCGCATTGCCGATGCTTGGGGCGTCAAGGGCTGGTTCAAGGTGATTTCGCACAATGCAGCACCTGATGCGTTGTTTGCTGCTGCCCACTGGTATATACAGCCCAGCGAGCGTGGTGCCCGTACTTTCAGTGGTACTGCCGTACTGGCGATTCGCCAAGTGCGGCCCCATTCCGACAGCATTGTGGCTGCTGCCCAAGGCATTGACGACCGCAATGCGGCGGAGGCGTTGCGTGGTGCCCGTATTTTCGTGCCGCGCTCCGATTTTCCACCTGCGCAAGAAGATGAGTATTACTGGGTTGATCTGATCGGGCTGGAGGTTTTCAACCGCGAAGGGGTTGCTTTGGGGCAGGTGCGTGAGTTGATGTCCACAGGGCCACAGACGGTGTTGGTGCTTGAGGCGGCCCACCCTGGTGGCAAGCCTGTTGAGCGCATGATTCCGTTTGTATCAGCGTTTGTCGACAAGGTAGAGCTGCCCCAACGCCGCATATTGGTGGATTGGCAGCCTGATTATTGAGCGGTGTTGACCATGCGCTTTGATGTCATCACCCTGTTTCCGGAGTTGTTTGCTCCATTCTTGGTCAGCGGTATCACCCGGCGGGCCTATGCCACCGGTTTGGTCGATGTACGGCTGTGGAATCCGCGGGATTACGCCGAGGGCAATTACCGTCGTGTGGACGACCGGCCTTTTGGTGGTGGCCCCGGTATGGTAATGATGGCCCCGCCGCTGGAGCGTTGTCTGGCCGCCATTCAGGCGGATCGGGCGCAAGCAACAACACCCGTGCCCGTGGTGCTGTTTGCACCCATAGGTGTGCCGCTTAACCATGCGGCTGTAGCGCAGTGGTCAGGCAGTGCCGGTGCCATTTTGCTGTGTGGTCGTTACGAAGGCATTGACCAGCGGTTTATCGATCGCTATGTCACGGCACAGATCAGCTTGGGAGATTTTGTGCTGTCGGGGGGGGAAATTGCCGCGTTGGCTTTGTTGGATGCCGTGGCGCGTTTGCAGCCGGGTGTGCTCAATGATGAAGGCAGCCACCAGCTCGACAGCTTCAATCCGGCCTTGGATGGTCTGCTCGATTGCCCACACTACACCCGCCCTGAAGAATGGCAAGGTGAGGTGGTGCCTGCCCCCTTGTTGTCGGGTCACCATGCGCAGATTGAACGCTGGCGCCGTGATCAGTCCTTGCGTACTACTGCACAGCACCGCCCCGAGCTGATTGCCACAGCCCGCGCTGCGGGACGCCTGTCGCCTGCCGACGAGGCATTACTGCGCAATTTGCCGGGCAAGCTATAATCTTTGGCTTTTCGATCCTCTGGCCGGCCGCCTTGCACCGCAAGGCAAAACGTCAATCCCGACAATGCCACTTATGGCGCGGACATGATCGATGGATGCAAGCATGAACCTGATCCAAACCCTGGAAGCGGAAGAAATCGCCCGCCTCAACAAAGATATCCCTGAGTTTGCCCCCGGTGACACCATCATCGTGAGCGTCAATGTGGTTGAAGGCAACCGCAAGCGCGTACAGGCTTACGAAGGAGTGGTCATTGCCAAGCGTAACCGTGGTCTCAACAGCGGCTTCACCGTGCGCAAGATCTCCAGCGGTGAAGGCGTGGAGCGTACGTTCCAAACCTATAGCCCACTGATCGCCAAGATCGAAGTCAAGCGCCGTGGCGATGTGCGCCGTGCCAAGCTGTACTACCTGCGCGAGCGCAGCGGTAAGTCGGCACGTATCAAAGAAAAGTTGCCCCAGCGCAAGGCTCCTGCAGCCGTGGCAGCAGCATAAAGTCTGTTTCCCCCGCCGCCTTGAGCGCATCAGCCGCTACAGCATTGCCTGTAGCGGCTTTTTGTTTTTCAATCTCTGGTTTGCTGTGACTGCCTTCTCTTCCACACCCTCCCGCTCTCGATTGCCCAGTTTTGATCCCCAGCAGGTGCCTGTGTTGGGAATAGATAGCCACTTACCCCCCGTGCCCGCGTTGGCACAGACCCCAGAGGCATTGCGCCAACGCTTTGCCCAGCCCCCGCTGCATTGGCAGCCCGAAGTGCTGTACGAGCCTGCCTTTTCTGAGCGATCACAGGCCGCTGCTGCCGTGCTGGTGCCCATTGTGTTGCGGGAGCAGCCCACGGTGCTGCTCACCGAGCGCAGTATGCACCTGTCCAGCCATTCGGGGCAGGTGGCATTTCCAGGGGGGCGTGTCGATCCAGAAGATGCGTCTGTGACGGCGGCGGCATTGCGCGAAGCCGAGGAGGAAATTGGCTTAGAGCCGCATTGGGTAGAGGTCATTGGCACATTGCCCACTTATGTCACTGGGTCGGCTTATGTGGTGGCACCAGTGGTTGCTTTGGTGCAGCCACAATGCACCTTGCATGCCAATCCCCACGAGGTGGCTGACATTTTTGAAGTGCCGTTGGCTTTTCTGATGAACCCAGCCAACCATCGGCGTCATGCTTTTGAGTGGCAGGGCGTGCGCCGTGAGTGGTTCTCTATGCCTTATCAACATGGTGAGAAGACCCACTACATTTGGGGGGCTACGGCGGGCATGTTACGCAATTTTTACCGCTTCCTACAGGCTTGAGGCGGGTCGTCTGGCCATGCACAAGAAGTGGCTGGGTATGATGGAACCATGAGTTTCTTTGCCATCCTGTTTGCCTTGCTGATCGAGCAGGCGCGTCCGCTGGCGGCACACAACCCTATCCATGCCGGATTGCGCACTTGGGCGCTCTTGGTAGGCCGCAACTTTGATGCTGGCAAGCCCCACCATGCGTGGGTGGCTTGGTCGTTGGCGGTGGTGCTGCCAGCCCTGCTTGCTTTGGCGGTGCATTGGTTGCTGCTGTGGAGCGTGGGCTGGCCTTTTGCCGTGCTGTGGAGCGTTGTGGTGCTGTATTTGACACTGGGTTTTCGCCAGTTTAGCCACCATTTCACCCGTCTGCGCGATGCTTTGGAAGAAGACGACCAAGAGCGTGCACGCATGTTGCTGGCCGAGTGGCAGCAGGTCGATGCCGCCCATTTACCTCGCAGCGAGATGGTGCGCCATGTGATCGAATATTCGGTTTTGGCGGCGCATCGCCATGTGTTTGGTGTGCTGGCGTGGTTTTCTTTGTTGGCAGCATTGGGGCTTGGGCCTGCTGGGGCGGTGTTTTATCGCATGGCTGAATTTGTTGCCCGTTTTTGGGCACCCCGCCGTGGCGCTTTGGCCGCACCCGCCAGTTTGGCTTTGCAGGCGGTGGCTTTGCGCTCTTGGACAATGATTGATTGGTTGCCTGCCCGTCTGACAGCCCTGTGTTTTGCCGTGGTCGGTAGTTTTGAAGAGGCTATTGATGGTTGGCGTTTCCACGCCCAGCGATTTCCCAACGACAACGATGGTGTCGTGTTGGCCGCCACAGCGGGTGCTATCAATGTCCGCTTGGGGGGGGAGGCACTGAAACTGCGGGTAGAGGCTCTGCCAGCCCCACCAGGAATGACCGTAGATGCAGATATTGGCGACAGTGACCGCACCCCAGGACGAGAGCCAGAGGTGGGGCATTTGCGCAGCGTTGTTGGGTTGGTCTGGCGTTCGGTCGTGGTGTGGCTGTTGTTATTGGCCTTGTTGACTTTGGCACGTCTGTTGGGTTGAATTTCATGGGCACTGGCGCTAAATCCCTGCGCTGGTTATGGAATAATGGGCCAATGCACAAACTTCGTTCCATGCCTTTTGTCATCCGCTGGGTGCTGGCGTGTTTTGTGCTGTCTTTGAGTTCTGCCATTGCTGCTCCCCTCACAGGGCAGCAATCCATGGAGTTGGTCTGCTCCATGAACAATGGCATGAAGTTGCTGGTCAAAGACAACAACGGCGATGTGCAATCTGGTTATACAGTGCTGGATTGTCCTCTGTGCCAGAGCCCCTTGGCTCCTCCTCCTTTGGCACAAGTGCCCTCATTGCTGGATACATCGCTGGCTTATGCCATGCAGTCCATTCCAGCGGCCCGCATTGCTGCGCTGGTGGCTCCGCCCATGCCAGCGCGTGGCCCGCCTTTCTCATCTTGACAACCCCTTGATTTCACATCCCCACCCCTTGCGGGTGGGGTTGTCTTTTGTCGTGTATTTGTCATCCGGCTTGTTCCTGCCCTGATTCAAGGTGGGTGTGTGGGTTGTGGGTGTTTTCTTCATTGCTTGGCTGCGTACGCCACAGACGCACAACTGGTTTAGATGGCCAGTGGTGGTGTGTGGTGTTGGCTTGCGCGTGCAAGGTTGTAAGGATGGGTCTCATGGTGTGGTCTTGGGATGGGATGGCTGCGCGCTCCCAAAAGGTATTGACGTGGCTGGTATGGGCGAGCGTGGCCTTTGCTGGGCCTGTGCAGTCGCATGGTGTGGCGGTTGGTGCATTGCAAATTGACCACCCATACGCCTTGCCCACAGAGCCTGGTCAGACGGAGGGCAGGGTGTATTTCCGTTCTCTGCGCAATGAGGGCGCACAAGAAGATCGTTTGGTGGCTGCACAAACACCTAGAGCACCAGTGGTGCGGCTACAGCACGTTGCTGTGCATGGTGGTGGGGCACAGCCACTGCCTGTAACGATTGCCTTGCCTGCTCGCTCTGCACAAGCCTGGCGCCATGACCAAGCCGCACCGTTGGTATTGCAGGGGCTACAGCGTCCTTTGGTGCTGGGTGAGCGTTTTGTGCTGACTTTGCATTTTGCCCATGCTGGCCCACAAGAGGTTGTTGTTTGGGTGCAGCAGCCACGACCATCCAAGTCGTCAGGCCACAGCCATTGATGCCAGAAAAAGCCCCGGTCGGGCTACAGATACACAAACTGGTTTTGATCGATTTATTGTCGGGATGGATATGTTCAAGTTTTCTTCTCTCTCTTTGTCTGCCTGGGTGTCTGCCATGGCAGCGACGGCTCTGACAGCTTGCGGTGGCGGTGGTAGTGATGATGGTGCAGCGAGCACCCGTGAGGTGGCACTGGAATTTGTGGCGGTGGCAGGCCATACGCCTGTGCAGTGCGGTACGGTGGTGGCGGGGTTGGGTGCTGGCAGTGCGCCTGCGCAAATCAAGGATTTGCGCTTCTACGTCTCTAATCTGGCGTTGTTGCAAGCCGATGGCACAGAAACACCACTGACCTTGTCAGCCAATGACCATTGGAATTTGACAGTCGGTACCGACCGCGTCACTTTGATTGACCTAGAAAATGCCACTGGTGCTTGTAGCAGTGGCACGCCAGCCACCAATGCGGTGGTGCGCGGTACGGTGCCTGCTGGAAACTACGTGGGTCTCAAATTGACGATGGGGGTGCCCTTTGCACTGAACCACACCCTGTATTCTGATGTGGCCACAGCCAAGCCGCCGTTGGATATTGGTGCAATGGCTTGGTCTTGGCAGTCGGGGCGCAAGTTCACCAAGATTGAACTGACCGACCCCGAGGGCGCTACGGGCAATTGGACAGCCAAGACTTTTGCAGTGCATTTGGGGTCGACTGGCTGTGTCGGCAACCCCGCTACCGGAGAGACGGTGCAATGCAAGGCACCCAATCGGATGGAGGCGCGTCTGACCTCGTTCAACCCTGATCAGCAAAAGATTGCGTTGGACATACAAGCCTTGGTCGCGGGCAATGACGTGACCAAAAACTTGGGCGGGGCCGCTGGCTGCATGTCGGGTGGCACTGACCCTGAATGTGTAGGCGTGTTCCGGGCATTGGCTATTGATTGGAAAGCCGATGGTACGGGCACAGGCTTACCTATAGCGGCAGGTGTTTCGCAAACTATTTTCCGGCCTGTAGCGCGATGAGCACCGCGCAGCGCACACACAAGGCGCTGCGCTGGCTGGCTGGCAGCCTCCTGTTGGGGGTTGTTGTGCTGGCTGGTTGTGGCGGAGGGGGCGGCGTATCGATCGATGATACGGTGCAGCCATCAGGTGACGGTTGGCAGTGGACGTTACCGGCGTATTTTCCGGTGCCCAAGGTGCCGGAGACCAATCCGATGAGCGAGGCCAAGGTAGATCTGGGCCGCCATCTCTTTTATGACCGGCGCTTGTCGGGCAATGGCACCCAATCTTGTGCCAGTTGTCACCATCAAGACAAAGCCTTTACGGACGGCTTGGCGCAGGCCGTAGGCTCTACTGGTGTGGTGCATCCGCGTGGTGCCCAAGGTTTAGCCAATGTGGTTTACAACGCCACGCTGACTTGGGCCAATCCCTCCTTAGTCACCTTAGAAAAACAGATGGAGGTCCCGCTGTTTGGTGACGATCCAGTAGAGATGGGTGTGAACGACCATAACCGGGCCGAGGTATTGGAGCGTTTGCGTGCCGAGCCGGTCTACGCGCCCAAGTTTGCAGCAGCGTTTCCTGGGGTGGTCACGCCTATCGATTGGGGGCATGTGATTCAGGCCATTGCCAGTTTTCAGCGTTCATTGCTGTCGGGGCACAGCCGTTATGACCAATATTTGCAGGGCAAGGTGCAGTTGTCGGTGCCAGAAACACGCGGTATGGCCTTGTTTTTTGGTGAGAAGGCCGAGTGCTTTCACTGCCACGGCAGTTTTAACTTTAACGACCAGATCGTCCATGCCGCCAGCCGGATGGTGGAGACGCCTTTTCACAATACAGGGCTGTACAACTTGGGAGGCACAGGGGCGTTTCCAGAGCATAACCGGGGGGTGTTTGAGTTAACGGCGTTGGTCAAGGACATGGGATTTTTTCGTGCACCCAGCCTGCGCAATGTGGAAGTGACAGCCCCATATATGCACGACGGCACCATCGCTACGCTGGAAGATGTACTGGATTTCTATGCTGCCGGTGGCAGAAACATAACTACTGGCCCCCATGCTGGGGATGGCCGCCAAAACCCGCACAAAAGTGAACTGGTGAGCCTGATCGACCTGAACGCTCAGGACAAGTCCGACATCGTTGCATTTCTCAAGACATTGACCGACCATGAATTTCTTACCGATTCCCGCTATGCCAATCCGTGGCCGCGCCCGTAAGGTCGCTGTGGCGGCGTTGCTGGCTGGCTGTCCGTTGTGGGCGGTGGCGCACGGCAGTGCCGAGCTGGCAGAGGCAGCACCACAGGAGCAGCATGGTCTGCGTGTGGGTGCGGCTGTAGCCGTCACCTACCTCCATGCAGACGCTGTTTTGCCTTCAGCGCGCATGGATGGCTTTTTGTTACAGGGCGATGAGGGCAGTGACCGGCGACATTGGGGGCTGGAGCACGGTGTATTGGATGCTGCTTGGCGCTGGAGCCCACAGTGGATGGCTTACGCCGCCATAGGCAAGCACGGGAGTGACCGCGCACACACAGAAGCATTTTGGGTGCAGATGCGTCAACCCCAGGGAGAGACCACTTGGCTACTCACTGCAGGGCGGCAGCGGCCTGCGATGGGTGTGGTGTTGGAGAGTGCGGGTCACTTTGACCGCTTTGCTTTGATGCCATTGGCTAAGCAAGCGACTCTGGGCGGTGACTGGATGGATGATGGTGTGCAACTGGGCTGGCGTGGTGCGCTGGCCCAGTGGCCTGCAACGGTGGACGTGGGGTTGTGGAAAGGAGCCGTCTTTCCGGGGGCAGCACAGGGGTCAGTGGTGCCTGCCCTCCATATCGGTACAGTCGTTCCTATGGCCCAGGGCCAGCTGGCGCTGGATGGCTTTGCTGCCCATTGGGAGCCTGAGGGGCGTGGGAGCCGCACCAGCAATGTGGGTGGAGGGCATAGCCATGCGTCACCGTTGTGCAATGACAGTACGGTCGGAAAGGTGGCTTGCTTTGCGGGGAGCACTGATCTGACGGCTGCCAGCGCCCGTTGGCGGGGCCATGATGTGCCGTGGGTTGTTACCGCTGCTGGCTGGTGGCGTCGTGATCAGGGGGGGCTGGCATCCGCCAACGGAAATGCTGCTTACCGGGGAACATCTTATGGGGGCTGGCTGGATGCGCGTTGGCAATGGCGCCCACGTTGGGAATGGGGTGTCCGCACTGAACATGTGCAGGCCAGCCACCATTTGCAGGGGCCGGGCGCTGCTTTGTTGGCCACAGAAACCCGGCTCAATCGCTACCACCGTGCCCATCGCACCGCCACCACGCTTGGCTATCAGGTACCACAAGGGGTGGAGTTGCAATTGGAACTGGGCCAAGAGGCTGTGGCTGGGCAGCGCCAGAGCTACGCTGTGTTGCGGGGGATCTGGCGCTTAGAAAAACAGCTGTTGCCTTGAGTTAGGGCTGATTTAGCCCTGTGGCTGTTTGTCGGCCTCGCTGGTAAAGGCATCGGCATAAAACTCCTCGGCTGGCAGGTTGCGCTCTTGGGTGTAGCTGTGCCGTGCCGAGTCCACCACAATGGGGGCGCCGCAGGCATAGACTTGGTAGCCGGTCAGATCGGCAAAATCGTCCAATACTGCTTGGTGGACAAAGCCTGTGCGGCCCGTCCAGCCGTCTTCGGGCAGCGTGTTCGACAGCACGGGGGTGTAGCGTAGTGTTGGCATGGCGCCAACTTGTTCGTGTACCCAAGTGTCCATGTAGAGGTCGGCTGGGCGGCGCCCGCCCCAGTAGAGGTGGACTGGCCGCGTACTGCCCTTGAACTGTAACTGCTCGATCAAGGCTTTGATGGGGGCAAAGCCGGTGCCCGAGGCCAGCAAAATGATGGGCTTGTCGCTATCTTCACGCAGGTAAAAACTGCCAAACGGCCCTTCGATGCGCAGAATCTCTTTTTCTTTCAGTGCGCCAAAGACATGATCGGTAAAGCGGCCACCGGGCATGTGGCGGATGTGCAGTTCTATGCTGGGTGCTTGCGCTTGGGTGTGGGGAGCATTGGCCATTGAATAGGCCCGACGGGCGCCGTCACGCAGAATAAACTCGATGTATTGTCCGGCGTGGTAACGGAAGGGATCGTTGGCGGGCAATTGCAGTTGCAGCCGCATGACATCATGCGAGAGCTGTGTGCGGGTGCTGACGCGCACGGGCATCCGTTTGATGGGGAAGGCACTTTCGTCTGTGACTTGGCGTGACTCCAGCACCACGTCGGATTGGGCTTGGGCACGGCAGGTTAGCACCAAGCCTGCAGCCGCTTCTTCGGCGCTCATGGCCTTGGCTTGGTAGTCGCCATGCAGCACGTCACCTTCTAGCTTCTGGCATTTGCAGGAACCGCAGGCGCCGTCTTTGCAGCCGTAGGGCAGGCCGATGCCGTTGCGGATGGCGGCCTCTAAGATGGTTTCGCCTGCTTGGGCAGAAAAAGTGCGCCCACTGGGTTGCACGGTAATTTGTACGGTGGCAGTTGTGTTGCTCATGGGCTGGGTATCCTTGGAAGATCAAACAGGTTGAACAAGGTGGATTTTGCCTGTTCAGCCAGATCGTCAATGCTGTGGCATTTATATCCGGGCAGGAATGCCATGTTGTCCTGTCTGCCTGCGTTTTTTGCGTGTGTGTTGTTCAATACCATGACTATTACTGCTTTTGTTGGCTTGCGCAGGGCGTTGCCTGCACGTTTTCGGCGTCCTCGGTGGTTGATTATTGGTTGTGGTGATGTGGGTTTGCGTGTGCAGCGCCTGGCGTCGTCTCTAACCAAGAGTGCATTGCGTGGTCGGGTTTACGCCTTGACGTCCAGCCCAGAGCGGTTGCCGGTATTGCGTGCTGCCAGCATCACGCCTTTATTGGGCAATTTGGATCAGTCTTCGAGTTTGCGCCGCTTGGCGGGCTTGGCTACCCATGTGCTGCATTTGGCACCGCCACCGGGGCAAGCGGCGGATGGTGGTGTTTTGCATCATGATCCACGCACATTGGCTTTGGCACGCAGCCTGCGCCGGGGGCGTTTGCCACAGGCGCTGGTATATGCCTCTACCAGCGGTGTGTATGGGGATTGTGCGGGTGCTTGGGTGGCAGAGACCCGCCCCGTAGCCCCAGCCACAGCGCGCGCGCAGCGGCGTGTGCATGCAGAAACCGTCTTGCGCCGGGATTTGGGGCGAGCGGGCGTGCGGGTCAGTATTTTGCGTGTGCCAGGCATTTATGCCCCAGACCGTGAAGGAGGAACGCCACGGGCGAGGCTGTTGCGTGGCACCGCAGTATTACAAGCCAACGAGGATGTGTTTACCAACCATATCCATGCAGATGACTTGGCGCAGGCCTGTCGATTGGCCCTGTGGCGTGGTGCTGCACAGCGCATTTACCATGCCAGCGACAACACCGAACTGCGCATGGGGGACTACTTTGATTTGGCCGCTGATCTCTATGGGTTGCCCAGACCTCCGCGTTGGTCACGCCATCAGGCACAAGAGCAACTCCCCCCGCTCCTGTGGAGTTTTATGGGGGAGTCGCGCCGTTTAGAGAACCGTCGTTTGCGCCAAGAGCTGCGCTTGTCGCTGCGTTACCCCACCGTAGTGCAAGGCCTGTGCAGTGGAGGCACCGTGTGATCAGGGCATGTCATTGGCACTGGGCAGGTGCTGGCCGGTCTTGGGGTTGTAGCGATCTGATTTGGCGGGTGGATGGGACGTGGCCGGGGGGTTAGGGCGTGGTGGTGGATTGTTGTGTACCTGTGGCGGAGGGTTAGGCCGGGGGGGCTGGGCATGGCCCTGCTGTGGATTGCGTGGTGGTGGGTTGTTTTGTGTGGGCGATTGGGGCCGGGGTGGGCGACTGCCGTCGCGGCCATCACGTCCATCGCGGCCATCCCGTGCGTCGCGGCCATCACGGCCATCACGGTTATCTCTGGCGTCGGGCCGCACGGAATGGCGTCCACCCCGATCATCACGATCACGCCAGTCATTGCGGTAGTAGTTGTCTCTGCGGTGGTAATCGTTGTGACGGCCATCGTAGTAGCTGGGGCTGCCACCGTAGTAATGGTCTCGGTACACCGGAGCGCCCGATGGGCCATCATCGTAGTAGTAGGGGTCGTCTACTGCACAACCAGTGACGAGCGCAGCCAAGGCACCGATGATGGCTATACGAGAAAGAAACGTTGGGGACATGGGAGAACCTCTCTGGGTTGGTTTTGCAACCATTTTGTCCATTTTGGTGTGTTTCGTGTCTGCACAATTTGATTTTTTTCACGTACGCGAGAAGCAGGAGACACAACAATGACCGCATCCGTTGTCCAAGACTGGAATATTGCACCGCAGCATGGCTTGTCGCAGGTCAAGGGGCGCACCGATGCAGCCCTGTCTGAGGCCACCATTGCACAATTTTTGGCCGATGCCGTGCGGCGCTTTCCAGACAAGTTGGCAGTTGTCTTTCGGGAGCAGGGGGTGCGTTGGACTTGGACACAACTGCAGGAGCAGGTAGATGCGTTGGCGGCAGGCTTTTTGGCGCTGGGCTTGCAGGCAGGGGATCGGGTGGGTATTTGGGCACCTAACCGGGTGGAATGGGTGGTCACGCAGTTTGCAACCGCCCGTATCGGGGTGGTGCTGGTCAACATCAATCCCGCCTATCGGGTTTCGGAGTTGGAATATGCGCTGCAATTGGCAGGCTGCCGTGCGCTGGTGACAGCCGAGCAGCTCAAGAGCTCCAACTATCTAGAAATGCTCCAGCGTTTGGCCCCTGAGTTGGCCACCTGCGCTCCAGGGGCATTAAAGGCCGCTCGTTTGCCGATGTTGCAGGCCGTGATTCGGCTGGGTGATGGGCATACTGCGGGCATGCTCAATTATGGCGATCTGCTGGCGCAGGGCCAAGCACAACTGAATGTGGCTGCCTTGGATGCGGTGGGCGCAGGATTGTCGTGCCACGATGCCATCAACATTCAGTTCACCAGTGGCACTACAGGCAACCCCAAGGGAGCCACCCTGACCCACCATAATGTGGTGAACAATGCCCGTTTTGTGGCCCAAGCCATGCGTTTTACCGATGCGGATGTGCTGTGTGTGCCGGTGCCCTTGTACCACTGTTTTGGCATGGTGATGTCGGTGTTGGCCTGTGTCTCCGTGGGCGCGACGATGGTGTTTCCGGGGGAGTCGTTTGATCCGGTAATGACATTGCAAGCGGTCAGCGAAGAGGGCTGTACCGCCCTGCATGGTGTGCCCACCATGTTCATTGCCGAGTTAGACCACCCGCGTTTTGCCGAGTTTGATCTGTCGCACTTGCGCACTGGGATCATGGCAGGATCTCCTTGCCCTATCGAGACCATGAAGCGCGTGGTGGCCCATATGAATCTCTCAGAGATCACCATTGCCTACGGCATGACAGAGACCTCGCCTGTCTCGTTCCAAAGTGCCACCACCGATCCGCTAGAACGTCGCGTGGCCACTGTGGGCCGTATCCAGCCATTATTGGAAGCCAAGGTGGTGAATGCTGAAGGGCAGGTGGTGCCGGTGGGCGAGAAGGGGGAGTTGCTGGTACGGGGCTACTCTGTGATGCAGGGCTATTGGGGTGATGCTGATCGTACTCAAGAGGCGGTGCAAGACGGCTGGATGCACACGGGCGACCTTGCCACTTTGGACGAGGAAGGTTATTGCAACATTGTGGGCCGCGCCAAGGATATGCTGATTCGTGGGGGGGAGAACGTCTATCCACGCGAGATCGAAGAATTCCTGTTTCGCCACCCCAAGGTGCAGTCGGTGCAGGTGTTTGGTGTCCCGGATATGAAATATGGCGAGGAGATTTGTGCTTGGCTTGTGCCCAAGCCCGGCCACACTTGCACCGAGGACGACATTCGGGGCTTTTGCCGCGACCAAATCGCCCACTACAAAGTGCCACGCTATATCCGCATCGTGCAAGACATGCCCATGACCATCACTGGCAAGGTGCAGAAGTTCATTATGCGTGAGCAAATGATGGCACGAGCTCCAGCTCGTGCAGGCCCAAACGGCCTGAAAAGCAGGGCAGAACATGCTGGCATCGTTGGGGTGTGGCCGCCGGGGCGCTGCTCCTGAGGAGGTGTGAGGATATCTGCCCGGATAATTCAGGGTTTTCCGTCCACCTCTATCCATCTCAGCATGCAAACACCACTGGCCGAACTTTTTGTCTTGTCCGACCGAGCCTGCCAAGGCGATGAAGAGGCCCGTCAGCAATTGCGTTTGCTTGGCGAATGTCTGTTTTTGGTGGGTGGGGTCAGTGCGCTGTGCAAACTCCAAGAGTCGCTGCACCATTACGCAGTAGCCAAAGGAATGGCCGCCTCTCGGGGCACACAGATTGGTGCCTTTTGGGAACATATCCCGGCTTGGGCCGAACTTTGATCTATGTGCCCTAGTCATAGTGCGATGAACCTTACCTTTTTCTTTTTAGGGTGGCGCACACTGTGGCGTGATTGGCGGGCTGGTGAGTTGCGTCTGCTGTTGGTGGCTGTCACACTGGCTGTGGCGGCATTGACCTCTGTAGGCTTTTTTTCTGATCGGCTTCAGGGGGGGCTGCAACGCGATGCGCGGCAATTGTTAGGGGGCGATGTGGTGGTGGTCAGTGACCAGCCTGCCCCCGCAGCCTTTGCACAACAGGCAAAAAATCTGGGGTTGCAAAACGTCAACACCTTGGGTTTTCCTACGATGGCCCGGGCCAGTGATGCCCAAGGTGGCATGGCTAAACTGGTGGCCCTCAAAAGCGTCTCGCCAGGTTACCCGCTGCGGGGGCAACTTCAGGTGGCCGATACACCAGACGGTGCAGGCTACCCGACGCAAGCCATCCCTGCACCTGGTGAAGCTTGGATAGATGGTGCACTGCTAGAGGCTTTGGGTTTGCAAATGGGGCAGCCCTTGTTGTTGGGGGATACCACCCTGCGCATTGCCCGGATTATCACTGTGGAGCCAGACCGGGGCTCTGGCTTTTTGAGTTTTGCACCACGGGTCATGATTCATGAGGCCGATCTTAGGGCTACGGGGCTGGTGCAGCCTGCCAGTCGAATCACATACCGGATGGCCTTGGCGGGGCCGGAGGCTGCCGTAGAACAATTCAAGGCTTGGGCTGTTCAAGAGACACAAAAGCCCTCTGTGCATGGGGTGAGTGTGGAGTCGCTCGACAGTGGCCGCCCCGAAATGCAGCAAACGCTAGAGCGTGCCCAAAAATTTCTGAACTTGGTGGCGCTGCTGGCCGCATTGTTGTCCGCGGTGGCGGTTGCTTTGGCGGCGCGGGGGTTTGCAGCCAGCCATCTGGACGCTTCGGCACTGCTGCGGGTGTTGGGTCAGAGCCAACGCACCATTGCTGGTAGCTACGCGGTAGAGTTTGCACTGGTGGGCCTGTGTGCCAGCACGTTGGGGGTGGCATTGGGTTGGGCAGTACACCACGGCTTTGTGTGGTTGCTGGCAGGCCTGCTCGATGCCAGTTTGCCAAACCCCAGTCTGTGGCCCGCACTGCTGGGCTTGGGCGTGGGCCTGACGCTGTTGTTGGCGTTTGGCCTTCCGCCCGTACTGCAATTGGCCCAAGTGCCGCCCTTGCGCGTCATACGGCGTGAGGTGGGTGCTTTGCGGCCTGCTTCTTTGGTGGCACTGGCTGCGGGTATGGTGGGATTTGCCGCACTGCTACTGGTGGTAAGCCAAGACAGTCGCTTGGGTTTGATTGCCGTAGGCGGCTTTGCTGTGGCGGTGGCACTGTTTGCCGTGTTGGGCTGGTTGGCCGTCAAACTGTTGCGCCATAGTGTTCGTGAACACAGTGCCCCACGTTGGCTGGTATTGGCTACACGGCAGATGGCGGCCCGGCCAGCCTATGCTGTGGTGCAGATCAGCAGTTTGGCCGTGGGCTTGCTGGCCTTGGTGCTGTTGGTGTTGTTGCGCACTGACCTCATCCACAGTTGGCGCCAAGCCACACCGGCGCATGCTCCCAACCGCTTTGTCATCAACATCCAACCCGATCAGGCAGCGGCGTTTCGGGGGGCGCTGGATGGGGCTGGTGTGCGCCAATACGATTGGTATCCCATGATTCGCGGACGCTTGGTAGCTATCAACGACCGTCCCGTCAATGCCAACGACTACAGCGAAGACCGTGCCAAACGCTTGGTAGATCGGGAGTTCAACCTCTCCACGGCCACCCAAGCTCCTGCGCACAATCAGATTGTTGCTGGGCGCTGGACGGCGGGAGAAAAGGATGCCATTAGCATGGAGGAGGGCATCGCCCAAACCTTGGGTTTGAAGCTGGGTGATCGCTTGCGGTTTGACATTGCTGGTGTCATGACCGATGCGCGCATCACTAGTCTGCGCAAGGTTGATTGGGGATCAATGCGGGCCAATTTCTTTGCCATGTATCCCGTCGATCAGCTCTCCAATGTTCCCATGACCTATCTGGCGGCATATCGAGCGCCTACAGTGGCAGGTTTTGACAATGCTTTGGTGCGTCAATTTCCTAACATCACCCAGATTGATATGAGTGCTACGCTGGCACAGGTGCAGCGCGTGCTAGATCAGGTGGTGCGGGCGGTAGAGTTTCTGTTTCTCTTCACGTTGGCAGCGGGACTGGTGGTGCTCTTTGCCGCCGTAACGGCCACGCGTGAGGAGCGGGCGCGAGAATTTGCCATCATGCGGGCTTTGGGTGCCCGTGCCAGCCTGTTGCGCCAAGTGCAACGCGCAGAACTGGCAGGTATTGGTCTGTTGGCTGGATTATTGGCCAGCAGTGTGGCTGTGGTGGTGGGGTGGGCCTTGGCACGCTATGTCTTTGACTTTACATGGACGGCTTCTGCACTGGTGCCCCTTGTTGGCAGTGTGGCTGGAGCCTTATTGGCATGGGCGGCAGGTTGGTGGGGCTTGCGGGAAATACTGCAGCGTTCTGTGATGACCACCTTGCGCCGTGCGGCAGAATAAGCCCCACACCCAGCCTGTTCTGAAAAATATGGATACCGACAACCAGACCCCCTCCAAGACAACCCAAGTCACTGCCTTTGAACTCATTGGCGGTGAGCCACGTCTGCAAGCCCTGACCGAGCGTTTTTATGCTCTGATGGATTTGGAACCCGGTTACGCTGAACTGCGGGCCACCCACGGCACCACACTGGACGAAGCGCAGCAGAAACTGTTCTGGTTTCTGTGTGGTTGGTTGGGTGGCCCCGACTACTTTGTCGAACGGGTAGGCCATCCTCGTCTGCGTGCCCGCCATTTGCCGTTCTCGATTGGTATCAAAGAGCGCGACCAATGGGTCGCTTGCATGGATCAGGCCATGCGCGAGACCGGCATTCCTGAGCCGCTGCGCGAACGCCTCAACGAGAGCTTCATGCAAACCGCCGACTGGATGCGCAACCGCAACGGCTGATCAATCGCTATAAGGGCTGCACCTTGGCAGCCGCCCTAATAGCCCTTTGGCGGTTGGCTGATGCAACTGCGGCAACAATGCAGACATCGTTGTTTTGAATGCACACCATGTCTGCCCTGCCTACCACCTCCTCAGCCCTGCCCCCTGGTGCCCACCACCGGATGCCCACTTGGTTCATCCCGCACGGTGGTGGCCCCTGCTTCTTCATGGACTGGAATCCGCCCGATGCTTGGAAGCTCATGGAGCAGTATCTGCGCACGGCAGCCAGCACCTTGCCGCAGCGCCCCAAAGCCATTGTGATGGTGTCAGCGCACTGGCTGGAGCCGGTACTCAGCGTCACCAGTGGCGTACAGCCCGAGTTGATTTACGACTACTACGGTTTTCCGCCCCATACTTACAGCTTGCAATACCCCGCACGCGGTGAGCCTGCTTTGGCCGACCGGATAGTGAACCTGTTGGGACAGGCACAGTTGCCCGCAAAAACCGATGCCCAACGTGGTTTTGACCACGGCATGTTCATCCCACTGATGCTGATCTTTCCGCAAGCAGATATTCCAGTGGTGCAACTCTCGCTAGGCCACGACCTCGATCCCGAACTGCATCTGCAAGTGGGGGCCGCCCTGGCGCCATTGCGCGATGAAGGTGTGCTCATCATTGGCAGCGGCATGAGCTTTCATAACCTGCGCACCCGTGGTGATCCGCAATATGGGCCGGTGTCGGAGCAATTTGACCGTTGGTTGACCAGCGCACTCGAGGCCGATCCCACCACCCGCCGTCAGGCGCTGTTGAACTGGGAGCAGGCGCCTTTTGCGCGTCTGTGCCATCCACCCCACGGTGAAGAGCATTTGCTGCCGCTGATGGTGGCTGTGGGGGCCGCAGGCCAAGACCCCGGACAGCGCGTCTATGCCGATCGGGTCATGGACAGGGTGCTCTCGGGCTTTAGCTTTGGCTGATTCGCCATAGCCCCATCACCCAGTGCGCGGGAAGCCTCGGGGTTCAGCCCGAGGTCGAGAGCCATAGACCCCCCTGCGTTTAAGCATAATGCACAGCATGAATTGCACCAAAACCCTGCGCCTACGCATCAAAGATAAACACGCTCGCGTGCTATCTGCGATGGCGCGTGAGGTTAATCAGGTCTGGAATTTTTGCAACGAAACCAGCCACCGCGCCATCCGTGAGCGTCATCAGTGGCTTTCGGGCTACGACCTGCAAAAGCTAACCAACGGTTTCAGCAAGTGTGATGGCATACACATCGGTTCGCCCACCGTGCAGCAAGTGTGTGAAGACTATGCCAAGGCCCGCAGGCAGTTCAAAAAGGCCCAGCTGTGCTGGCGTGTCTCCAACCCCCAGAGCAGCAAATACAGCTTGGGCTGGATTCCTTTCAAAGCGCGGGCCTTGCAGTACAAGGCAGGGCAAGTCGCCTTTGCCGGTCAGAAATGGAGCCTTTGGGATAGTTACGGCTTGGCAGACTATGAGCTACGTTCTGGCAGTTTTAGCCAAGACCACCGGGGGCGTTGGTATCTCAATATCGTAGTCAAGGGACAAGCTAAGCCTACAGTGGCAACGGCCAGTGTGGGTATTGACTTGGGCCTGAGAGACTGTGCCACGGCGTCAAACGAAAAAAAAGAGCATGGCCGCTGGTATCGCCAGCATGAATTGGAACTGGCTAAAGCACAACGGGCGCATAAAAAGCACCGGGTCAAAGCCATCCACGCAAAAATTGCCAATCAGCGCAAAGATGCGCTGCACAAATTCAGCACCACGATGGTGAGAGAAAACGCCGCCATCTTCGTGGGCGACGTAGCCAGCGCAAAGCTGGTCAAAACAAAAATGGCCAAGTCCACACTGGATGCGGGCTGGGCCACGCTAAAGAAGATGTTGGAATACAAGAGCCATCAGGCCGGTATCGTCTTTATGGAAGTGAACGAAGCGTATTCAACCCAAACTTGCTCGTGCTGCGGGAGCATACCCGCCAGCAGTCCGAAAGGTAGGGCGGGTTTGCGAATAAGGGAATGGAAGTGCAGCGATTGCGGTGCGGTACACGACCGCGATGTGAATGCAGCACGCAACATTCTCGCGGCGGGGCATCGCCGTCTAGCAGTAGGAATCTCCGGGGTTTAGCCCGGAGAGGATGTCAAGCAAACAGCATGGATGTTGCATATCCCCCATTGACGCCAGGAAAAGACTCCGGTGAAATCGGGATATGCGCCGACTGCACCTACTTTGTACTTTTGCTGCCATCACCAGTATGGCATCTGCTCCAGCCTTGGCCTTGAACTGCTACACGGTGCGTGATGGCGGCGGCAAGATCTTGCACCAATCCGTTCGCCCCCCTGTGGACATGTCTTACCCCTTTAGTGCCACCATACCGCCCATTTTTGGGCCAGGGGCATCGATGGTGTTTGCGCCACTGACTGGACAAGACCATTGCCCAGAAGTCGATAGCGATATTTTGCTCAATGAGGCCCGCTACGCCCGCCACAAGGCTGAGACTGAAGCACAGAATCAAAAAGCCTTGGCCGAAGCCCAAGTCCGTATGCAGGCCCAAGCACAGGCACAGGCCGAAGCCGATGCGCGGGCCATGACCCAAGCGGCTGTGGCTGCTTTAGAACAGGCTGAGGCTGAAGCACAGCGCCAGCTTCGGCAAAACCGAGAATATTTCCGTCCCACTATCGCAGCCATTCGGCCTTCAGAAGCGACACACAACGCCAGACCCGCTTTTGCTTGGCAGGCACCCCCCGCTAGCAGCGTACAAGTGCAATACCAGTCTTCATCGCGCCGCACCTCGGGTTTCCGGTTTGGGCGCCGCAGGTAAGGTCAGGGTTGTTGAGACTTGGCACCAAACCAGTGCTGAAACTGTGCTGCGGGCATAGGCTTAGAGAACAAATAGCCCTGTCCTTGATCACAGCCCCGACCTGTCAACCACTGTGCCTGTTCCTGCGTTTCAATGCCTTCGGCAATGGTGGACAGGCCCAAACTGCGCGACATAGAAATGATGGCTTCGGCAATGGAGGCACTGTGGGTGCCCGTCATCAGGTCGCGCACAAAACTCTGGTCAATTTTGAGCTTGTGAATACTGAAGCGTTTGAGATAGGCCAGCGAAGAATATCCTGTACCAAAATCGTCAATTGACAACCGCACGCCCAGGCCATGCAACTGTTGTATGGTGACAATTACCCGTTCTGGGTCTTCAGCCATTACGCTCTCGGTCAGCTCGATTTCGAGCCAACAGGCATCGAGCCCCGTGATTTGCAACACCCTGTCTACCCGCTGGGCAAAATCGGGTTGGCTAAACTGCAAGGCCGACACATTCACGGCCATGACAATGGGGGGCAATCCGGCTTGTTGCCATGCTTTGCATTGGCTTGCCGCAGCCTGAAGCACCCAATCGCCCATCGGCAAGATCAAACGGCTTTCTTCAGCAATCGGGATGAACTCGGCGGGTGAGAGCAGCCCCATTTCTGGGTGCTGCCACCGGATCAGGGCTTCACAACCAATCACGGCATTGGAGGTGAGTTGCAGCTGAGGCTGAAAATGCAGCAGCAGTTCATCGTTGCGCAAGGCACGGTGCAGGGCGTTCTCTAGTTGGAGCACCCGGCTGACCCGTTGTTGCATCTCGGCTTTATGGAAGCGGAAAGTATTGCCTCCCGCATTTTTGGCCCGGTACATGGCCATATCGCTGGCCTGCAACAAACCATCGGCATCTTTGCCATCTGCCGGATACACCGCAATGCCAATAGAGGGCGGCACCACCAATTGATGGCTGCCCACTTCCATCGGCTGGGACAACTCATCGAGCAGCTTCTGGGCGACATGGGCGGCCCCATCTGCATTCACCTGTGGCAGCAGCAGGGTGAACTCATCCCCCCCTTGGCGCGAGACGGTGTCTTGCTCGCGCACGGCTTGGCGCAGGCGCTTGCCCACCTCAATGAGTAAGGCATCACCTACTCTCGGCCCTAAAGAATCGTTGATATTCTTGAAACGATCCAGATCCAAAAACAGCACGCTCAAAGGTTCGCTCTGGCGCTGGGCATGGGACAGTGCCAACTCCAGCCGATCACGCAGTACGGTACGATTGGGCAGATCGGTCAGGGCATCGTGCTGTGTGATGTGTCTGATTCGGTCTTGGTCTTGCTTGCGCTGGGTGATGTCGCTAAAGATGGCGTAGTAATGCCGTATTTCCCCGGTGGATGCCCGATCTACATTCACGGTCAGCCATTCCACAAATACTTCACCGTTTTTGCGCCGGTTCCAGATCTCGCCCTGCCAACGTCCGGCATTTTGCACTTGGCGCCACATCTCGTTGTAAAAGGTTTGATCGTGGCGCCCTGAGGCAATGAAGGAGGGGGGGTGCCCCAGCACTTCTTCGGCACTGTAGCCCGTGATTTCAGTAAAGGCTTGATTGACCGACTTGATCGTGTTGTCTGGGCCACAAATCACAATGGCCTCAAGGCTGTTCATAAAGACCCCGGCATGCAAGTCCAAGGCGGCTTCACGTTGCTTGAGTTCAGTCAGGTCAGTGTGGGTGCCAATGACGCGCAATGGCTGGCCGTTGTCATCACGCTGCACCACCTTGCCTCGATCCAGAATCCATTTGTATCGGCCATCCTTGCACAGCACACGGTGCTCATTGCTATAGAACGTGGTGTGGCCTTGCAAGAGTTGCTGCACATCTTCCATCACCCTGGGCATGTCCTCGGGATGCACGCGGGTTTCCCATTCGGACAATGCTGAACCCACTTCGGCTTCTTCGTAGCCCAACATGCTTTTCCAACGGGTGGAAAACAACACGGTGCCGGTGGCTACATCCCAATCCCAGAGGCCCAAATCACTGCCATCAATGGCAAAACGCCAGCGTTCTTCAGAGGCCTGCAACAACACCTGATCGCGCTTGATCTGGGTGATGTCCTCGGTCAGGATAGCAATGGTTTGTACCTGTCCGTTCACTGTGGTGCAAGGCCGTGCCTCCCAGCGCAGCCACTGTACCGCTCCATCATCACGCACCCATTGATCTTCTTCGCAACGGGTTACTTTTCCAGCAAAAGCTTGTTGATGTGCCTGTTGCCAACGTTGGGGCATCTGAGGAAATGACCCATAACGCGAACCGTCCCCCATTGGCTGGGCATTCAGTCCGTAATCATCCAGCCAACGTTGGCTGGCCAGCACATAGTGCATGTCTCGGTCAAACAAGGCCACTGCGGCAGGCACATGGTCGGCAAAAGTGGCCAGCAATTCTTGCCGCGAGCGCATTTCCTCTCGGGCATGGACTTCAAAGCTCACATCCCGCCAGTTGCCCACCACCTCCAGCACTTGGCCGTTTGCATCGCGGTTAATGGAGGCTTGGTCTTCCATCCAGCGGTAGGAGCCATCTTGGTGCTGCCAGCGGTAGTGCATGGCGAAGGTGTTTGCACCTTGCTCCATCGTTGCCAATGCCTCGCGAACCCGTGCATGGTCGTCTGGGTGCAGGCGGCTCCACCAAAAGTCATCTGCTCCCAGAATTTCTTCGGGGTCATAGCCTGTCACGCCTCGGACATTGCCACTGACATAAGTCCACCGACGGTTTTGGGTAGCACCACTCTGTTCCATCGCGTAGATGACGGTGGGGCTCACATCCACCAGGTGCTCCAACCGTGACTGGATCTCGCGCAACTCGGCCAATAAGGCTGCTTGGCGCCGCTCTTCCCGGCCCACCAGTAAAAACAACAGCACTGTGGTGAGCAACACAAAGAATTGCCCTTTCCACGATTGGACATAGCCCCACCAATTGACCTCTGGGCTGGGCAAGGCTTGAGTCAACCAATCAGACCCCCATATCCATACGCTGGCCAACACAAAATAAATCAGACTGATCCGTGTGGCTGCAGAGGCCGTCAAGCTCACCATAGGCGGGGCAATGCGCAAGTGCATGGGGCGGTAGTCCTGAAAGGTGGCTCATCCAACAGCACTGGTTGGCGCTGGCCCCTGAAAAAACAGATTTCTCATCGATAGGCCATCATGCAATAGAAACCAACATAATGGAACGCTGCTTTTTTCTCTTGGGTAGGTTGGGGCCAAAGCAAACAGCCCGCAAGCATGCGGGCTGGTAGGAGGGTCGCTGAAGCACCACAGTCCATCAATGGATTAAAAACGTATTCCGGCCGGGTTGCTGGGCGTGGGGCCGCTGGGCAGAGGTGCGTTAGCATCTGCCCCGGTGGGGGTGGATTCTTGGTTGCGGGTGGCCCGTGTTGGATCTAATGACTGGACTGTGACCAATGGGGCGGGGGCTGGCCGCCGGTAAGAGCTGGGCAATTGTGATTGTTTGGGATAGCCGGCGGCGTCTAGAAACTGTGTCCATTCTGCATCAGAAAACCCTCGGAGTTGTTGGCTGCCAATCGTGCCAAATGGCAGGCTGGCGCTGCCGCTCAGGCGCTGCAAGGCAGCGATGTCTTCGTTGCTGGAGACAGTGCGCTCAGAAAAAGGCACGCCCCGCTGCACCAGCAGGTTGCGGGCACTGGCACAAGGTGCGCAATCGTTGCCGGTATACAAAGTGACTGGAAAGCGGTTGGCGATTTGCTGCAATGCAAAAGGCAGGCTGCTACCGGCGTTGTTGGCCCCTGCACTGGTGCTACCGCTGGTGACGGCTGCGGCATTGGAGCTGGGCGCACGGTCAGAGAAGGTGACTTTGCCATCCGGCCCAACCACACGGTACACCGGCTGCGCTAGGGCAGCCCCTGCACACAAACCCAGCAACAGGGCCATGCTCCAAGGACGAAGGGTATGCGAATTTGACATGGTAACAATCTCTCCAGCCATCCATCAGGCCATGCCTTGGTGGCGCAGCAGTGCATCAAGGCTAGGCTCGCGCCCCCGGAATGCCTTGAATGACTCCATTGCAGGGCGACTGCCCCCGGCCTCCAAGATGGCCTCGCGGTAACGCCGGCCCGTGTTGGGGTTGTGGGCGCCATCAGGGCTGGCCGTTTCTTCAAAAGCGGCGTAGGCATCGGCACTGAGCACTTCAGCCCATTTGTAGCTGTAGTAGCCCGCCGCATAGCCACCGGCAAAGATATGGCTGAAGGTGTGAGCAGTGCGGCTAAAGGCTGGTGGTTGCAATACTGCCACTTCGGCGCGCACCAAGCCCAGCAACGGCATGAAATCTTGGCTCGGATCGTGTTCGGTGTGCAAAAGCATATCAAACAACGAAAACTCAATTTGACGCAAAGTTTGCATGCCGCTTTGGAAGTTTTTGGCGGCAATCATCTTGTCATAGAGGGCGCGCGGCAGCGGCTCGCCAGTTTCGACATGGGCGGTCATGTGCTGCAGCACGTTCCATTCCCAGCAGAAGTTTTCCATGAACTGGCTGGGTAATTCGACCGCATCCCACTCTACGCCAGCAATGCCTGAGACATCGCGCTCATTGACCTGCGTGAGCATGTGGTGCAGGCCGTGGCCGAATTCGTGGAACAGGGTGATGACATCGTCGTGTGTGAGCAGGGCGGGCTTGCCATCGACACCTTCGGCAAAGTTGCACACCAGATGGGCCACTGGGGTTTGTAGCGTGCCAGTGTCGGGACGCAACCAGCGGGTGCGCACATCGTCCATCCAAGCACCACCGCGTTTGCCACTGCGGGCAGGCAAGTCCAGATAGAACTGGCCTACCAATTGACCAGCACGCTCAATACGGTAGAACTCTACTGCCGGATGCCAGACGGGCGCTTGATCGGGCCGGATGTTGACTTCAAACAGGGTTTCGATGATTTTGAACAGCCCCGACAGCACTTTGGGGGCCAAGAAGTATTGGCGCACCTCTTGCTCGCTAAAAGCATACCGGGCCTCTTTGAGGCGTTCGGCAATGTAGGGCCAGTCCCAAGCCTGTGGGTCGGGCAGGCCCAAATGGTCGGCAGCAAAGGCACGCAAATCGGCCACGTCTTTTTCGGCATAAGGCCGTGCCCGTTGGGCTAAATCGCGCAGAAAGGCAATGACCTCGGCGGCTGATTGGGCCATCTTGGGCACCACGGAGACCTCGCCAAAGTTGACATAGCCCAGCAGTTGCGCCTCTTCTTGGCGCAAGGCCAAAATTTCGCGGATGAAGGCGGTGTTGTCAAATTTCAGTGCATCTGTTGGAGCTTGGTCAGAGGCACGGGTGACGTAGGCGCGGTAGAGTTTTTCGCGCAAGGCACTGCTGCGCGCAAACTGCATGACTGGCAGGTAGCAAGGCATGCGCAGCGTCAGCTTGTAACCGTTGTGGCCTTCGGCTTGGGCGGCGGCGCGTGCGGCGTGTTGCACATCTTCGGGCACGCCATCGAGCTCTTCGGCGCTGGCATAGTATGCGTAGGCGTCCGTGGCATCCAAGGCGTTTTCACTGAACTTTTGTTGCAGCTCGGCTTGGCGCTCTTGGATCTGGGCAAATCGCTCTTTGGACGCGCCCGTGAGCTCAGCGCCAGACAAGACAAAGTTGCGCACAGCATTTTTCAGGGCTTGGCGCTGCTCTACATTGAGTGTTTGCACATCAATGGCCTTGTATTTGGCATAGAGGCGTTCATCGGCGCCCAAGCGCGTCCAAAATTCTGTAACGCGCGGCAGCACTTCGTTGTAAGCCGCTCGCAACTCTGGGGTATCGACCACACTGTTGAGGTGGTTGACGGCACCCCACGCCCGCCCCAGCTTCTCGGTAGCCACGTCCAAGACTTGGGCCATGGTCTCCCACTGTGCAGGAAAATCGGGGGCCGTGACGGTTTCCAGTGCTGCATTGGCCTGTTGTAACAGGGTGTCGATGGCCGGGGCCACATCAGCGGGTGCAATGCGGTCGAACGCGGGCAGGTCGGAGAAGTCGAGGAGGGGGTTGCTCATGCGGGTTCAGATGGCGTTGTGGGCTACAGGTTCAAGGAGAACGTGTGTAAAGAATGGTTAAGCCCCGGCGGCGCGTTCAGCCGCTTCCATCGTGTTGACCAGCAGCATAGTGATGGTCATGGGGCCCACGCCGCCGGGCACGGGGGTGATATGGCTTGCGACTTCTTTGCAGCCGTCAAAATCGACATCGCCACACAGTTTGCCTTCGTCGTTGCGGTTCATGCCCACGTCAATGACCACGGCACCGGGTTTGAGCATATCGGCAGTGAGCACATTGCGTTTGCCCACGGCGGCCACCACGATGTCGGCTTGGCGGGTATGGTGCGCTAAATCTGCCGTGCCACTGTGGGTGACGGTGACAGTGGCATTGGCTGCCAGCAGCATCATGGCCATGGGCTTGCCCACGATATTGGAGCGGCCAATCACCACGGCGTGTTTGCCACGCAAATCCTTCATGCCGATGGATTCGAGCATTTTCATGCAGCCATAGGGGGTACAGGCCTTAAAGCCCACTTCGCCTACCATCAAAGCACCGGCACTGGCTACATGAAAGCCATCGACATCTTTGAGGGGCGAGATGGCTTCAATCACCTTGTGGTCGTCAATGTGTTGCGGCAGGGGCAACTGCACCAAGATGCCGTGGATGGCTGGGTCGTTGTTGAGTGCCTCCACCCGGGCCAACAGTTCGGTTTCGCTCAGGCTGGCATCGTATTTTTCCAGCACCGAATAGAAACCGGCTTCTTCGCACGCTTTGACTTTGTTGCGCACATAGACTTGGCTGGCTGGGTTGTCTCCTACCAAAATCACGGCCAAACCGGGGGTGATGCCTTGGGTTTTGAGGGCAGCAGCGCGCGCAGCCACTTCGGTGCGCAGTTGGCGAGAAAGGGCGTTGCCGTCAATGAGTTGGGCAGTCATGGTGCAATGAAAAATGAAGAACAGGAAAAAAAAGACAGGGTGGCAAGAGGGTCACGCTTTGGGCGCGTTCTGCCCGAGCACGATTTTGAGCAAATCGGCCACCGTATTGGCACCCAGTTTTTCCATGATGTTGGCACGGTGGGCTTCGACGGTCTTGATGCTGATGCCCAGATCGTCGGCAATTTGCTTATTCAGGCGGCCCGCCACAATGCGCTCCAGCACTTGGCTTTCGCGGGTGGTGAGTTTGGACATCAAGGCTTCACGGGTGGCCGCTTGCTGCTGGTCGGTAAAGGCTTCGCGGGCATGCTCCAACATGCGCTCGACCAGATGCACCAGCTCGTCTTCGTTAAAGGGCTTTTGAATAAAGTCCAGTGCCCCCTTCTTCATGGTGTTGACGGCCATCGGTACATCGCCGTGACCAGTGATAAAGACGATGGGCAAGGGGGACTTGCGCTCTAGCAGTCGGTCTTGCAACTCCAGACCCGTCATGCCGCCCATGCGGACATCCACGATCAGGCACGCAATTTCGCGCTGGTCGTAGCGCGCCAGAAACGACTCAGCCGAATCAAAGCAGCGTACCCGGTAATCTTTGCCTTCGAGCAGCCATTGCAGCGAATCGCGCACGGCCTCATCGTCATCGACCACGTAAACAGTGCCTTTTTTCGGAATCAAACTCATGCAATTGTCCTTGGGGGTGTGCGTTTGCTACAGTATTTGTAGTATCACCAGAAGGCACGGCCAGTGGCAGCCAGAACGAGCGCAGGCAACTGGTGACCTCTGAGCCATTGTAGATGTTCTGCGCCTGCATTCGACACAGGCAGCCCTGCGCAACGGTGGGCCACACGGTTTGGGCATACCGTGGCGTTAGGTCAATTCCGCCAGCATTGAACAATTGCGGCCTTGGTGTTTGGCCCGGTAGAGCGCCCTGTCGGCACGTTGCAGCAGGGCATTGAATGAACCATCGCCCGGCATCAGCGAGGCAATACCAATACTGGTGGTGAATTTCACCATGGTGGTTCCATCGGTGTGCAGCACTTCTGACGATTGCACCAAATGACGCAGTTGCTCGGCGCGCGTCAAGGCCTCGGCAACGTCCGTTGCCGGGAGAATCACCGCAAACTCCTCGCCACCAAGGCGGCCACCCGTGTCTTGGTCGCGCAGGGTCGAGGCGATGAGCTGGGCCATGGTTTGAATGACACGGTCACCCGTGGCGTGACCCCATCGGTCGTTGACGGATTTGAATTTATCGATGTCCAGCATGAGCACCGAGAGTGCTTGGCCGTCATGGTTGGCATGGACAAACGCCTGATTGCCAATATCGATCAGGTGCCTGCGGTTGGCAATGCCCGTGAGTGCATCGGTGGTAGCCAAGACGCGCATCGCCTCCGCTTGGCGCACAGCCGCCAGATGCGCACGCAACGCCACCACACAGCACAGGGCCAGCACCACAAAACCAGCACTAAACTGCCATGCACGCCGTTGCCAGCCCGCCAGCACGCGCGTTTTGTCTAAACCCACGATGGCCACAAACGGAAACCGGGCCAACCGGCTCAGACCAAAGACACGTTCGCGCCCGTCAATGGGTGAGCTTGCAATGAAGGTGGCCGCATCGCCGATTTCGGCAAAACTGGGTTGGCCCGATGGCGATGAAGTGCGTCGACCCAATGATTGGGGCTGGAATGGGTTGCGTGCCAACAAGGTGCCATTGGTGTCCACAATCGTCAGGACGTCATGGTGATCAACGGCCAAGGCGGCAATCCATTGTTGGGCATATTCCAGATCAATCACAGCCATTGCAGCGCCCAGAAGGCGCCCCTCCGCTGAGCCAACGATGCGCGATATGAGAACCACCGGGCGCTGAGAGACCGATTTATCCTGCGGCATATACTGAATGCGCAGGCTTTGCCCCGGAGTGACGTGGCTTTCGGTACAAAAATTTTGCCGGCTCTTGGTGCCCCGAAACGGGTACATGGCTACCGCCACAAAAAGACAGTCGCCATTGAGCAATACCAGATCACTCAAACCCACCACGGTGGTGATTTTCTCTTTTAGCAGCGTATCGAGGCGCTGGCTGGTGCTGGTATCGGGGTGGGGGTAGGTTAAATCTTTGGCAAGATCGACCCTGCCAATCACATCGCGCAGCACATAGTCGGTGGCCAGAAAGGTGTCACCAAACGAGCGCCCCATGAGCTGGCTTTGTTGTACGGCCATTCTGGCCGCATCGGCCAAGATGCGCTGGCGCTCTCGCCAAAAGTCGGTCACCGGCCATGCTGCGATCAACACGAGTGCCAACAACAGCAAACCCGCTACATACAGTGGCCTTTGTGACAGCCGTACTTGAAGAGCGGGCGCCTGCATTTTGTCATTCAGCCCATTGATTTAGCGGTTTTTTTCGGCATCAGCACCATGCGATAGCCCTTTGGCCGGGGAGGCATTGGCTAGCACAGTGGGTGCCGTATCACCGAGGGGGGTTGCCAGTGGCAACCAGAAAGAGAACAGACAACCCGTTACTTCCGAGCCGTTGTAGAGGTTCTGTGCCTGCATCCGGCCTTGGTGCGATTCGACAATGCTGCGGCACAGGTTCAGGCCCATGCCCATGCCTTCTTGCTTGGTGGAAAAAAAGGCTTCAAATAGCCGGTCGCGGATTTCTTCAGCCAAGCCCTGTCCTGTGTCTTGCACAGCAAATTCCACTACAGCCTGCCCCTCTATCGTCTTGGGCACCACGCGCAGCTCTACACTGCGCCCCGATGCTGGGCGGTTGGCGTGGGCAATAGACTCGGCACTGTTTTTCATCAGGTTGATCAATACCTGCTCAATCAGAATGGCGTCAGCCATCACTGGCGGTAGGCGGGCGGCCACATGGTGCGTTAGGCGCACGTTATGGCGGCGCAGTTCAATGTCGGCCAACTCCACGGCCTCGGCCACCATTTTGGCCACATCGGCCAATTGGCGGTTGGGCTCACTCTTTTTGACGAAAGCCCGGATGCGTTGGATGATTTGGCCTGCGCGTTGGGCTTGGTGCGCCGTTTTCTCCAAGGCAGTGAGCAGGGCTTCTTCACTGAGCTGACCATTGCGCAGCCGTGAAATGCAGCCATTGCAATAGTTGCTGATAGCGGTCAGGGGCTGGTTGAGCTCATGGGCCACGCTAGAAGCCATTTCCCCCATAGTGATCAGGCGGCTGACCGATTGTGCCCGTTCGGTTTGGCGTGCAGCTTGCTCTTCAGCCAAACGGCGCGGGGTGATGTCGGTGGCAATCACCATCTGCGCCAATCGACCATCCACCCAACTCAGATAGCGTGAGCGCACCTCTAGCCATTTGCCCAATTCGGGCAGGTAGATTTCGGCGTTTTCGGTATGGGCACTGGTGACCGAATCGGTGGGCAGGCCCATCAGGCCATCTTCATCGTCGGCGCTGGTGGCTGTGGCTGTGGGCAGCACACCGGCCTGCGCTACCAATTGCAGGTGCCCCGCCGTATGAGAGCCAAACCACTGTCGATACAGCTTGTTGGCAAAAAGCAGTTCTTGGCTGCCCAATGGAGCCACGGAGACCGAGGCATCCAACGCTTCCAGCACAATGGTGAAGCGTTCATGTGAGGCGGTCAGTTGCTCACGAATGCGGTTGGGCTCGGTGATGTCGGTCATCGAGGTCATCCAGCCGGTTTGTTTGCCCACTGCATCAATCAGGGGCGAGACGTAGAGCCGGGCATCGAACAGCACGCCATTTTTGCGGCGCACGCGCACTTGAAAGCCCCCTGGCATGGTCTTGCCCGATAGCTCCTCTTGCAAATGGTGGTGCAGGTGTTCGTAATCGGATTCAGGCCAATAGGAGTAGGGGGGGATTTGTCCCACCAGCTCTTCTTCGCTCCAGCCGGTCATCTGACAAAACGCTGCGTTCACATAGGTGATCTGGCCGTGCATGTCTAAGGCACGCATTCCGGTCAATACGGAGTTTTCCATTGCCCGGCGGAAGTTGGTCTCGGCCACCAGCGCCAACTGTGTTTGCATACGCCGACGGGTGTGGTGCCAAGTAGCCAGCAGCATCCAGACAGTGATGGCGCTGAGGGTGACCACCAACCAAAATAAGCCACTGCCTACGACGCCCAACGAGGTGCGGTACGCCTGCGCCCGCAAGACCAGTCGGTCGCCCACTGGAGAAATGGGCACTTCGTAGGCGTTGGCGTCATGAACGCCCATGTTGCCCCAAGGCAGAGCGCGTGTGCGCGGGGCCAGCGGAGTTCCTGCCAACACCTGTGCATTTGCATCCAGAAAAGTGATGGCATAACGGGCCAGCACTTCAGTAGGTGTGCCGTAGCGCATCAGGCCATCGACGGAGTACTCGGCCAGCACGACACCATTGAAGCGCCCTTGCACATTCAGGGGCACTTGCAACTGCAGTAAGGGTACAGGCTGGCTGGCCTTGGCAGTTTGTTGGGCATACACGGGCTGCTGCTGCTCACGCACCAAATCAAAGGTTTGCGCGGTTTCATCGCCTTGCAGCACTTCGCCACGGCTGCGGATCAGCTCCCCCGGCAATGAAGGGGCTGGATGGCTGGCTTTGGTACGTCCATATTCATCTACCCAAGTGATGGCTTGCAGTTCTGGGTACTGATTGACCAAGGCCTCGGCCCGCTGACCAAAGGCTTCTTCGGCCAGATCTTGGTTGGATAAATCACGGGCAATGCGCATCACCTGCTCTTGGCGCTCTAGCAAGCGCAGACGCACTCGTTGCTGGGCGTATTCCACATCGCGGCGCAGCGCCTCATGTTCGCGTTCAGCCTCTTCGGTGCGCAAATACCAAAAGGCCGCCACGATGGCTGCCATGAACAACAACACCGCCGCCAACGGGGCCAGGGCCGCAAAACGGTCTTGGTGGTGGGGCGACAGGCCGCGCCACCAGTCATCGCACCGGCGCAGCAAAGCCGCCGTACGTTGGCGGGAGGCAGTGATAAAACTTGAAACCATAGCCTGCAAGTGCAGGGCGGCCCGGCTTGACTTTGGGGGGCTGACCGTGCGCCACAAAATGTGCAGTTGCAACAATTTTTTATATTGTGATATTAATGGTCATTATTTGAAATAATGCAAAAATGTGCGAAACTTGCCATGCAGCGTCCCTGCGCGCACATACTTTCTTTACGGTTTACCGATAGGAGACAAACCATGTCAGCACCGACCGATCCCCAGGCCTTGCACAACGGCCCCGACATCGACAGCCAAGAAACCCGCGAATGGCTCGATGCCCTGAGTGCGGTCATTGCCAAAGAAGGCCCAGAGCGCGCGCACTTCTTGATTGAGCAATTGCTCGAAGAAGCCCGTCAAAACAGCATCGACCTGCCGTTCTCCGCCAATACGGCTTACGTCAACACGATTGAGACCAACCAAGAGGCCCATTGCCCCGGCAACATCGAGATTGAGGAGCGTCTGCGCGCCTATATGCGCTGGAATGCCATGGCGATGGTGGTCAAGGCCAATCGGCACAACCCGGCAGACGGGGGGGATTTGGGTGGCCATATTGGCTCGTTTGCCTCGCTGGCGACCATGTTTGGCACGGGCTTCAACCACTTTTGGCAGGCCGAGAGCGAAAACCACGGCGGTGACTGCATTTATTTCCAAGGCCATGTCTCGCCCGGCATTTATGCCCGCGCCTACTTAGAAGGCCGCCTGACCGAAGAGCAACTGCTGCATTTCCGCCAAGAAGTCGATGGCGAGGGGTTGTCCAGCTACCCGCACCCCAAATTGATGCCCGGCTTTTGGCAATTTCCGACCGTGTCGATGGGCTTAGGCCCACTGATGGCGATTTACCAAGCCCGTTTTCTCAAATACTTGCACGCCCGTGGCATTGCCGATACCAGCAACCGCAAAGTCTGGGTGTTTTGCGGCGATGGCGAAATGGACGAACCCGAAAGCTTGGGTGCCATTGGCTTGGCCGCCCGCGAGGGCTTGGACAACCTGATTTTCGTCATCAACTGCAACCTGCAACGTTTGGATGGCCCGGTGCGTGGCAACGGCAAAATCGTGCAAGAGTTGGAGGGTGAATTCCGGGGCGCTGGTTGGAACGTGATCAAGCTGCTGTGGGGCAGCGACTGGGACCCGCTGCTGGCGCGCGACAAAGACGGTGCGCTGCGCAAGCTGATGATGGAGACGCTAGACGGCGACTACCAAGGCTTCAAAGCCTTTGATGGGGCGTATGTGCGCAAAAACTTCTTTGGCCGTGACCCGCGCACGCTCGAGATGGTGGCCCACATGAGCGACGATGACATCTGGAACCTGCGCCGGGGCGGCCACGACCCGCAAAAGGTGTTTGCCGCTTTTGACCGCGCCGTCAAGCACCAAGGCCAACCCACGGTGTTGCTGGTCAAAACCGTCAAGGGCTATGGCATGGGCAAAGCGGGCGAGGCCAAGAACACCGTCCACCAAACCAAAAAGCTGACTGACGAAGACATCAAATATATTCGCGACCGCTTTAACATTCCGGTGCCCGACAGCGAGTTGGCTAAAGTGCCGTTCTACAAACCGGCAGACGACACCCCAGAAATGCAGTACCTGCATGAGCGGCGCAAGGCGCTGGGCGGCTATTTGCCCCAACGCCGCCAAAAGGCCGAAGAGAGCTTTACGGTGCCCGCGCTAGAAACCTTCAAAGCGGTGCTAGAGCCTACCGCCGAAGGCCGTGAAATCTCTACCACCCAAGCCTATGTGCGCTTTTTGACCCAATTGCTGCGTGACCAAGCTTTGGGCCCGCGCGTGGTGCCGATTTTGGTGGATGAGGCCCGTACCTTTGGTATGGAAGGCTTGTTCCGCCAAATTGGTATTTACAACCCCTTGGGCCAGCAATACACCCCGGTCGATAAAGACCAAGTGATGTATTACAAAGAAGACAAGGCGGGGCAAATTCTGCAAGAAGGCATCAACGAAGCCGGTGGCATGAGCAGCTGGATTGCTGCCGCCACCAGCTACAGCACCAGCAACCGCATCATGGTGCCGTTTTATGTCTATTACTCCATGTTTGGCTTCCAGCGCATTGGCGACTTGGCTTGGGCTGCGGGTGATATGCAGGCGCGGGGCTTCTTGCTGGGCGGCACTTCGGGCCGCACCACGCTCAATGGCGAAGGTTTGCAACACGAAGACGGTCACAGCCATATCTTGGCAGGCACCATTCCCAACTGCATCAGCTACGACCCCACCTTTGCCCATGAAGTGGGCGTGATCTTGCACCACGGCCTCAAGCGCATGGTAGAAAAACAAGACAACGTCTTCTACTACCTGACGCTGCTGAACGAAAACTACGCCATGCCCGGCCTACAGCCCGGCACCGAAGAGCAAATCATCAAGGGGATGTATCTGAGCAAACCCGGCGCTCAAGGCGTGGCTGGCCCACGGGTGCAATTGCTCGGCTCGGGCACCATCTTGCGCGAATCGTTTGCCGCACAAGAACTGCTGGCGGTGGATTGGGGCGTGCAAGCCGATGTTTGGAGCTGCCCATCGTTTAACGAGTTGGCCCGCGACGGCCAAGATGCCGAACGCTTCAACCTGCTACACCCGCTAGAAACACCACGCCTGCCCTTTGTGGCACAGCAACTCAACACCAGCACCGGCCCCATCGTCGCTTCCACCGACTACATCAAGGCCTATGCCGAGCAAATCCGCGCCTTTATCCCGCAAGGCCGCAGCTACAAGGTGCTGGGCACCGATGGTTTTGGCCGTTCCGACTTCCGCAGCAAACTGCGTGAACACTTTGAAATCAACCGCCACTACATCGTCGTGGCGGCCCTGACCGCCTTGGCCGAACAAGGCGAGGTGCCACGCGAGCGCGTTGCCCAAGCCATTGCCAAGTACGGCATCAATGCCGACAAGGTCAATCCGCTGTACGCCTAAACCACCCCACCGGAGACAAACATGGCATTGGTAGAAATCAAAGTCCCCGATATTGGGGATTTCAGTGAAGTGGCAGTGATTGAGCTGTTGGTCAAACCCGGCGACCGCATTGCACCTGAGCAATCCTTGATCACCGTTGAGTCGGACAAGGCCTCGATGGAGATTCCCTCCAGCCACGCAGGCGTGGTGAAAGAGCTCAAAGTCGCCTTGGGCGACAAGGTGGCAGAAGGCAGCGTGGTGCTGCTGCTAGAAACCGCTGGCGAGGCTGCTGTGCCTGTGGCGGCAGCCCCGGCCCCTGTGGCGGCAGCACCTGTAGCTGCCCCAGTAGCGGCAGCGGCCCCAGTAGCGGCAGCGGCCCCTGCGGTGGCAGCGGCTGCTGGCCCAGTGGAAGTGCGTGTGCCCGACATTGGCGACTTTAAAGATGTGGCCGTGATTGAGGTGTTCGTCAAACCCGGCGATAGCATCAAGGTCGAGCAAAGCCTGATTACCGTAGAGTCAGACAAAGCCTCGATGGAGATTCCCTCCAGCCATGCTGGGGTGCTGAAAGAGCTGAAAGTCAAGGTGGGCGATAAGGTCAACATTGGCGATTTGTTGGCTGTTCTGGAAGGTGCAGCGGGTGCTGCGCCAGCTCCAGTGGCTGCCCCTGCCCCAACAGTAGCCGCTGCCCCAGTAGCTGCGGCAGCACCCACAGCAGCGGCCCAAGCCCATAACCCCACCGCCACCCCGGCACTGGGCTTGCCCCATGCCTCGCCCTCGGTGCGTAAGTTTGCCCGCGAGTTGGGCGTGCCGCTGGCCGAAGTCAAAGGCTCTGGCCCCAAAGGCCGTATCACCCAAGCCGATATCCAAGGCTTTACCAAGTCGGTCATGGCGGGGGCCATCCAAACCTTGGCCCAAGCGGCCAAAGCCCCTGCTGCATCAGGCAGTACGGGTGGTGGCTCTGAACTGGGCCTGATTCCTTGGCCCAAGGTGGACTTTGCCAAGTTTGGCCCGATTGAGCGCAAAGAACTCAGCCGCATCAAAAAAATCAGCGGTGCCAATCTGTTGCGCAACGCCATCATGATTCCGGCGGTCACCAACCATGACGATGCCGACATCACCGATTTGGAAGCCTTCCGTATCTCCACCAACAAAGAGAACGAAAAATCCGGCATCAAAGTGACGATGCTGGCCTTCATCATCAAGGCTTGCGTGGCTGCGCTGAAGAAGTTCCCCGAGTTCAACAGCAGCTTGGACGGCGATGCACTGATCTACAAGCAGTATTACCACATCGGTTTTGCTGCCGACACGCCCAATGGCTTGGTGGTGCCGGTGATTAAGGATGCCGACAAAAAAGGCATTTTCCAAATCAGCCAAGAAATGGGCGAGCTGGCGAAAAAAGCGCGCGATGGCAAACTTGGCCCGGCAGACATGAGTGGTGCCACCTTCACCATTTCTAGCTTGGGCGGCATTGGTGGCCGTTATTTCACCCCGATTATCAACGCCCCTGAGGTAGCGATTTTGGGTGTCTGCAAGAGCCAAATGGAGCCCGTTTGGGACGGCAAACAGTTTGTGCCGCGCCTGATGTTGCCCCTGTCTTTGACTTGGGACCATTGCGTGATTGACGGGGCGGCTGCGGCACGCTTTAACGTCTATCTGGGCCAAATCCTCAGCGACTTCCGTCGCGTGCTGCTGTAAGGAGGCCACGCTATGGCACTGATAGATATCAAAGTCCCAGACATTGGCGATTTTGCCGATGTGGCCGTGATTGAGTTGCTGGTCAAACCCGGTGACAACATCAAGGCAGAACAAAGCCTGATTACCGTTGAGAGCGACAAAGCCTCGATGGAGATTCCCTCCAGCCACGCTGGTGTAGTGAAAGAACTCAAAGTCGCTTTGGGCGACAAGGTGCGCGAAGGCAGTGTGGTATTGGTGCTAGAGGCCGCAGGCGATGCGGCTGCGCCAGCACCCGCTGCTGCTGCGACAGCCCCAGTAGCTGCTGCCCCCGTAGCAGCGGCACCAGCCGTCCCCACGGCCCCCGTACCGGGTGCGGTGCAATACACCGGCTCCGCCGATGTGGAGTGCGATGTGCTGGTGCTGGGTGGTGGCCCCGGTGGCTACTCGGCGGCCTTCCGCGCTGCCGACTTGGGCCTGAAGGTGGTGCTGGTAGAACGCTATGCCACCTTGGGTGGTGTCTGCCTGAATGTGGGTTGCATCCCGTCTAAAGCCCTGCTGCACGTAGCCGCCGTGATGGACGAAGTGGCCCACTTGGGGGATTTGGGTGTGGATTTTGGCGCACCCAGCGTCAACGTGGACAAACTGCGCGGCCACAAAGAAAAGGTGATTGCCAAACTGACCGGCGGCTTGGCGGCCATGGCCAAGATGCGCAAAGTGACCATCGTGCGTGGTCTGGGTCAGTTTGTCGGTTCGCACCACTTGGAAGTGCAAGAAACCACTGGCACAGGCCAAGCAACTACCGGCAGCAAAAAAGTGGTGGCCTTCCAAAAAGCCATCATCGCTGCCGGTTCGCAAGCGGTGCGCCTGCCCTTTATGCCCAATGACCCGCGCGTAGTGGATTCGACAGGTGCGCTGGCGCTGGCCGGTGTGCCGAAAAAAATGCTCATCGTTGGCGGTGGCATCATCGGGCTGGAAATGGGCACGGTCTATTCCACCTTGGGCGCACGCTTGGATGTGGTCGAAATGATGGACGGCCTGATGCAAGGGGCCGACCGCGATTTGGTCAAAATCTGGCAAAAGATGAATGCCAAGCGTTTTGACAACATCCTGCTGAAAACCAAAACGGTGGGCGCAGAAGCCACGCCCGAAGGCATCAAGGTGCAGTTTGAAGGCTTGGATGGCACCAAGTCCGAAGGCGTGTATGACTTGGTGCTGCAAGCGGTAGGCCGCACGCCCAATGGCAAGAAGCTGGCGGCGGACAAAGCTGGTGTGGCGGTAACGGAGCGCGGTTTTATCGATGTCGATATCCAAATGCGTACCAATGTGCCGCATATCTTTGCCATTGGCGACATCGTGGGCCAGCCTATGCTGGCGCACAAAGCCGTGCATGAAGCCCATGTGGCGGCAGAAGTCATTGCTGGGGAACTGCAAGGCAACAAGGAACTGGCGGCCAGCGCCTTCAATGCCCGCGTCATTCCTAGCGTGGCCTACACCGACCCCGAGGTGGCTTGGGTCGGCCTGACCGAAGACCAAGCCAAGGCGCAAGGCATCAAGGTGAAAAAGGGCTTGTTCCCTTGGACAGCCTCGGGCCGCGCCATTGCCAATGGCCGCGACGAAGGCGTGACCAAGCTGTTGTTTGACGATTCACCCGAGGCGCACGGCCACGGCAGAATCTTGGGCGGTGGCATGGTGGGCACCCATGCGGGCGACATGATTGGCGAGATTGCCTTGGCGATTGAAATGGGTGCCGATGCAGTAGACATTGGCAAAACCATCCACCCACACCCCACGCTGGGCGAGAGCATTGGCATGGCGGCAGAGGTGGCGCACGGCTCTTGCACCGATTTGCCACCCAGCAAAAAGTGAGGCTGCTTGCCAGCCACTGACAAGGTGGGTGCCCCAGTGGCTGGCTGCGCATGTCCTAGGAGGATTGCGCAGCCTTTTCCATTACCGACGGAAGTCGCCACATCGCCACCAGAGTGATGATTGAAACCATTGCATTGGGCAGCACCACCGTCCATGTCGTCCGAAAACACATCAAACATGTGTATTTGCGTGTTGGCCCACCCAGCGGACAAGTGCAAATTTCTGCGCCAAAACACATGGCACAGGACACCCTTCGGGCATTCGCCTTGGCTAAGTGGCCGTGGATTCAGGCCCAGCAGCGCAAAATGGAGGCGCAACCGCGTCCAGCCCCCCACCAATTTATCGACGGTGAGAGCCATGTGCTGTGGGGCCAGCACCATCGATTGACCGTGTTTGAGTGCGACACGGTGCCCCGTATGGAGGGTCAACACCCGCAGATGGTGCTTTATGTGCGTCCTGGCACATCTGTCCAGCAGCGGGCGGCATTGTTAGAGGGGTGGTATCGAGAGCAAGTCCGTGCAGCAGTGTTGCCCCTGCTCAAGAAATGGGAACCCTTGATGGGCGTAAAGTCTTCAAGCGTGTTGGTGCAGCGCATGAAAACCCGGTGGGGCAGTTGCACCCCGAGCAAAAAATCTATTCGCTTGAATACCGCTTTGGCCGAAAAACCGCCGCAGTGTCTGGAGTACGTGGTAGTGCATGAACTGGCCCACCTGATTGAACCCAGCCACAACGCCCGGTTTGTGTCGGTGATGGATGCCTTCATGCCCCAGTGGCGGTCGTGGCGGGCCATGTTGAACCATGTGCCAACCCCATAACAGAATGGGGGAAAATCAAAGCTGCATACAGCGCCTTCTTCTTGAACCATTCAAAGACACTATGAAACGCATCCTACCCGCCATGACCGCCCTGACCTTGGCCTTGGGAGGATATGCCTCTGCGTTCGCCCAGACCACAGCCCATGCAACCGCTTGGAATGGGGTGCCGTTTGCTGGGCCTACCGCACCAGAGTCGCCCTCCACATTGCCAGATACGCCGGTAGAACGCTGGCGACAGATACCGTACAGCACCACACAAGACGCAGGCTATCAGATTAGCCTCGCAAGCCGAGAGGCAGCGCGGCTTTTCTATCGCACCGTTTTTGCTTCTTCCAACAATGTGGCCAGTGGCTGGAGTGGCGATTTGTCTACCTGTACGGCAGGTGACACCCACAGTGACTATAAGGCGGCGACACTGCGCCGTATCAACTGGTTCCGAGCGATGGCTGGCGTGCCCGCCAGCATTGGACTGGACAGCACTTACAACCGCAAGGCACAACAAACGGCACTGATGATGTCGGCCCAAGGCGCACTGAGCCACTATCCAGACAGTGCTTGGGCCTGCTACACCGCCGAAGGTGCAGAAGGTGCCCGTAACTCCAATTTGTCGCTGGGCCAGGCCGGGGCTGATTCGGTGGCTAACGGCTACATCCGCGATCAGGGCAGCAACAACGCTCCTGTGGGGCATCGGCGCTGGCTCTTGTACCCACAGACCAAGATCATGGGGGTGGGGGATGTGACCCCCAGCGCGGCCAACACCTTGTCGGCCAATGCCGTTTGGGTGTTTGATGGCAACTCAGGAGCTACCCGCCCTACTGTGCGCGACGACTTTGTGGCTTGGCCCCCTGCGGGCTTTGTGCCTTACACCACGGTGTATCCCCGCTGGTCATTGGCCTATCCGGGGGCGGATTTCTCTGGGGCCAGTGTCAGCATGACCGAAAATGGTCGCGCTTTGGCCACCCGCCTAGAAACTTTGCAAAACGGCTATGGTGAGCCTACCTTGGTCTGGCTGCCTGGCACTTATACCGATGGCAGTAGTTGGAGCCGCCCGAGTGCCGATACGGTCTATCAAGTCACGGTGAGCAATGTCCGTGTGGGCGGCCAGACACGCAGTTTCAGTTACAGCGTCACGGTGTTTGATCCTGATGTGCCGGGCACAGACACCCCCAACCTACAACCCACCGGAGCCACCACGCTGGTTGCCGGGCAAACCGGCAGTTACCAATTTACAGGCAGCAACGCGGCCACTGAGTTCCAATGGCGTGCCATTACATTGGCACCCTATGCGCTGGACGAAGGGGCAGAAGGCAGTACCACCGCCTTTGTTGCCAACACCAGCACCGGCTACAGCCCGATTGCTACCGATATCTCGGCCAGCGGGGGGCGCTCCTTCCATTTGGCACACACCACTGGCACCGACCAGACGTTGCAACTCCAGTCGGCCTTTGTGCCAAGCGGCAGTGCCACACTCAGCTTTGCTAGCCGTTTGGGCTTGTCCAGCGCCAACCAAGTGGCGCTGGTGGAAGTCTCTACCGATGAGGGCAGCAACTGGCAGGAAATTTATCGCCAAGCTGGGCAACAAAGCGGCACCACCTCTAATTTTGGTGAATCCAGCTTTAACAGCAAATCGGTTTCGCTGGCGGCCTTTGCTGATCAGTCGGTGCTGTTGCGCTTGCGTTATGCCTATGTCGGTGGTTCTTTCTATCCCCAATCCAGCCGGGGCATTGGTTGGTACATTGATGACATTCGCCTGTCTGGGGTAGAGGCCATCGCCTCGGCCAGTACGCCCGCACCAGCGGCCAGCACGTCGGGCTTTAACTTCACAGCCTCTGGCGGTTCACAGGTGCTATTGCAAGTGCGCCCTGGCATGTATGGCTACTACGATGGCTGGAGCAAGGCCTTGCGTGTGGCGGTGGCTGGTACGGTCAGCTCCACAGACTGTTTGTTCAATTGGGCGGAGCGTATGGTGACCGATCTGTTGTGGCCATCGGCCAGCACCCAGACCACAGGCCGCCCCCCCTTCAGTGCCTACCGCTACTACACCGGCACCCAATCCTATTTGGGGGTGTCGGCACTGGATCAGCATGTGTATTTTCAGCAAGGTACACAGTCGCTTGACTTGGGCTTGGAGTCTTTTTGGGTTGGTGAAGCGGGTTGTCGTTAAGTGGCTGGCTTGATGTTTTGTCCTACGCCAATGCAAGCCCTGCTCGACGCCATTGCCACCATGCCACTGCCCCAAGATGCGCAGCGCATCTTTCATGGCCGGGGGGGGCTTTATCCGGGATGTGAACAGTGGACACTGGACGCCTATCCGCCGGTTTGGGTATTGACCAGCTTCCAGCCGGTGGCGGAAGATGTGTTGTCCATACTGGGCAGCGCCTTGCAACAACGCTGGCAGCAATTGACCCCTGAGCAAGCCTTCAATTGGGTATTCCAGTGCCGTGCAGAAGGCCATGCCCACACTCGGCTCATGCGGGGCAGTGTGCCCGAACCCCATATCGTCACAGAAAACGGTAGCCGTTTTCGGGTGCATGTGTTGCGCGGGCAAAACCACGGACTGTTCTTGGACATGGCGGAGGGCCGTCGTTGGGTGCGCCACCATACTGCTTGTCATCCCAAACTCAAAGTCCTCAATCTCTTTGCCTATACCTGTGCTTTTTCCGTGGTAGCCCTGCAAGCAGGGGCCAGCCAAGTCGTCAATGTGGACATGGCGCGGGGCGCTCTGGCGATTGGGCAACACAACCACCAACTCAATGGGCTGGCCGGTGGTGCCAGTTTTCTGGGCCACGATATTTTCAGCTCTTGGGGAAAAATTGGCCGCAATGGCCCGTATGGGTTGGTGATTGTGGACCCGCCCAGCTATCAGAAGGGTAGTTTCATTGCCACCAAGGATTACGCCCGACTCATGCGGCGCTTGCCTGATTTGCTAGCACCGGGCGGTCATGCACTGCTGTGCCTGAATGCGCCCGAACTGGGACTGGCCTTTTTGCAGGAGCAAATGCAAGCATTGGCCCCCACGCTGGCGCTGCAAGAGCAGGTTGCCAATCCGCAGGTGTTTGCCGATGTGTCGCCAGATCGGGCACTGAAGGTTCTGGTATACAAAAATAATAAATAGGTATTTATTTGCATGTTTTAATACCTCTGACCATTGGTACAAGCCCGAACACACTGTGCACCCGATGCACAGTGTTGGGTTAACGGCCTAATCCTTGAAAAATCTGTCGGCCACCTCCTTCCAGAGGGGGTGTGTTTTTCCGCTAGTGGGCCTTCCAGCCCCGGCCCACGACAACAACATCAAGGACACAAGCATGAACAAGCATTTTCTCGCGCTGGCCATCGCTGCCATAGGCACCCCCGCACTGGCACAAAATGCCACCAGCAGCCTTACCCTCTATGGCATTGTGGATGCCGGTGTAATGCACAACAGCAACAATGCGGGCCAAAGCGAAACCCGAATGGCTTCAGGCTACCTGCAAACATCGCGCTTTGGTTTTCGTGGCACCGAAGACCTTGGAGGTGGCCTGCGTGCTTTGTTCACTCTGGAAAGTGGCCTGAATGTCACCACTGGTGCCAGCTCTTCCACCACCACGTTGTTTAACCGACAAGCGTTCATGGGGCTGTCTTCCAGCACTCTGGGGACTCTCACGTTGGGGCGTCAGTACACCCCTGTTTATGATCATTTGATTGCGCTCAGTGGTGCTCCCACCTTTGGTGTGGGCGGTGGTGCGGTCGATGGCATTGCAGCCCCCGGTTCGACGGTGGCACGCTTTGACAATACCCTCGGTGGCACCCGCATCGACAGCTCTTTCAAGTACACCTCACCAGAGTTCTCGGGCTTCAAATTCAACGCCATGTGGCAATCACGCCCCGATGCCAGCAGCGCCAAGACTGGCCAGCTTTCATCGGTAGGCCTGGGCTACAACGCTGGTGCGCTCAGTTCTGGCTTGGGTTATATCGTACGCAAGTGTTCTAGCATCACCACGGGCTGTACCGCTACCACCGATGATGACAAGCTTTGGGCACTTGGGGTGGGCTACGATCTGGGCATGGCTAAGCTCGCTGGTATCTACACCAGCCAGAAGAACGCCAAAAACGTCAAGGACAGCGATGGTGATGTGCTTCACCTGATGGTCAAAATACCCGTGGGCGGTTGGCATCTGGCTGCTGGATACCAGCACCTCAACGATAAATCAGTACGCGATGAAGACGTGCGCCAGTTCAACCTCTCGGCACTGTATTACCTTAGCAAACGCACTTCTGTCTATGGCGCTTACTCCCACCAGAAGGTAGACAACGGTGGCAAGGCCAGCATGGCAGTCACGACGTCGAGCGACAGCAAACAGAATGTGTATGCCGTAGGCATCCGCCACGTGTTTTAACGCCAGAAACAGGCTCCAGCCTGATGGTGGTTGGGATGGAGCTTGAACACAGGGTGCTCTACGGAGAACATTGCGACACCCCTGGGTTTTGAATAGGTGCTGTATTGCCCAAGTGGCGATGCAGCACCTTTTTTGCTCAATGCGTGGGTGGCAAAGAAATATGCGCTCCAATGCGAACGGCCAATAATTGCAGCTTGGGCACATAGCGTTCGGTAATCTCTGTCAGAGACATGGCATTTTTGGGAAAAACCATGTTCAGGGCACCCAGCAGACAACCTGCACTGAGCAACGGCACGGCCACCGCCGCAAAATGCGGCTCTTTGCTCCACTCGCCATCATTGAAAGCAAAGCCGCGGGTGCGGGTCTCCCCCACGATCTGGTGAATATGCCTGCGTTGGCAAGGGTCCACATCCATCTGCGCAGTATTCTCATCCAAGTAGCACAGCAGAGCTTCCAACTCTTCGGCGCTACAGGCCGCCAAATAGGCACGCCCCAGTGCAGTCGATAGCAAGGGCATTCGATCGCCGGGCATGGCATGGTGCTGTGACAACATGCTCCAGCGGTGGGTGGACTCGCGCACAATCATCCAACCCGCCTGCACAGTAGCCAAATCACAAGGCCAGAGCAACTCGCGTACCGCCGACCGTAAAAGCGGTGCGGCTACCTGCGCAATCCAGGCATCATTACAAAAGCCTTCACTGAGCTGGCGCACATCTTGGGTCAAGTGGTATTGACCATCGCGACTCCCCGAGCGCACCAAACCTTCCGCACGCAGGGTTTCCAGCAAACGCTTGGCGGTTGTGCGGTGAATGCCGCACAACCGAGCCAACTCGCTGGTAGATGCAAACCCGCCCGGCATCCGGTTCAGAGCCCGGATCAGCCCTAAACCACGGCTCAGACCCCGAACTTCCTTGTACTGTAAGTCTTTTGCCACCATGGGGATGCCACCAATAAAATACCAAACATAGACTTATTGTATGCAAATAATGATTTTTTGAACACAAAGAAGCTATGCAGGTATTAACGTGCGGGGCTTATGCTGGAATCAGCCGTACCGTATAGCCTTGTCCTGATGCCACCACTGCCAGCAGGCGGTCGATGTTGGGATGTTTGCCAGGATGGGCACGGGCATCGTCGGTGTGTTCGGCAAACAGATCCAGCCCTTGTTGGGCAGCGGCTGCATTGATGCCGCCATGTTGGGCTGCCAAAGCCGCATAAACTGCCAGCGATCCGGCTTTGCCCGGTTTGTTCTCAATGGTGGCGGCCACATGCCCAGTGCTGTCGATCAGCTCTAGGGCGGCCAGATGGGTAATAGAGGGGAGCTGTTGTAAGTGGTCGGCAAAGGCCATGGGGGTTTCTCCAGAAGACAAAGCCGCCGATTGTCCGGCAAACCATTGGCCCTTCTGCACAGCTTTGCGCTGGTCTTGTTACCATAGCCGCCCTGTCTTGTTTCCAAGGAAATTGCATGTCTGGTGGTGGATTTCACGTTCATGGCCCGCACGACCATGAGGTTGAGCATGTCGCCCATCATGGCGGCGATGATTTCACGTCGCGCCTGGCGGTACTGACGGCCATTATTTCAACCATTGGTGCCGTGTTTGGCTATATGGGTGGGCATTCGCAAAATGCCGCGCTGCTGTACAAAAACGAAGCCTCGATTCAAAAAACGGCCGCCTCCAACCAATGGAACTACTACCAAGCCAAAAGCAACAAGCAAAATTTGGCGGAGCTGTCGGTCACCCTGACGTCGGGTGATGCACAAGAAAAATTTCGCCAAGAAGTAGGGCGCTACCAACAAGAGAAAGTGGAGATCAAGGCGGCAGCCGAAAAGTTGGAGCTGGCTGCCGAGACCGCCAACAAAAAGAGCGAGCTAGAGATGCGGGTGCATGAGCGTTGGGCTATGGGTACCACGCTGCTGCAAGTCGCTATTGCGTTGGCCGCTATCGCCCTGCTCACACGCAAGCGGTGGATGTTGCTGGGGGTCTATGGCTCCACTGCACTGGGGTTGGGTGCAGGCATCATGGGTTATCTGCACCTGTGATGTATCTCCGTCTGCGCCAGTGCTTGTGGGCTTGCAGCTTGGGGCTGACGGCCATGGCCGCCCATGCCGACGAACACTGCCGCATCGCTTTTGATGTGGGGTCTTCTGGCATACGGGTGGGGGCGTCCAACAGCCAGCCCACAGCCCGTGTCGACATTGACTACCTCAGCCCCCTTTGGGCTGGGCGTGGGCTGCAAGAGATCATCGCCCCCACCACCACGGCCCTGCGCCAGTTGCCTGTGCAAGCCCAATTGGATTCTGGTTGTCAGCGGGTGGCCGGAGGCTTTTCGGCGTGGCGTCTGGCTTGGAGCCAGTCGGCAGAACAAACCCTATCTGCTTTGCAACAGATCCATACCGGCAGCGGCGTGGCGCTGTTGGTAATCCCCCAAACGGTAGAAGGCAGTTATGGCTACACTGCTGCCCGGCAAAAATTGGGCGCACGCCTGCAAACCAGCCACATTCTGGACATTGGTGGTGGCAGTTTGCAAATTGCTGGGGAACGCAGCACCTATGGTAAAGCCTTGGGGCAAAAATTTTGGCATCGGGTGTTGTGCCAACAGTTGCGCCCCAAGGCCCCACCGGCTTGCACGCTGCAACCCCTGAATGCCACAGAACTGGCCCAAGCGCGTCAACTCTTGCAAGAGCAATTGCATGATCTTGCGGCTGCTTTGCCTGAATCTGTGAGCATGACGGCCATCAGCCGCCCCGTGACACAGGGTGTGCAAACAGCCGTGCAACGGCTGCTGCCCACCACACAGCCACACCACAGCGCCTTGCTCCAACGTACCGATTTGGCCGCGGCCATTGAACAGTTGGCACCTCTGTCCTTAGATGCTACCGTACAGCACACAGGCATTGCGCCACCGTATGCCAATTACCTGCTGTCTGACATGCTGTTGACCGAAGGCTTGTTGCAAGCCACTGCGGGCCAGCACCTGTATATCCAAGAGATCAAGGTGGCCAATGTGCCAGGGCTGCTGGCTGACACACAGGCTTTTGGTTGGGCCAAGCACTATGGCTGCTATTTGCAGCGTTTACAGCAACATGGCCCTGCGGCCTACTTTAGCGATCCGCAAACCTGCACAGCCAACCCCACTGCAATGCAGCCGCCGGCCCTGTCGCCCTCGCAGATTCCTGCTGGAGAGCGCCCCAGCTTCTGAGCATTTCAGCGCCCAGGCGCTGGCAAGGTGAGTTGCGCCGTCTTGGCCACTTGCACACAGTCGCACAGATGTTGTTCACCCAAATAGCGCAAAGTGGCGTAACCCAATGCGGCAGACAGCGCCTGACCAGCCAATGGCACATACTTCGCCAGTTGTTTGCTGCCCATGCGAATACCCACGGTTTGGGCCAACTTGAGCACCAAATCTTGGGTCACGAGTTTGCCAATGAGCGCCGAGCCAACCATTGCCACGGCCTTTTGTACCTGCTCACGTTGGTGGGGATCTAGCCGTGCAATTTGCTCTGGCAGCAGGCCAAACTCGGCATTGATTTGCGGCAGCAGGCGCGATAGCAGGGCCGCATCCACAGCCCAATCCAATCCAGGAACAGGCACACTGCTAGCTACTGCTGCCATCAAAGCGCGCCGATGCAATAACCGCCGACTGCGTTGCACCGCCGCCTGCAAGGCCGGATCGGCTCCAGCAAGCGTTTGGGCGCTGGGCAATGTATTTCTCATGCCCGTTAGTCCTTTTTCTTTATCAGGCCATAAATCACCAACAAGGTGATCGCACCCAACACCGAAGCGATCCAGCCTGCTGCTTGACCAGGCCGGTACCAGCCCAACCAATTGCCGACTGCCGTTGCTACAAACGAGCCAGCCACCCCCAACACCGCCGTCATGATCCAACCCAATTTGTCATCGCCAGGCTTGAGCGCCCTGGCCAATAACCCCACGATCAAACCCACGAACAGCGTTCCAATCAACGAAAACATACAGCACCTCCTGCAACATGAAATGAACCATTAACAAGGGATAGTACGGCCTTGCCAGAAAGACCTTTTTTCCATTCACGATGTGATACACCAGCGTGTGCCCCGGTTCCCGATTTGCGGCTAAGCTTGCGCCCCTTGTCGGATTCAAAAAACAACATGCCCAAAATCTCTCCCGAACAATTGGCCCGCGAATGGGGTCGGTTGTTGGCTGTGGTGCCCAATGGGGTGCATGAACGCATCTATTTACAGGCGCAAACCCACCAAGTGGCTCTGGCGAGCTATTTTTATGAGCAAATGCTCGGAGATGCGGTGGTATCGCAGTTTCTCTCCCATGAGCAAGTGCAGGAGCGCCTGCATGGTTCTATGCAGCGGTGGATCACTACCGTATTTTCTGCACGCAGCGATACCGACCTGCTGCCGATTGTGGCGCAGCAAATTCATATTGGCGAAGTGCATGCCCGTATTGGCATTCCAGTGCATTTGGTGCTGCGGGGTGCCCGATGCCTCAAAGAGCGATTTGTCGATCTGCTCCATGCAGACCCAGAATTGCAAGGTGAACAAGCACACATAGCTACCCGGCTGGCGGTGGGGGTGATTGACACGGCCATGGAGATCATGAGTCAGACCTACTCCTCGGCCAACGACCGCAACTCGCGTGCCGAAGAAGCCTACCGTCTGTTTTCGGTGTCGCAGCATGTAGGCTCTGAACGCGAGCGCCAGCGTGCCGCCTTGTTGGCCTGGGAAAACCAGTTGATGTTCGATCAGGCGGTGGGGGCTGATGCTGCCCAACTCCCCCGATTAGGCTCTTCAGAGTTTGGCCTGTGGTTTCGCCACAAGGGGGCACATGCCTTTCATGGCTCCACAGAAGCCACAATGATTTTGGATGCCATAGATCGGGTAGACGAGGTGCTACTGCCCATGTTTGCCTTGGCACCCGCCTCCTTGCAAGCAAACCGGGTACTGTGTCTGCGCGAATTGCGCGATGCCACCAAGAGCATTGCCTACCATCTGGACTGTTTGTTTGCACAAAACAACGAGTTAGAGGCGGGCCGTGATGTACTCACCCGCTTGCTCAACCGCAAGTTTTTGCCCGTGGTGTTGAGTAAAGAAATTAATTTCTCTCGCCAGCGCAAGAGCAGTTTTGCCTTGCTGGCGATTGATATTGACCATTTCAAACAGGTCAATGATCGGTATGGGCATGAAGCCGGAGATATGGTGCTACAGCAGATGGCAGCCATACTGACCAACAGCAGCCGTGGTGGAGATTACATCTTCCGCATGGGGGGCGAGGAGTTTTTAGTCTTGCTGGTAGATACCAAACTGGGCGACGCCATAAAAATGGCCGAGAAGCTGCGCAAGCTGATCGAGCGCGAGGCGTTTCGTCTACCGCAAGACCATACCCTGCACCTGACCATCAGTGTGGGCGTGGCTGCCCACAATGGGCACCCCGATTACCAGCGTGTCTTGCGCCAAGCCGATGATGCTTTGTACCGTGCCAAAAACAGTGGCCGTAACCGCGTGATCCAAGGAGAAGATTGAACCAACTGGCCCCGCCCTTGGCCTGCACTATGGGGCGGGCCACACCATCGGGTGGTGTGGTTCAGTAAGTCTTGGCGCCTTCGTCAATGCCAGCCACCCGGCGGGCACCATTGAAACGCTTGGCCCAGTAGCTCTCGCGCATGTCTTCTACACGCACTTCGGAGCCACTGCGGGGCGAATGGATGAACTTGCCATTGCCTACATAGATGCCCACATGGCTGAAGGCACGGCGCATCGTGTTAAAAAACACCAAATCGCCAGGCTTGAGCTCTTTTTTGTCGATGACTTGGGTGGAGGCTGCCTGATCGCTGGCCCGGCGCGGCAACAGCATGCCAACGGTTTGTTGGTACATCGCCCGAACAAAGCCACTGCAATCAAAGCCAGTTTCTGCGCTGCTGCCACCACGGCGGTAGGGCAAGCCCAAAAAACCCATGGAGGTGATCACCAAATCGGCAGTGCTATCGGCCACCTGGTGTGCGGTCTGGCTCACGTTTTGCCCGACTGCGGAGAGTTTGCTCTGGGCTTTTTCTGCCACGTTGTGTTGGATTTCAACGAGTTGGTTGAGCAGGCTTTTGTCGTTCAAAACCTGTACTGCGTCGTCGGCGGGTGCTGCACCAGGGGCCGCATGGGCGCTGGCGCAAGCAATCAACAGGATGCAAAACCATTTAGACATGGGCGCGAAGGGTAACACGGTCAAGGCCAGCCCAAAACCAGAAAAACCTGTCATTGCACTCACTTTTGCCATGCTTGCCTGTGCAGACCCGGTACGCGGGCCGGTTAATCCGGTGTAGTCTTGTCACTATGACTGCTGAAATTACCCCCTCTTCTGCTATGGCAGTGGCCGAGTCTGCCCCAGTGGTAGTGCCCGTCTCTCAATTGGCGGTGCGCCGTGTGGCCATTGATACTTGGCGTGAAAACGTTGCCTATCTGCACCGCGATTGCGCCGTCTACCGCGCGGAGGGCTTTCAAGCCCTGTCCAAAATCGAGGTGCGCAGCAATGGGCGGCGCATTCTGGCTACGGTCAATGTGGTCGATGATTTGTCGATTGTGGGCTGCCAAGAGTTGGGCTTATCGGAAGATGCCTTTGCCCAACTGGGGGTGTCTGATGGTCATACCGTTACGGTGTCTCAGGCAGAACCGCCCGAATCCATGGGGGCACTGTTCCGAAAAATTGCCGGTGAACGGCTAGCGCGCGAGGATTTTCATGCCATCGTGCGCGACATTGCCCGACATCGCTACTCCAAGATCGAACTGACGGCCTTTGTGGTGGCTTGCAACCGCGATGAACTCGACCGAGAAGAAGTGTTCTTTCTGTCTGATGCAATGGTGGCTACGGGCCAGCGGCTGGATTGGCATGAGCCCAGGGTGGTAGACAAGCACTGTATTGGCGGCATTCCGGGCAACCGCACCTCTATGCTGATTGTGCCCATTGTGGCCGCACATGGCATGTTGTGTCCCAAAACGTCTTCACGCGCTATCACTTCGCCTGCAGGCACGGCAGACACCATGGAGGTGCTGGCCAATGTGGAACTGCCCTTAGAGCAACTGGCCGACATCGTGCGCGACCATCGCGGTTGTTTGGCTTGGGGGGGCACAGCCCAACTCTCGCCAGCCGATGATGTGTTGATTTCGGTGGAGCGCCCATTGTCGATTGATTCGCCAGGGCAGATGGTGGCATCTATCTTGTCGAAAAAGATTGCGGCGGGTTCCACCCATCTGGTGTTGGATATCCCGATTGGCCCCACGGCCAAGGTGCGCTCCATGCCCGAGGCCCAGCGCCTGCGCCGTTTGTTTGAGTATGTGGCGCGGCGCTTGCAGTTGTCGCTGGATGTGGTGATTACGGATGGCCGCCAGCCAGTGGGCAGCGGTATTGGCCCAGTGCTGGAAGCGCGTGATGTGATGCGGGTGCTCGAAAACGACCCAAGAGCCCCCAATGATCTGCGACAAAAAGCCCTGCGCTTGGCCGGGCGCTTGATTGAGTGCGATCCAGACATTCGCGGTGGTGATGGCTATGCCATTGCCCGCGATATTCTGGACTCAGGCCGTGCGTTGGCACGGATGCGTGACATCATCGCCGCCCAAGGCGGTAAAGACTTTGACCACAACCACCCCCCCTTGGGGCCGCTGAGTTTTGAGGTGCTTGCGCCCGCCAGTGGGGTGGTGGCGGGTATCGACAATTTGCAAATTGCCCGCATTGCCCGTTTGGCGGGTGCGCCCAAAGTGCAAAGGGCGGGTGTTGACCTGCTGTGCAAGTTGGGCGATGCCGTGACCGCAGGGGACGTGTTGTACCGTGTCTATGCGGGCTATGCCGCCGACTTGGAGTTTGCCCGTCAAGCCAGCAGCCGGGCCAGTGCCTACCGCATTGGTACGGCAGACGATTTGCCCCGTGTCTTTGTGGAGTTTTGAGCACTATGACTGCATTGCACAGCCCCACCACCTGTTTGCTGTTCTTCGCCGATGAGCAGGCCAGCGCCGAGCGGCTGGCCCGTGCCACTGGCTTGCAAGCAAGGCCTATTGCACGCCACCGCTTCCCGGATGGGGAGCTCAAATTGACACTGCCAGTCGATGCCCAAGGCTTGTTGCCGCCACGGGTGGTGTTGCTGCGTGGCCTGCACCAACCCAATGACAAACTGGTGGAGTTGCTGTTGGCGGCCCAGACGGCCCGCCGTCTGGGCGTGCAGCACCTGACGCTGGTCGCCCCCTATTTGGCCTATATGCGCCAAGACATCGCTTTTCACCCCGGCGAGGCCGTGAGCCAGCGTGTGGTGGGAGATTTTCTGGCAGGCCTGTTTGATGCTGTGCTGACCGTGGACCCACACCTACACCGGGTGGCTACCTTGCACGAAGCGGTACCCGCCATGCAAACGGTCGTGGTCAGTGGTGCGCCCCTGTTGGCCGATTGGATCGTCCAACAGCGTGCGGGTGCCTTGTTGATGGGGCCCGATGGCGAATCAGCACAATGGGTGGCCCAAGCAGCGGCCCGCCACAACCTAGACCATGCGGTTTGTACCAAGGAGCGCCATGGCGACCGACAGGTCAGCATTGTCTTGCCGCCTGTGCCAGTGCAAGGGCGGGCAGTTGTGTTGCTGGACGATATGGCTAGCACTGGGCATACACTGATCCAAGCCACAGCACTGCTGCGGGCCGCTGGTGCCACTTCAGTGGACGTGGCTGTGACCCATGCCTTGTTGGATGCGGCTGCATTGCAAGCCCTGCACGATGCCGGAGTTGAGCACTTCTGGAGCACAGATGCCGTGCTACACCCCAGCAATTGTGTTGCGCTGGCACCTGCGTTGAGCGATGCCTTGCAAACGCTACAGCCTTAGCGGGCGCTGCGACAATCTGCCCCTGTATTGAACTCAAGAAAGACCTCTCCATGCTGCTGGACGCTGCTGAATCCCAACTCGTGCTGGTGGACTACCAGACCCGTCTGATGCCTGCCATCCACGAAGGCCCAGTGGTGCTGGCCAATGCGGTGCGTCTGGCGACGATGGCACAGATGTTGGACGTGCCTGTTTGGGGCACGGAGCAAAACCCTGATCGCCTTGGCCCCAACGATGCGGCCTTGCGGGCGCTGTGCCGCAAGACTTTAAACAAAATGCACTTCAGTGCAGTGCCCGATGGCTTGGCCGATTGGTTGCGACCTCCCGTCAAACCCCAAGGCGGCAATGCGCGCAGCCTGCCCAAACACCTGCAAAAACCAGCGCAACCGGCGGCGCCCGAGCGCCCCAGCATTGTGATTGCAGGCTGTGAGGCCCATGTCTGCCTCTTGCAAACGGCCTTAGAGCTCTTGGCCGAAGACTTCGAGGTGTGGGTCGTGACCGATGCGTGCAGCTCGCGCACTGAACGCAACCGCGATGCGGCCTTTGACCGCTTGGCCGGGGCGGGTGCTGAATTGGTCACCACGGAGATGGTGGCTTTTGAATGGTTGGGTAGTTGTGAGCACCCTGCCTTCAAAGACATGTTGGCTTTGATCAAATAAAAAATCTGAAAAATGCCTGTGGCACACTCGCCCGCTTTTTGATGGCTGCCGCAAGGCTCACTGTTCTTAGCAATGCAAAAAATCATCGGGCAAATTGCCACAGAAATCCGGGTGACGGCCCAGCAGGTGCAAACAGCCGTGGAGCTGCTCGACAGCGGCGCAACGGTGCCGTTTATCGCTCGCTATCGCAAAGAGGCTACGCAAGGGCTGGATGATATCCAGCTGCGCGAGATCGAAGCCCGTCTGTCTTATCTGCGCGAGTTGGAAGACCGACGCCTGACTGTGCTCAAGGCGATTGATGAACAGGGCAAGCTCACCGATGTTCTGCGCGCGGCCATTGCCGCAGCCCCAACCAAGCAGGAGCTGGAAGACCTCTACCTGCCGTTCAAACAAAAGCGCCGCACCAAGGGCCAAATGGCCAAAGAAGCCGGCATTGAACCACTGGCCGACCAACTGCTGGCCGATCCGACACTGAATCCTGCCCAAGAGGCGCTGGCCTTTTTGCGTCCGGCGCAAACCTTGGACGATGGCAAGCCTGGCCCGGACTTTTCTACCGTGCCTGCGGTGTTGGATGGCGTGCGCGATATTTTGTCGGAGCGTTGGGCCGAAGATGCCGTACTGGTGCAATCGCTGCGCGAGTGGTTATGGGCCGAAGGCTTGCTGCGCAGCAAAAAAGTAGATGGCAAGATCGAATCCGATCCTGAAGTAGCCAAGTTTCGCGATTATTTTGACTACGACGAGCCCATAGGCCGCGTGCCGTCCCACCGGACGCTGGCGGTGTTTCGGGGCCGGACACTGGAGATATTGGATGCCAAACTGGTGCAGCCCATAGAACCCGAACCCGGTCACCCCAGTTTGGCCGAAGGCAAAATAGCCGTCCATTTGCGCTGGAGCCATGCGGGCCGTGCCGCCGACGATCTGATCCGCAAATGCGTGGCGTGGGCCTGGCGCGTCAAACTCAGCTTGTCTACCGAACGCGATTTGTTCTCGCGTTTGCGCGAAGAAGCCGAAAAAGTCGCCATCAAAGTGTTTGCCGACAATCTACGCGATTTGCTGCTGGCGGCCCCAGCAGGGCCACGGGTGGTGATGGGGTTAGACCCCGGTATCCGCACCGGCGTGAAAGTGGCTGTGGTAGATGCCACCGGCAAGCTGGTCGATACCCACACTGTGTACCCCCACGAGCCTCGCAAGGATTGGGATGGTGCCCTGCACACCCTGTCCCAGCTCTGCCGTAAGCATGGTGTGCAACTGATTGCCATTGGCAATGGCACCGCCAGCCGCGAGACCGACAAGCTGGCTGCCGATCTCATCAAGTTGCTGGAAAAGGCCAGTCCGTCCCTTACTGGTGTGCAAAAGATAGTGGTCAGTGAGGCCGGGGCTTCGGTCTATTCCGCCAGCGAATACGCCAGCCAAGAGATGCCCGAGGTCGATGTCAGCTTGCGTGGTGCGGCCAGTATTGCCCGTCGCTTGCAAGACCCACTGGCCGAACTGGTCAAAATCGACCCCAAAAGCATTGGCGTTGGTCAATACCAGCACGATGTGAACCAGAGCGAGTTGGCCCGCACGTTGGGCACCGTGGTGGAGGACTGTGTCAATTCGGTGGGCGTCGATCTCAATACTGCCAGCGTGCCGTTGTTGTCGCGGGTGTCGGGGCTATCGCCTAGCGTAGCCAAAGCCGTGGTGCGTTGGCGCGAAGCCCACGGGGCTTTCCGCAACCGCAAACAACTGCTCGAAGTGACAGGGTTGGGGCCCAAAACCTTTGAACAAGCGGCCGGGTTTTTGCGCATCCGGGGGGGCGACAACCCGCTGGACATGACCAGCGTCCACCCCGAAACCTACCCGGTGGTGCAAGCCATCATCGCCCACACAGGCAAACCTGTGGCCGAATTGATGGGCCGTGCTGAGATGCTCAAAACATTGCGCCCAGAGCTGTTTGCCAATCCACAGTTTGGTGTCATTACCGTCAAAGATATTTTGAGTGAGCTAGAAAAGCCAGGCCGCGACCCGCGTCCAGACTTTAAGGTGGCGCGTTTTAACGAAGGCGTAGAAGACATCAAAGACCTGCGCGAAGGCATGGTGCTCGAAGGTACGGTGAGCAATGTGGCCCAGTTTGGTGCTTTTGTCGATTTGGGGGTACACCAAGACGGTTTGGTGCATGTGAGCCAGTTAGCGCACAAGTTTGTCAGTGATGCCCGTGAGGTGGTCAAGACCGGCGATATCGTCAAGGTCAAGGTGCTTGAAGTGGATGTAGAGCGCAAACGCATCAGCCTGAGCATGAAACTCGATGCCGCCCCGGCCCGCCGCGATGGCGCACGAGACCATCGCTTTGCGCCCGCTGGCCGCCAACAGCAGGCAGCCCGTGGCCGGGATACTGCAACAGCGCCCCCCTCGGCAATGGCTTCTGCCTTTGCCAAATTGCAGCAACGCAAGGGCCACTGACCACCTATGGACTTGCACGCCCTGCTGGAGATGTCCCCGGCGCTGCCCAGCCTGCCGCGCGCCGTAGCCTTGCTGATGACGGAGTTGGCGCAAGATGAACCCAATCTGCGCCGCCTCAATCAACTGTTTGGCACCGATCCGGCCCTGGCTGCCCGCCTGTTGGCGCTGGCGAATGGGGCAGATTTTGGCCTGTCAGGGCAGTTGGCGGGCATTTCCGAGGCGCTGGCGCTGCTAGAGGTGGCTCATCTGCGGGCCTTGGTGCAAACAGCACCCTTAGGAACCACTTCGCGCTCGGTGCCGGGCATGAATTTGCAACACTTCTGGCGCTACAGTCGCAACACGGCCAAACTGGCCCGCTCTTTGGCGGGCACTGTGCAGCAAAACCAGATAGCCGCCTACACGGCGGGCTTATTGCACGCATTGGGTGAGCTGCTCATCCATTGGGGGCACCCCGACAGAATGCCATCCATCAATGCCTTGCTACCGCCGCTAGACATTCGGCGCAGCAAACTGGAGCTGCGGCTGTTGGGGTATTGTTATGGCGATGTGAGTGCCGCATTGGCGCGGCGCTGGCAACTGCCACAGGTGGTCATTGACGCCATCAATTACCAAGATGCCCCTTTTGACAACCAAGCCTATGAGCCCTTGGCCGGGGTCATTCATTTGGCTGCTTGGCGTGCCCGCGCCCGCGAAGCAGGCATGAACGACAAAGAATTGGCCGTCAGTTTTCCGGCCGAAGTAGGGTTGGCCTTGGGGTTGGATATCGACATGGTGTTGCAGCAAGACCCTATCGACTGGTATGCCCGCCCGGATGCCGACGACTAACCCGCTTAGGTCAACCCGTGTTTTAGGCGTAGGTGTTCACTTGGGTACCTAAAGAGCCCGATGTCGCCAAGGGGGGCACTTGGGGCAATGCCTGAAGCAGCGTTGCTGCCGCAGACTCCTGCATGTCCATGCTCTTTTTGAGCACCGTCGTGCTCACTTCCTGCGCCGTTTTGGCCTGATTCATGGCCGTGGCCGTGTTGATGATCTGGTTGGTGAGAGAGACATCCATCGTAAAACTCCAGCAGTAAATTAAGAGGACAATATTTGTCCAGTGTAGTTCCGTACTGACAGCCCTGCCAGTCAAAGACCGCGTGCCGATGGGGGCTGTCTGGGCTGGTGCCTGCACACTACAGGCCCAGTGGTGACGCCGATGGCTTGGGGCACAATCGGCGCTGCTCCCCGCTCCAGTTTCATACCTGTGCCCACCTCTGCTTCCATCGCCCCTACCCATTGGGTCATTTGCCTGTGTGCCGCTTGGTGTCGCACCTGCGATGCCTATGTCGATGTTTTTAACGCCGCCGCAGTGCAACACCCGCACATGCGCTTTGTCTGGGTAGATGTCGAGGACGAAGCAGACTTGCTTGGTGACTTGGACATTGAAACCTTTCCGACCCTGTTGTTGGCCAACACCACACAGGTGTGTTTTTTGGGGCCATTGCCCCCACAGGCCGGGGTGCTGGCCCGTATGTTGGCCAGCATTCCTGCGCCCGCCTGTATCGATCCCCAAGCACAACTGCTGTTTGAGCGTCTGCGTGCAGCCCACCCATAACGGCAGAATGTTGCTGATTGTTCTCCATCCCCCATGTCCCGCTTTGTTCGACCGTCCAGTGCTCAGGCTCCTTGGATTCCTCTGACCACCATCGCCCACGGCGCGGGCCATTCCACGGGGCAGCGAGGGCAAGAGCTGTACCGCCAAGGTGCCATCCTCGCGTTTGATATTGAAGCACTGGATGACCATTGGCAAGTGTTTGGTCAGGTTCAGGGCAGTGCCACGGCACCTTACACACTGAGCATTGAAGTCCATGTCGATATGACTGGTCAACCCTATAGCTGGGAGAGTGAGTGCAGTTGCCCAGTCGGCCACCAATGCAAACATGCAGTGGCTTTGTTGCTGCATGCTTCGCACCACGGCCATGAAGCCTTTCCGGACATCGGCCTGCCCGGAACCATCCGCTTGAGCCCTGAGGCCTTGCAAGCCGAGCGAGCCGCTTCAGAAGAAAGCGTGGCAGAACAACAACGCCAGCAACAGGCTACAGCCCGTGCCCTGATAGACACGCAATGGCTGCAATGGTTACATACGCTGGAGCAAAGCCATCCGCGTACAGCCCCCACTACAGCAAATCATCCTCCCCAGCGGGCAGACTGTTTTTTGTACCTGCTGGCGCTGGCCGTACCAGAAGAGCGCACCGTGCCTGATGCTGATAGGCTGCCCATGCTGTGCCTACACCTGGTGCAGTCCTACCCCAAAAAGGCGGGTGGTTGGGCCAAGGTGCGCCACCTCAACCATCTGCCCTTGCCGAGCGATCCCCTCTACCAACAAGCCAGCGAGGACGATCGCACTACGGTGGAATTGCTGCGCAGCATTTGCTGCCTTCCACAGCGCCCGGCCCAACCATCGCAGCAGCACGCAAGCAGCCCGACAGGCCATCGCATACTGCACGAAGGGGTGGTTTTGCAAGGGCCGATGGTTGCATCTGCCCTCCAACATGCTGCCAGCACCAAACGGTTGTTTCTGACCCAGACCGATGGGCAACCTGGTATGCCGGTGCAATGGGGCGAAGCACACACAGCACAGTGGAGTTGGAAAACCAAGGATATCGCCCCCACTGGCGCTGCCCCGCTATGGCAATTGCAGGCTGTGGCGGTACAAGAGGGCATGCAACTCTGTGCCAATCAGCCGCCACTGTATCTGGATGCTGCACACGGCCTGTGCGGCCCCGTGCACATGCCCGGCTTCACCCCCGCACAGTTGGCCGTATTGCTGCAAGCTCCACCAGCCTCAGAGACCCTGTTAAAGCAGCACCAACGAACGCTGATAGAGCAACTGGGCCATCTGCCGCTGCCGGCTGTGGTGCAAGACATCACCGTGCTGCGTGGAGTCTCCCCCCAAGCCCAATTGCACCTTAGTCCCACGCCTGCGCCCCAACAGGGCCAGCTGGGCATGCTCAGCGCCCAGCTGCGTTTTGATTACCAAGGGCTGTCGGGCTGGTGGCCTACAGCACAAGCCACCGTCTTGGTGGAGGCCACGGCAGGGCAAACCAACCAAGTGCTGTTGCACCGAGACTTGGCTGCCGAACAACATGCGATGGCGCAACTGCTGGGTTTGGGCCTGACCCCCCTTGGCGATCACGGCCAGTTTCAATTGGGCCATGCCGCAGGGCGCCAACAGTGGTTGCAATGGTTGGATGAGGACTTTGCCACTTTGCGGACGGCAGGCTTCCAAATCACCACCGATACAGCCTTGCAGCAGTGGATTATTCGCGCCGATCAGTTGAATGTGCGACTACAACCCGAGGGCATCCCCCCCGGTTTAGAAGACAGTACGGAGGCTGTTGCTACCTCACCGTGGTTTGAGTTGTCACTGGGCATAGAAATTGACGGCCAACGCCACAACATTCTGCCCTTGCTGCCAGAGATCATTGCCACAGTCGCCCACAGCCCCACAGACCCCCAGACGGGCCAGCGACAACTGCCGCCCTTCCTGTTTGTGCCAGCACCTCACCGTACTACGGGTTTTCTGCGGTTGCCCACGGCTGCTTTGCAGCCTTGGCTGGCGGCACTGTTTGACTTGGTGGGAGACCGCCAGCACGACTTCACTGCCAACAGTTTGCGCTTGTCGCGCATGGATGCACTGCGCACCAGTGCGGCCCTGGGTGAGGGGGCGGTGTGGGCCGGTGCTACGGCTTTGCATTCGTTGGTGCAGCAACTTCACCACCAGTCTCCACTGCCTGACGTGCCCCTCCCCACCAGCGTGCAAGCCCAGCTGCGCCCTTATCAGCAACAGGGGCTCAACTGGCTACAGTTCTTGCGCCACCACGGTTTGGGTGGCATCTTGGCCGATGACATGGGCTTGGGCAAGACCTTGCAAACCTTGGTGCATATACAGGTTGAAAAAGAGGCCGGGCGTCTGACAGTCCCTGCCCTGATCATCGCCCCCGTGAGCCTCATGGGCAACTGGCAGCGCGAAGCGGCACGGTTCTGTCCGCAATTGCGCTCTTTGGTGTTGCATGGAAAAGATCGCCATGCTGTCGTAGAAGACATCGCCGATTGCGATCTGGTCATCGCGCCCTACTCTCTGTTGCAACGCGACCGCAAGCGTTGGTTGGCGCAGCACTGGCATCTGGTGGTGCTCGATGAAGCCCAAAATATCAAAAACGCCAGCACCCAAGCGGCACAGGTGGTCGGTGAATTGCAGACCCGCCACCGTTTGTGTCTATCGGGTACCCCGATGGAGAACCACTTGGGTGAGATCTGGAGCTTGTTCCATTTTCTGATGCCCGGCTTTTTAGGGAGCCAAAAACGTTTCACCGAAATTTTTCGTCAACCCATTGAAAAATGGGGCGACAGCACCCGCTTGGCACAGTTGCGTGCCCGTGTCACACCATTCATGCTCAGGCGCACCAAAGCCTTAGTGGCTGCCGATCTGCCTCCAAAGGTCGAGACCGTGATGCGCATAGAACTGGCAGGCCCACAGGCCAACCTCTACGAGACCATCCGCCTGACTATGGAAGCCAGTGTGCGTGACGCATTAGAGACCCAAGGACTGGCTAAATCCCAATTGACCATCTTGGATGCTCTGCTCAAGCTGCGCCAGGTTTGCTGCGCTCCACAACTGGTACCCCTAGAGGCCGCCCGCAAAGTCCCAACCTCGGCCAAGTTGGAATACCTGATGGAGATATTGCCCGAGATGCTGGCCGAAGGGCGGCGCATTTTGCTGTTCTCCCAATTCACCAGTATGCTGGCCCTGATTGAAGCCGAACTCGAAAAACGCCAGTTGCCTTGGGTCAAACTGACCGGGCAAAGTCAAAAACGAGATGACATCATCCAACAATTCACCAGCGGCCAAGTGCCCCTGTTCTTGATCAGCCTCAAGGCCGGCGGTGTCGGCCTGAACCTGCCCCAAGCCGATACCGTGATCCATTACGATCCGTGGTGGAACCCAGCGGTAGAAAATCAAGCCACCGACCGCGCCCACCGCATCGGCCAAACGCAAAGCGTCTGGGTGGTCAAGCTGGTGGCCCAAGGCACGATTGAAGAGCGCATCTTGGCCTTGCAAGAGCGTAAAGCGCAATTGGCTGACAGCATGTACAGCGGTGCCACGGCCCGCCAAGAGCCTATGTTTACCGCCAACGATGTTGCCGAACTGCTCAAGCCACTTGCGCCCTGACATCCTTTTTTCTGTGGGGCAAACTGTGCCAAGGCACGGTTTGCAGGCTACAATAGAACCCTCACGACCACACGGGCGGGTATCCACCGCCCGTTTTTTTTGGTCGTTTGCTTTTGGAGCTCGAAGCCTCTGGGGGTTATCGGGTTTTTTGTTTTTCTGGGACTGAATCAAAACACGTGGCATTGCAGCAAATCGTTGAACAAACCGTGGTGGGTCTGGGCTATGACCTGGTAGAGATTGAACGCTCTGCGGGGGGTCTGCTACGCATCACCATTGATTGGCCTTGGCAACCGCCAGTTGAAGGTGCCTCCACCACACCAGAGCAGTTTGTCACGGTCGAAGATTGCGAAAAGGTCACGCGCCAATTGCAATTTGCCCTGGAAGTCGATGGCGTGGACTACAAGCGTCTGGAAGTCTCCTCGCCTGGTATTGACCGTCCGTTGCGCCATCAGCAAGATTTTGAGCGTTTTGAGGGTGAAGTCATCGATATCACCCTCAAAGCCCCGATAGGTGCGGCAGCCGATGGGCAGGTCAACGCCAATCGGAAAAAATTTCGCGGTACCCTAGAACGTGCTGAGACGGGTGGCTGGCAAATTGTCTGGAGTGACGAGCCGCCGCCCAAGCCGGGCCAGAAAGTTAGCAAAAAACGGGTGCCTGCCCCATTGCAGGCGCTAGGCTTTGCGCTCGATGAGTTGCGTGACGCCCGTCTGGCACCCATTGTCGACTTCAAGGGGCGAGGCCATGCTCCAGCGCCCGGTCAGCCCGGATGAGCGCAACAAACGTCTGGGTGGCCCGGGTCGGGATGACCGAGCTGCCCAATGCAGGTGAAGGAAACAGGAGAGTCGTCGCATGAATCGCGAATTGTTAATGTTGGTTGAAGCCATTTCACGCGAGAAAAATGTCGAGCGTGATGTGGTGCTGGGTGCTGTCGAATTGGCACTGGCCCAAGCCACCAAAAAGCTCTATGAAGGCGAAGTGGACATTCGTGTGTCCATTGACCGCGACAGCGGCCACTACGAAACCTTCCGCCGCTGGCTGGTGGTGCCCGACGATGCCGGGCTGCAAAACCCCGAGGCCGAAGAGCTGCTCATGGATGCGCAAGAGCGCGTGTCCGGCGTCGAGGTGGGCAACTACATCGAAGAGCCCATCGAGTCTTTGCCTATTGGGCGCATTGGTGCCATGGCAGCCAAGCAGGTGATCTTGCAAAAGATTCGCGATGCCGAGCGCGAAATGCTGCTCAACGACTTCATGTCGCGTGGCGAAAAGATCTTCACAGGCACCGTCAAGCGCATGGACAAGGGTGATCTGATTGTGGAAGCAGGTCGCGTTGAGGGCCGTCTGCGCCGCAACGAAATGATTCCCAAAGAGAACCTGCGCAGTGGCGACCGGGTTCGTGCCATGATCATGGACGTGGATCTGACCTTGCGTGGTGCGCCCATCATCTTGTCGCGTTCGGCACCTGCCTTCATGGTGGAGCTGTTTCGCAACGAAGTGCCTGAAATCGAGCAGGGGCTGCTCGAGATCAAGAGCTGTGCCCGTGACCCAGGCAGCCGTGCCAAAATTGCTGTGGTCTCGCATGATCGCCGCGTCGATCCTATCGGCACCTGTGTCGGTGTGCGCGGCACCCGTGTCAATGCGGTCACCAACGAGTTGGCTGGTGAGCGTGTGGATATCGTGCTGTGGTCTGAAGACCCCGCCCAATTCGTCATTGGCGCACTGGCACCAGCCAATGTGCAATCGATTGTGGTCGATGAAGAAAAACACGCGATGGATGTGGTGGTAGACGAGGAAAACCTTGCTATTGCCATCGGTCGCGGTGGTCAGAACGTGCGTCTGGCCTCCGACCTGACAGGTTGGAAAATCAATATCATGGATGCCGCCGAGTCGGCGCAAAAGCAGGCCAGCGAGACCGATGCGGCGCGCCGCCTGTTCATGGAAAAACTCGATGTCGACCAAGAAATGGCCGATATCCTGATTGCCGAGGGTTTTGAGAGTCTCGAAGAAGTGGCCTATGTGCCGCTGCAAGAGATGCTCGACATCGAAGGCTTTGATGAAGATACCGTCAACGAGCTGCGAGTGCGGGCCAAGGATGCCCTGCTGACTCTGGAGATCGCACGGGAAGAGAGCGTGGACGATGTATCGCAAGAGCTGCGCGATCTGCAAGGGCTGACGCCCGAGTTGATTGCCAAGCTGGCTGCTGGTGGCATCCATACACGCGACGATCTGGCCGATCTGGCCATCGACGAGCTGACCGACCTGACCGGCCAGTCCGAAGAAGAAGCCAAAGCCTTGATCATGAAGGCACGCGAACACTGGTTCGCAGGGCAAGAATAAAGGTCAGGGAGGTACAAACCACATATGTCCAGCACCACCGTTGCCGAGTTCGCCAACGAACTCAAGAAATCCCCCGAAACCCTGCTGGAGCAACTCAAGCAGGCCGGTGTTACCAAGAACCGGGCATCGGATGCCCTGACCGAGGCTGATAAGCAAAAGCTTTTAGCGCATCTGCAAGCCAGTCACGGTGTCAATGCCGCTGACCGCAAGAAGATCACGCTGGTCACTCGCTCCACCAGCGAGATCAAGCAGGCTGACGCTTCAGGCAAAGCCCGCACGATTCAGGTGGAAGTGCGCAAAAAGCGCACCTTCATCAAACGCGAAGAAACGGCCGATGCCGCCTCTACAGAGGCACCGCAGGCCGAAGCCGAAACGGTGGCCTCTACTCCGGATATCACGCCAGCCCAGAATTCTGATCTGGTGCGCCGTGAGGAAGAAGCGCGCCAGCAAGCCGAGCTGCTCAGTCGTCAAGAGCAGGAGTTGGCCGAGAAACGCAAGGAGCGCGAAGAGCGTGAGCGCCGTGAGCGTGAGGCCGCTGAGCGTGCCGCAGCCTATGCAGCCCAAGAAGCCCGCAAAAAGGCCCAAGCCTCTGCCATGAAGCAAGAAGCCTCGCGTGAAGCCGCTGCTGAAGCTGCTGCACGGGCTGCAGCCCAAGCCGCCGCACGCGCCAAAGCCGAAGAAGAGTCCAAGGCCCGCGCCGCTGAAGAGGCCTCCCGTGCTGCCGATTTGGACGAGCGCCGCCGCAAAGCATTGGCCGAGGCCGCTGCCATTCGCTCTATGCTCTCGTCACCCGCCAAGGTGCTCGTGGCCAAGAAGCCCGAAGAGCCAAAGCCGGCGCCCAAACCCGCTGCAGATGCCAAAAAAGGCACGCTGCACAAGCCCGCAGCCTCCCCTGGCACGGCTGCCGGACGTGCGCCAGCCCCTGCTCCTGCACCAGCTGGTGCAGGCAAAGAGGTGAAGTCGGCCAAGCTGTCGTCCAGCTGGGCAGGTGACACAGCCAAGAAAAAAGAAATCAAAACCCGTGGCGATACCGGTGCAGGTGCCGGTCGTGGCGGCAGTGCTTGGCGCTCGGCGGCTCCCAAGGGCCGCCGTGGCAACGACCGCAATGACCGTGGTGGTCATGAGCAGCACAACCAGGCAGCACAGGTGGAAGCGCGCGTGCTGGAAGTGCATGTGCCCGAAACCATTACTGTGGCCGAATTGGCGCACAAGATGTCGATCAAGGCATCTGAAGTGATCAAGGCGCTGATGAAGATGGGCCAGATGGTCACCATCAATCAGCCGCTCGACCAAGACACCGCCATGATTGTGGTGGAAGAAATGGGCCATAAAGCCGTGGTGGCCGCCTTGGACGACCCCGAAGCCTTCACGGATGAAGCAGCACAGCAAGATGTGCCCCTGCTGCCACGTGCCCCGGTCGTTACCGTCATGGGTCACGTTGACCACGGTAAAACCTCGCTGCTCGATTACATCCGTCGCACCAAAGTGGCTACGGGCGAAGCCGGTGGCATTACACAGCACATTGGCGCTTACCACGTCGAAACCCCACGCGGTATGGTGTCGTTCCTCGATACCCCCGGCCACGAGGCCTTCACGGCCATGCGTGCCCGTGGTGCCCAAGCCACCGATATCGTCATTTTGGTGGTGGCCGCTGATGACGGCGTGATGCCCCAAACCAAAGAAGCCATCAAGCACGCCAAGGCGGCTGGTGTGCCTATCGTGGTGGCGATCACCAAATCCGACAAGCCCGATGCCAATCCCGAGCGTGTCAAGCAAGAGTTGGTGGTCGAACAAGTGGTGCCCGAAGAGTACGGTGGCGATTCGCCCTTCGTGCCGGTCTCGTCCAAGACGGGTATGGGCATTGATGAGTTGCTGGAGCAGGTGCTGTTGCAGGCCGAAGTGCTCGAACTCAAAGCCCCGGTTGAGAGCCAAGCCAAGGGCTTGGTGATTGAAGCCAAACTCGACAAAGGCCGCGGCCCTGTGGCTACCGTGCTGGTGCAGTCGGGTACGCTCAAGGTGGGCGACATTGTGCTGGCAGGCCAAACCTTTGGCCGCGTGCGCGCCATGTTGGACGAAGCGGGCAAGGTGGCTAAAACGGCTGGCCCATCCATTCCGGTCGAAATCCAAGGCTTGACCGAAGTGCCACAGGCTGGCGACGATTTTGCCGTGCTGTCGGACGAGCGCCGCGCCCGCGAAGTGGCTACCTACCGTGCAGGCAAGTTCCGCAACACCAAGCTGGCCAAGCAACAAGCGGCCAAGCTGGAGAACATGTTTGCCGACATGACAGCGGGCGAGGTCAAAACCCTGCCCATCATCATCAAGGCGGACGTGCAAGGTTCGCAAGAAGCTCTGGGCGCTTCGCTGCTCAAGCTGTCTACTGATGAGATTCGCGTGCAGTTGGTCTATGCGGGTGTGGGTGGCATCAGCGAGTCTGACATCAACTTGGCGATTGCCTCCAAGGCCATTGTCATCGGCTTTAATGTGCGTGCCGACTCTGGCGCTCGCAAGACTGCCGAAGCCAACGATGTCGATATCCACTACTACAACATCATTTACGATGCTGTTGATGAAGTGAAAGCCGCCATGTCGGGCATGTTGGCTCCCGAGCAGCGCGAAGAGGCACTGGGTACGGCAGAAATCCGCACCGTGTTTGTGGCTTCCAAGATTGGTACAGTGGCTGGTTCCTACATCACGTCGGGCCAAGTGACACGCAACTGCCGCTTCCGCCTGCTGCGCGAGAACATCGTTATTTACACTGGCGATGTCGAGTCTGTGCGTCGCCTCAAAGACGATGTCAAGGAAGTCAAAGAAGGCTTCGAGTGCGGTATCAAGCTCAAGAACTGCAATGACATCAAAGAAGGTGATCAACTGGAGTTCTTCGAGATCAAGGAAATCGCGCGGACACTGTAATCATGGCTGCCAAAAAGTCTGCTACGCCCAACCGTGCCTTCAAAGTGGCCGATCAGATCCAACGCGATTTGACCGAACTCATTGCACGCGAGTTGAAAGACCCGCGTGTGGGCATGGTGACGTTGCAAGGCGTAGAGGTCACTCCCGACTACGCCCATGCCAAGGTGTTCTTCAGTTTGCTGGTGGGTGACCCCCAGCAAACCCAAGATGCCTTGAACCAGGCCGCAGGTTTCCTGCGCAATGGTCTGTTCAAGCGTTTGCACATTCATACCGTGCCCACGCTGCATTTTGTCTACGACCGCACTACCGAGCGGGCGGCAGACATGAACGCCTTGATTGCCAAGGCAGTTTCTTCTCGCGCTAAAGAGGATTGAGCATGAACGCGCCACGCACGAGGGTGCAGCGGCGCCCTGTGCATGGGGTGTTGCTGCTTGATAAGCCGCTGGGCTTCTCCAGCAACGATGCCTTGCAAAAGGCCAAGTGGTTGCTGCGCGCCGAAAAAGCGGGCCACACTGGCACCCTGGACCCGTTGGCCACTGGCGTGCTGCCGCTGTGCTTTGGTGCTGCCACCAAGTTCAGCCAATTGCAGCTAGAGGCCGTCAAGACTTATGAAGCCATTGCCTATCTTGGTGTGACCACCACCACTGGTGATGCCGAGGGTGATGTGCTGGCACGGTGTGCCATCACGCCCGAGATGCTAACCCCTGAGCGTTTGGCAGCAGTGCAGCAGCAGTTCACTGGGGCTATCCGTCAGGTGCCACCGATGTACAGTGCGCTCAAAAAGGATGGCAAAGCCCTGTATGAGTATGCACGGGCGGGTGTAGAAGTGGAACGTGCAGCCCGCGAGGTGGAGATTCACGCTTTGCGCTTGGTGTTGTCATCTGATGCACAGGGCCATCCTGTGATTCGGATGGTTGTGACATGCAGCAAAGGCACCTACATCCGTACCCTGGGCGAGGACATTGGCGCAGCACTTGGTTGTGGTGCCCACCTGACCTTTTTGCGCCGCACCGATACCGGTGGCCTAGGGGTAGAACGCTGTGTCACGCTGGCCGACTTTGAGGCCATGAACGAGGCGCAGCGGTTGGCCTGTCTGTTACCCCCCGAGGCTTTGCTGGCCGACCATCTGCATGTCACATTGGGCAGCGAAGATGCTGGGCGCTTTCTGTCGGGGGTGCGCAGACGGGGTGCTTGGCCTAACCATCCCGCAGTGGCTGTGTTTGGTCACTCTCCCCACACACTGTTGGGCGTGGGGCACACCGTGGCGGGAGAGCTGGTGCCCGATCGCCTGCTCAGTCCGATTGAAATTCAACAAATTCTAGAAAGTCGTACGCTGGCCGCCCCTGCTGCCAGCATTTTGGAAACACTATGAGCACACAAATTCGCAATATCGCCATCATCGCCCACGTTGACCACGGTAAAACTACCATGGTTGACCAGTTGCTGCGCCAGTCAGGCACCTTTGCCGACCACGAAAAAGTGGTCGATACCGTGATGGACAACAACGCCATCGAACGTGAGCGCGGCATCACCATCTTGGCCAAGAACTGTGCCGTGAGCTGGGAAGGTACCCACATCAACATCGTCGATACCCCCGGCCACGCGGACTTCGGTGGTGAAGTCGAACGCGCGCTGTCGATGGTCGATGGCGTGGTGTTGCTGATCGATGCCCAAGAAGGCCCGATGCCCCAGACCCGTTTCGTGACCAAAAAGGCGCTGGCCTTGGGCCTCAAGCCTATCGTGGTCGTGAACAAGGTAGACAAACCCGGTGCCAACTGCGACAAGGTGGTCAATGCCGCTTTTGACTTGTTTGACAAGCTGGGTGCCACCGATGAGCAATTGGATTTTCCGGTGGTGTACGCCTCGGGTATCAATGGCTGGTCTTCGCTGGAAGAAGGTGCTCCTGGTGAGCAGTGGGGCCCTGATATGTCGGCCCTGTTCAACACCGTGCTGAAGCATGTGCCCGCACAAAAGGGAGATCCAGCCGCTCCGTTGCAGTTGCAGGTTTCGGCGCTGGACTTCTCCACTTTTGTCGGCCGTATCGGCGTAGGCCGTGTCAGCCAAGGCACCATCAAGCCCGGCATGGACGTGCTGGTGATGGAAGGCCCAGATGGCAACCAGTTCAAGGGGCGTGTCAATCAGGTACTGACTTTCCAAGGTCTAGACCGTGTGCAAGTGACCGAAGCCGGCCCCGGCAACATTGTGCTGATCAACGGTATTGCTGACATCGGTATTGGCGTGACGGTGACCGATCCGCTCAACCCCGCACCGCTGCCCATGCTCAAGGTGGATGAGCCTACCCTGATCATGAACTTCTGCGTCAATACCAGCCCCTTGGCTGGCCGCGAAGGCAAGTACGTTACCAGCCGCCAAATTTGGGATCGTCTGCAAAAAGAGCTGCAACACAACGTGGCCCTGCGCGTCAAGGAAACTGACGAAGACGGTATCTTTGAAGTGGCTGGCCGGGGTGAATTGCACCTGACCATCTTGCTGGAAAACATGCGTCGCGAAGGTTACGAACTGGCGGTATCCAAACCCCGTGTGGTCTTCAAAGACGTGAACGGCGAAAAGCACGAACCTATTGAGCTGGTCACTGCCGACATCGAAGAAGGTCACCAAGGTGGTGTGATGCAAGCCTTGGGCGAGCGCAAGGGTGAACTGGTCAATATGGAACCCGATGGTCGGGGCCGTGTCCGTTTGGAATACCGCATTCCGGCCCGTGGTCTGATCGGTTTTACCAACGAATTCCTGAACCTGACCCGTGGTTCGGGCCTGATCTCCAACATCTTTGACAGCTATGAACCACACAAGGGTGATATTGCTGGTCGTAAAAATGGTGTGCTGATCTCGATGGACGAAGGCGAAATCTTCACCTACGCTCTGGGCAAGCTCGATGACCGGGGTCGTATGTTCGTCAAGGCCGGTGATCCAGTGTACGAAGGCATGATTGTGGGTATCCACAGCCGTGATAACGATTTGGTGGTCAATGCCACCCGTACCAAGCAGTTGACCAACTTCCGTGTCAGTGGCAAGGAAGATGCTATCAAAATCACGCCCCCGATTGATCTGACGCTGGAATACGGCGTGGAGTTTATCGAGGACGACGAACTGGTCGAAATCACGCCCAAGAGTGTGCGTCTGCGCAAGCGCCACCTCAAAGAGAGCGATCGCAAGCGTGCTGGTCGTTCTTGATCTTTGCCCGGCACTGGGTGCCGGTGTGAGCACAAAAGCCACTGCCTTTGCGGTGGCTTTTTTTTAGGAATCAGCTGCCATGGCTGCATGGAGTCATCTATTCCAACCCTAATGGCGCAATCGGTACCCTGCCGTATCGCACAATGGACGCTTTGTGTCGTAAATGAACCAGAAGGAAAGAAAAATGACGGAGACGGTCTCTGAGGTCTTGAGTGAAGTGCGTGGACAGGTGGGGTTGATCACGCTCAACCGTCCACGGGCGCTTAATGCGCTTTCGTTGGGCATGGTGCGTGATTTGATGACCATTTTGTTGGCCTGGAAGGATGACCCTACCGTATTGGCTGTAGCCATCCGGGGCAGCAACAAAGAAGGCCCATTTGGTGCCTTTTGTGCTGGGGGCGATATCCGCTTTTTGCACCAAGCGGGCAGCGTGGGTGATCCCCAAATCGAAGATTTCTTTACCGAAGAATATGCCCTAAACCACCTGATCCACCGCTATCCCAAGCCCTATATTGCCTTTATGGATGGCATTGTGATGGGTGGTGGTATGGGCATCAGCCAAGGTGCTGCGCTGCGCATTGTGACGGAGCGTACCAAAATGGCTATGCCCGAGACGGCAATTGGCTTGTTTCCGGACGTTGGGGGCGGCTACTTTTTGAGCCGTTGCCCCGGTCGTGCGGGCGAGTGGCTGGGGCTGGTGGGTGAAACCATTGGTGCTGGTGATGCCATTGCCTTCAACTTGGCCGATGGCTTCTTGGCCGCTGACCAACAAGCCAGCGTCTGGGAGGCATTGGGCCAGCAGACTTTTGCCAACGGCGCCGCTGTGCGTGCTTTTGTGGCAGAGCAATTGAAAACAGCCGTGCCCAAGCTGGAAACCTTCCATGCCGACATCAACCAGTATTTTGCACTTGGTAGCGTCAGTGCCATCGTGTCGGCACTGGAAGCTGCCGATAGCGACTGGGCTAAGGCCACAGCGGCCTTGTTGCGCAAGCGTTCACCGTTGATGCTGCATGTGGTGTTGGAGCAGGTACGCCGGGCCCGCAGCATGGACTTGGCCCAAGACCTGCGTATGGAGCGTGATTTGGTGCGCCATTGCTTCTATTTGCGTCCTGGTCAAAGCGAAACCCTGGAGGGTATTCGTGCGCTGGCTGTGGACAAAGACCAGTCGCCGCGCTGGAGCCCGGAGCGCATTGAAGACGTATCGCCTGAGCTGGTGCAATCTTTCTTTGCCAGCCCTTGGCCGGCCCACGCCCACCCGTTGGCCGCCTTGGTGGGTTGAGTTCAACCGCCGGTACGCCCCGCTTTAGCGGTGGTGTACCTTCATGGCCCGCTCGACTTCGCGTTTGCCTTCGCGCTCTTTGATGGTGTCGCGTTTGTCGTGCTCTGCCTTGCCTTTGGCCAGTGCCACCTCGCATTTGACGCGGCCCTCTTTCCAATGCAGATTGAGGGCAATCAGGGTGTAGCCTTTTTGCTCCACCTTGCCAATCAGGCGGCGGATCTCATCCTTGTGCATTAGCAGTTTTTTGGTGCGTACGGCATCAGGGTTGACGTGGGTAGATGCCGTCTTGAGTGGGTTGATTTGGCAGCCAAACAAGAACAGCTCGCCATCGCGAATCACCACATAGCCATCGGTGAGTTGCACCTTGCCTTCGCGCAGTGCCTTCACTTCCCAGCCTTGCAGCACTACGCCCGCTTCGTAGCGTTCTTCGAAAAAATAGTTGTAGGCCGCTTTTTTGTTATCGGCAATGCGGGAGGAGGTTTGGGGTTTCTTGGCCATCGGAAATAGTTGCGGCGCCAACCGGGAGATCAAAGGCCTCCCTACAATTGCTGCCGTCGCGCAACTGCGATTCTAGTTTCCCCCACAGCATTCCATGAAAACCGTCAGCAAGTCCGTATTGATCTGGTATAGCCCCGAAGAGATGTTTGCCCTTGTCACCGGGGTAGACCAATATCCACAGTTTTTGCCGTGGTGTGATCGGGCGCGCGTGATTGAACAAGACGGTAGCAGTATGCTGGCCGAAGTGGGCATTGCCCTGAGTGGCTTGCGCCAATCGTTTGTCACCCGCAACACCCATGAGCAAGGGCGGCGCGTGCAAATGAAATTGGTCAAGGGGCCATTTTCACGGCTGGATGGGGACTGGCATTTCCATGCCGTGGGCGATGGCTCGCAGCGGGCCTCTAGGGTGGAGCTGAAGCTGCATTACGGTTTTTCTAACAAGGTGCTGGCTGGTTTGGTGGGGCCAGTGTTTGACCGCATTGCCGCTACGATGGTCGATGCTTTCGTGAAACGCGCACAGCAGGTCTATGGTTGAGATGCTGCCCTCTGTTTTGAGCGTGAGCGTTGTGGCCTCTTTGCAGCCCGGCCAAGTCTTGGAGCGCACATTGCAATTGCCTCTAGGCGCTACCTTGGCGGATGCTGTGCGGGCCAGTGCCTTACTGGCCCCAGAGCTGCCATTGCAGCAATGGCCCACTTGTGGCATTTGGGGCAAGGTGATGGCACCTGCGCAACCGCTGCGTGATGGCGACCGGGTAGAACTGTACCGCCCCTTGACGGTAGATCCTAAGGTGGCCCGGCGTGAACGCTTTGCCCGTCAGGGCGCACGCGCAGCAGGTCTGTTTGCCCGCCCCAAGGCCCCGCTTTAACGCTTGCAGTTGGTGTCAATGACTTTTTGGATGCGTTGCTGCTCAGTAGCGCGCGTGGCTTCATCCATGAACACGCTCTCTCCCTTGGCATTGGTATGGCGCAGCAGTTGACCTGACTCAAAAGTGGTCTTGGCGGCTTGAGCACGCGCGCAGTTTTCGGCTTGGCTTTGGGCTGCACGGTCATCCTCGGCCTTTTTCTTGGCCGCTTCTGCTGCATCAGCCTGTGCTTTACGGGCCTGTAATGCAGGATCTACTTTGCTGGCCTTGGGTGCTGCCGTTGCTGCCGCCTCATCAGCCGGTGGTGTGGTCTCTACCACAGGGGCTACCGTGCGCTGATGTCCTCCTGGCCTGCGCAAAATGTTTTGTTCTGGAATGTCTATGGGGGGTGCGCGGTCACTGAAAACCTTGCGGCCATCCTTTTCCACCCATTGCCATTGGGCCCAGGCGCCCGATGACAGGGTGCAAAGCAGTGCAAGCAAAAGGGGGTAGTGCTTTTTCATGGTTCGAAGTGTAGCGGCGCTGGCGGCTACAATTGGTTTTTTGGAGCTTTCACATGCGCCTTCTTGGAAAAGCACTCACCTTCGACGATGTGTTGCTGGTGCCAGCCTATTCCCAAGTCCTACCCAAGGACACGTCCCTCGCGACCCGTTTCTCCCGCAACATCGAGCTGAACCTGCCTTTGGTGTCCGCTGCCATGGATACCGTGACAGAGGCACGCTTGGCCATTGCCATCGCCCAAGAAGGCGGTATTGGCATCGTGCACAAAAACCTGACGGCCCAAGAGCAGGCGGCCCAAGTGGCACGCGTCAAACGCTACGAATCGGGTGTTTTGCGCGATCCAGTCGTGATCACGCCAGAACACACGGTGTTGCAGGTGTTGCAATTGTCTGAGCAATTGGGCATTTCTGGTTTTCCGGTGTGCGATGGCGGCAAGGTGGTGGGTATCGTGACGGGGCGCGACTTGCGCTTTGAGACCCGCTACGACGTCAAGGTGCATCAGATCATGACACCACGCGAGCGCCTGATCACCGTCAATGAAAAAGATGGTACTTCTCCAGAAACCGCCAAGGCGCTGCTGAACAAGTACAAGCTTGAGCGCATCTTGGTGGTCAATGATGCCTTTGAGCTCAAAGGCCTGATCACTGTCAAAGACATCACCAAGCAAACCAGCTTTCCCAATGCCGCGCGCGATGCCTCGGGCCGCTTGCGTGTGGGGGCTGCTGTGGGGGTGGGCGCTGGCACCGAAGAGCGTGTAGAGGCGCTGGTGCGGGCTGGGGTAGATGCCATTGTGGTCGACACTGCCCACGGGCACAGCCAAGGCGTGATCGAGCGCGTGCGTTGGGTCAAACAAAACTACCCACAAATTGACGTGGTGGGCGGCAACATCGCTACCGGCGCGGCGGCGCTGGCGCTGGTGGAGGCTGGTGCTGATGCCGTCAAGGTCGGTATTGGCCCCGGTTCTATTTGCACCACGCGCATTGTGGCGGGTGTGGGTGTGCCGCAAATCATGGCGATTGACAATGTGGCCACGGCGCTCAAGGGCACGGGCGTGCCATTGATTGCGGATGGCGGTATTCGTTATTCGGGCGACATTGCCAAAGCTTTGGCCGCTGGCGCCAGCACCATCATGATGGGTGGCATGTTTGCTGGCACTGAAGAAGCCCCCGGCGAGGTGATTTTGTTCCAAGGCCGCAGCTACAAGAGCTACCGTGGCATGGGTAGTATTGGTGCCATGCAGCAGGGCAGTGCCGATCGCTACTTTCAGGAGTCCAGCACCGGCAACCCCAATGCCGATAAGCTGGTGCCCGAGGGCATCGAAGGCCGCGTACCTTACAAAGGCTCGATGGTATCGATCGTCTATCAGATGGCCGGTGGCGTGCGTGCCGCCATGGGCTATTGCGGCTGCGCCTCGATTGCAGAAATGAACGAGAAGGCCGAGTTCGTCGAAATCACCACGGCCGGTATCCGTGAGAGCCACGTCCACGACGTGCAAATCACCAAAGAAGCGCCCAACTACCGCGCCGATTGATTCTTGTACCGCCACAGGCCCGAACCCAGCCAGCGGTGTTCGGGCCTTTTTCTTTTTACCGCCATGCAACATTCCAAAATTCTCATTCTCGACTTTGGTTCTCAGGTCACGCAACTGATTGCCCGCCGTGTGCGCGAAGCCCATGTTTTCTGCGAAGTCCATCCCTGCGATGTGTCTGACGATTGGGTGCGCGCCTATGCCCAAGATGGCACGCTCAAGGGGGTGATTTTGTCGGGCAGCCATGCCAGCGTTTATGAAGACAGCACCGACCGAGCACCACAAGCGGTGTTTGAATTGGGTGTGCCGGTGTTGGGCATTTGCTATGGCATGCAAACCATGGCACAGCAACTGGGTGGTAAGGTCGAAAGCGGCCACACCCGCGAGTTTGGTTACGCTGAAGTGCGCGCCCACGGCCACACGGCTTTGCTGCAAGATATTGCCGACTTCACCACCCCCGAAGGCCACGGCATGCTCAAGGTCTGGATGAGCCACGGTGATAAGGTCACTGAATTGCCCCCCGGCTTTCAGGTGATGGCTAGCACGCCCAGCTGCCCGATTGCTGGGATGGCCGATGAAGCCCGCAAATACTACGCGGTGCAGTTCCACCCTGAGGTGACGCACACGGTGCAAGGCCAAGCGTTGCTCAATCGCTTTGTGCTGGATATCTGCCAAGCCCGCCCCGATTGGATTATGGGGGACTACATTGAGGAAGCGGTGCAAAAGATCCGCGAGCAAGTGGGTGATGAAGAAGTGATTCTGGGGCTGTCAGGTGGTGTGGATTCGTCGGTGGCGGCTGCACTGATTCACCGCGCGATTGGCGACCAGCTCACCTGCGTTTTTGTCGATCATGGTCTGTTGCGCCTGAACGAGGGCGACATGGTGATGGAGATGTTTGCAGGCAAGCTGCACGCCAAGGTGATTCGGGTGGATGCCTCCGAGTTGTTCTTGGGCAAGCTGGCTGGGGTGTCAGAACCAGAGCAAAAGCGCAAGATCATTGGCGGCCTGTTTGTCGATGTCTTTAAGGCTGAAGCCGCTAAGCTCAAGGCCGGTGATGGCGGTCACAAGGGGGCAACCTTCTTGGCCCAAGGCACTATTTACCCTGATGTGATTGAATCGGGCGGAGCCAAGAGCAAAAAGGCGGTCACCATCAAGAGCCACCACAATGTTGGCGGTCTGCCTGAGCAATTGGGCCTGAAACTGCTAGAACCGCTGCGCGAGCTGTTCAAGGACGAAGTGCGCGAATTGGGCGTGGCGCTGGGCCTGCCGCGCAATATGGTGTACCGCCATCCCTTCCCTGGCCCCGGTTTGGGGGTGCGTATTTTGGGTGAGGTGAAAAAGGAGTACGCTGACCTGTTGCGCCGTGCCGATGCCATCTTTATTGAAGAGCTGGGCAACTTTGTGGATGAAGCCACGGGCAAGAGTTGGTATGACCTGACCAGCCAAGCCTTTACGGTGTTCTTGCCCGTGAAAAGCGTCGGCGTGATGGGCGATGGCCGTACCTACGACTATGTGGTGGCGCTGCGGGCCGTACAAACCTCTGATTTCATGACTGCCGACTGGGCTGAATTGCCCTATGCATTGCTGAAAAAGGTTTCTGGCCGGATTATCAACGAGGTGCGTGGTATCAATCGTGTCACCTACGATGTGTCTAGCAAACCACCAGCTACTATTGAGTGGGAATAATCCGGCAACCGGAAACTACCGGAACTGACAGGAACTAAATGGCCTTCTAGCCCGCATCACTGCGGGCTTTTTTGCTCCTGAATATGGAAACAACTGGAAATAACTGGAACTGCCAAGAACTGTTTTTTTCATGGCATTTTTCATGGTACTAAAGCTATCAGATACCATCGAGGTGGCACGATACCAACACCATCACAAACTTTGAGTGATGGTACTGTATCGGTTTAACTTGTTGATATTTAAAGCAATACCACGTCTTTGATGGTCTATTTCTAGATGCTGGTATTGCAGCCGAATTCAGGAGGATTCGATGCTGACCGATACCAAACTGCGCACCCTCAAGCCGACAGGAAAACTCTACAAAATGCCTGATCGTGATGGCCTGTATGTTGCCGTCACGCCTACAGGAACGGTGTCGTTCCGGTTCAACTACCGCATCAATGGGCGTCAGGAGACCCTTACCTTGGGGTGCTACGGTGCCGGTGGTTTGACGCTGGGAGAGGCCCGCGACAAACTCAATGAGGCCAAGAAGATGATTGCGGCCGGGAAGTCTCCGGCCAGAGAGAAATCAAGGGTAAGAGCCCGTACCAACGCTGGTGAGACGTTTGGCGCTTGGGCACAGAAGTGGCTGGATCTGCACCAGATGGCAGACAGCACCAGGGACATGCGGCGCTCTGTCTACGAGCGAGATGTGAAGCCGAAGTTTGAGAATGTGAAGTTGGCCGAGATCACCCACGAGGATGTGCGGATGCTGGCCAACGCCATCGTGGCACGGGGGGCACCGGCCACGGCAGTCCATGCGCGTGAGATTGTGATGTTGGTGTACAAATTTGCCATCGCCAAAGGCCAGCCGGTGAGCAACCCGGCTGATTTGGTGGCACCTACCAGCATTGCCCGATTTGAACCCCGAGATCGGGTACTGGAGCCAGCAGAAATCAAGCTGTTCTATCGCTATCTGGAGCGTATTGGCACGTCGCCCAGCATCAGGGCAGCTGCTCGGCTGTTGCTGCTGACGATGGTGCGCAAAAGTGAGCTGACCAACGCTGAATGGAGCGAGGTCAATTTCACCGATGCGGTGTGGACGATTCCAGCAGAGCGCATGAAGCGCAGGAAACCCCATCTGGTGTTTCTGTCGCGCCAAGCACTGGACATCATGGTCGCATTGAAGACCATGGCCGGTGGCTCTCGGTTTGTGCTGCCTTCGCGCTACGATATCGACAGCCCGATGAGCAGCGCCACGCTGAACCAGGTAATGACCTTGGTCTACCGACTGGCCCAGAAAGAAGGGCAAAAGCTGGGCAAGTTTGGCCCCCACGATCTGCGCCGCACTGCCAGCACCCTTTTGCACGAGTCGGGCTACAACACCGACTGGATAGAAAAGTGTCTGGCCCATGAGCAAAAAGGGGTGCGGGCGGTCTATAACAAGGCCGAATACCGGGAGCAGCGGACGGCTATGTTGCAGGACTGGGCCGACATGATTGACCGCTGGGTGGCAGGTCAGGACTGATGGGTGCATGGCGGGGTCAAAGAGCCAATTTGGCGGGATTTCAGCCATGCTTCTACCTCCGCCTCTACCCAAGCCACGCAGCGTGCGCTAAGCACCCGGCGCTTGGGGAATTGCCCCTTCTTTTCGAGGTTCAGGATGTGCCGGTCGGTGTAAGGCACACGCTCTAGCAGCGTCTTGCGCCGAATGTAACGGATAGGCTCGGTGGTGGTCATAGTGGTGCTCCAAAAGAAAAAGCCCCGACTGGCGGGGCGTGGTGGGGGAGGGTGAAAAAAAGCCCGCACTGGGCGGTGCTACTGCATGGGGGGTGTAGTAGAGTGTGCGTTATCCTCTTTGATAACAAAACAGAGGGTGCATCGGTGACTAGTGAAGTTCTGATTCTTAATAAGCGTGCGGTCGTGCTAGGGGCTGATAGTGCTGTCACTACGTCTGGCGGCGATCATCCAAGGTACTCTAAGTCAGCGAACAAGATTTTCGAGCTCTCGCGGGGCGGCAATGTTGCCGCAACAATTTTCGGCTCTGCAACAATAGACTTGCTCCCTTGGGAGATTGCTCTAAAACTCTTCAGAACGCAGCTTGGGAACACATCCTTTAGCCGTCTCGATGAGTACAGCACTGCACTCCTTAAGTTCTTGAGTGGAAACAATAAGTTGTTTCCGGCGGAGCTTCGAACCTCCTGGATCGAAAGCCAGTTTGACGAAGCAGTGAAAGTAGCCTTGAATGAGATGAGTCGCCGAATTTTCGACACAGACGTTCCGTTACAGGAGAGACGGAATTGTTGGGCGAAAGAGGTGGAGCGCCTGAAAGCACTTATCAAGGACAGAGGGGTTTGCCAGGCACTGACACAAAAACCTCTTGACGAAATATTAGATCGCTACGCGCTTACTCCTTGGGTCTCACGTGTCACAGAGCAACTTTTTCAGGCTGGGCTAGATGCTGTAAATGCACATGAACTTGCGGCTCTCGGGCACGAAATTCGCTACTGTTATCCAGAACTAGTACTCGGAAGCACTGGACTTGTGATCGCTGGTTTTGGTGAAGATCAAATCTTCCCTGCGTATGAACATTTCGCTGTCTACGGTCACATAGGTGAGGAGCTTGCCTACAAGAAAGTAACTTCATTTGAGGTTACGCACACTAGCACCGCAATGATCCAGCCGCTAGCTCAGGCATCTATGATCAATATGTTCACAGAAGGTTTCAGTGCTTCATTGGAGAAGATAATCCAAGAGCAGGGAAATACTGCTTTTCTTGCCATTTTTGAGGAGCTGAAAAAAAATGGCGTGGATATTCCGAAAGAACTCGTTCAGTCGATTACTCAGAGGTGCCAAACAGACTTCATGGGAGCATGGAAGAGTAAAAATTGGCAGCAGAACTTTCATCCTCTTCTTGGAGTATTGCAATCTTTGAGCGTTCAGGAGATGGCGCACCTTGCGGAGTCTCTTCTAAGTTTGGAATCGCTCAAAGAGCGTGTAACCTCGTCATCCGAGTCGGTTGGGGGGCCTATCGATGTCGCTGCGATTACCAAGTCCGAAGGGCTTGTGTGGATACGGCGCAAACATTATTTTGATGCGAATCTGAACATGAGATACGCAGCTCGCCTTGAGCATTCATTCGAATGAACAGGAGTGCGGACATGAATAAACTGGAACAGTTTCTTTCCTCTGGGCAGCAGCGCCCAGGATCGCCTCTTCAGGAATTGATGGAGCAGGAAGTGCCGCGCATAACAAGCTACCAAGCATTTGCTGCAGAGGAGGCTGCTGCAAAAGAGCGTGCAGATCAAAGCCCGCTCGTGTTGTGGGCAAAGAAGAATTTTGGGAAGGATGCAGACCATCAGAAAAGTCGGCTTTTGAGTCAGCACTGACAGTCTGTCCTTTCGCTTGCCACTCACAAAGCCCGCCCTGTGCGGGCTTTGGTTTTGGTCTTTAAGGGCTACGCTGCAATACGCTGCTCAACCACGGCTTGCACTGCTGCAACCTCCAGCAAGGCATTGCCGATTTCTCGCGCCCGATCCACTGTCAACCTGACGTGGGCGGCACAGCCGTTGAACATCAGGCCGAACTGGATTTCGTCCAGCAGGTTGGATACAAAGGCATTGCCCGGCTCGCCATCTTCGGCCCGCAACTCGATGTATTTGTACCGGGCATCGAAGTTGACTAGGGTGGAGCGCCGGGGCGAACGTTCCATCAACGATGGCCGTGGCATGGCCGCTGGCTTGGGGGCCGGTGCCGGGGGCAGCTTGCCCCGCAGGTAAGCGCACACTTCGTCGTACTTGGTGGCGGGCAGTTCGTGGTAACTGTTGACCCGGAATTTATGGTGCAGCCGGTTCCACGTTTCGCCGAAACCTTGCACACCGGCATCCACTACCTGATGCACCAGCTCTTTAATGCCTTGGGCTTGGGCGGGGCTGATGCGGGTGTAATCGATGGCCGGATCGTGGGGATGCGGTGCAGTGGCATCCAGAAACACCCGGATGACCTTGAGGTGAAAGGCTGCGCTGATCCATGTGGCATATGCAATAACCAGTTCGCGGCAGGCGTAGGTGCCAATCTTTGGCTTGGCAGTAATAGCCGGAATTCCGGCTATTTGAATTTCATCAATCAGCGCCTTTGTTTGCTCGTTGTTGATGAAGTAGCTCGGTCGATGCTTGTCTTCTCCGCCTGCTGCTTTGTGTAGGTCGTTGAGTGAGAACAGGCCGTTGAGTTGACGAACGACGATTTCGCCAATGGCGAAGGTTTGAATGGTTTGCGACATGGCGCGGCTCCTTGTTGAGACTTTGAAGCCTCGCTGGAGCGTTCTTACGCGCCGCCAACGAGGTGGCCGGGAGGTTAAGAACCAGTAACAAGCCTGGCGGACTTCTTCCCCTTGCGGGTCTTGTATCCGTCGCCCTCCCGGCCGCAAATCAACCGCCTGCAAAGTGCAGGCGCGGAATGTCCGGGCGCAAAAAAACCGCTGACTATCGGGTGCGGTTCATCCGCTTGTTACTGGAGTTCTTACGCTCCACCTCTTTCGAGGCACAAGCATCATACCTTGGCAACTGCTGGCCTGTCTAGATGGTGGCGTCATGGTAGAAAGTTGGTTTCCACAAAAAAGTAGCGGGGGAAGCGATGGTCAAATTGACACCAATTCTTGAGGTCGTCCGGGACATCCTGAAAAACGCAGGCATGAAGGGGATGCACGTTGACGAGATCGCGGCAGCGGCCGTGTCTGTCAACAAGAACATGGGCCTGTCTGCCGAAGATTTTTCTAGGCGCATCCAATCTGCCCTTGCCAGTAACTTGAAGCTGAAAACGCAAAAGCCTTCCTTTGCGAAGGTAGAGGGTGCAAAGAAAGGGCAGTTCAAGCGGGGCTGGTACCGGGTCAAGATTGACAGGTCGGTGTCAACAACGCCCGTCATCGTGCCGCCTGAAGCTGATAGGTCTTTTCTTGGGAAGGCTGGCGAACTCGCAGTGATGAGTGAGCTTCTGTTTTGGGAGTACAACGCATCGTCAATGCTAGTTGATTCCGGCATTGATATTGTTGCCAGCAAGGGCGGGAAATATTTCCACGTTCAGGTCAAGACGGCATCGGAGCGTGATGGGCGGTTTATTTTTACCATCAAGAATGCATCATTCCAGTCGAACCATGATTCGACGATGTTTTATGTATTTGTTTTGCGACGTAAGACAAATAATGAATTCGTTATCATTCCAAGTGCATATCTCAAAGCATTGATTGCTGGTGGGAAAATAAACCAAGGGCCAACTATCTCGATATTTATCACGATAGACCAAAAGAGTAAAAAGTATCTACTCAATGGTGATGTGGATGTTGGGATCTATGTTGGTAATTTTGGTGGGATTATTGTTTGAGTAATTTTGTTCGGAAGGGTCTTGAAGTGGATTCGTTTTCAAAGCTGATATCTTCGATTTCTGGGCTTGCGTGGCCATTAATCATTGCTGTATTGGTGTATAAGCTTTATGAGCCAATAAAAGGGCTGATTGATTCGGCGCAAGGAAGGAAATTTACGATTAAGGTTGGAGGTAATGAACTTACCATGGAAGAGGCATCTGAGCAGCAGAGAGTAATTATTGCTGATCTTGCTAAGAAAATTGCTGTATTAGAAAAGAAAATTTCACAGAGTGATGCATCTATCATGGATGATTTAGGAGTCAATACGAAAAAAGGAAAGAAACGCATTCTATGGGTTGATGATATTCCGAGAAATAATAGCACTTTGATGGAGAATTTGAAAGATCAAGTGAAAAGTGTAGATGTAGCCATTAGTACAGATCAAGGCATTAAGCTTTTTTTGGAAAATAAATATGATTTGATAATTTCGGATATGGGGCGGCCAGAAGGAGATCATGCTGGGATTGATCTTACGAAGAGAGTGAGGGAGTTGAATTCAGAAATACCAATATTTATTTATTGTGGCTCTTGGGCTGCTAGAAATCTACGTGAAGAATCATTGAATGCAGGGGTTAATGAGATAACTGCATCCGGCTCAACATTGGTTGGCCTTGTTTCATCTTTATAAAAATTAAAAATTAAAAATTTGGAATTTATATATGACCATCGCATAAGAATGTCTACTGCGAAATAGCATTCAACTGCTACTATTCAAATAGTACGATAACTTTTCCTCCACCGCTTAATCACCCCCTCCGCCAACAGTTCTGCCTGCAACTCCCGCGCTGTCCCCGTGCTGCCCCCCACCAACTCTTGAATAGCCCGCACACTTGGGTTCATACCCCCCAGCACGGCGGCCCGCACCTTGGCATATCGCTGGTCGGTCGCGGTGGGCGTGCTGGGGATTTCGGTGGCCGGTACCGCAACTGGCTTAAGCACCGGACTGTGCTGCTGTGCTTCTGGCGGCACGGTTTGGGCTGGCACAGTGGGCACAGGCATGGCCCAAACCACGCTGGACGGGGTAATGGCTGTGCCTGTCATCATCAGCCACTTGCCCCAGTCTGGCACGGTGCCTACAGAGGGAAGCACGGTGTTTTGTGCTTGTGCTGGCACAGTTGGCACGGTAGCAAGCACAGGCAAAGCACAGTTGGCACGCAGGAGCACACCCGCTGTGCTCATCAGCACCAAGCCCGTGATGCTCATGAGCACAGCACGGGCAGTGTTGTAAGCAATGGTGCCGCTGTGTCCCAGTGCCTGTGCCAAAGTGTGCTGCTGCTGTGCCAGCAACCGTGCCAACTCTACCGCTTGGGCATCGGCTTGTGCTTCCAGCGCTTGAGCTGCTTGCAGAAGCTGGGCACCATCTTGGCGTTGGTTGATAAAGCGACTACCCACCTGCTCTTGGGCAGTTTGGCGCATGGCAATCGCGCTTTGCTGGGCTTTGGCAATGCTGGTGTATAGATAATCAATGCGGGCCTGTGTACCGGCCCGACTGGCCTCACTTGATTGCATCAGCACTTGCTGGGTTGTAAATACGGTGACGGTTTCAAACGCCATCAATAACAATCCCATTCCCAGCAGCAGCCAGCGTAAAGACCGCATAACCCTGCTGGGTAGGAGGGCGGCAATAAAAAATGCTGCCACCTCTGCCAGAATCATCAGCAATCCTGCAATCGCCAGTGCATCACGAGCAGTTTCATTAGGCTCCATCCGCTGCAAACCCAGAACAAAGAAATGCCCGGTGACTGCGCTGAAGGATAGGCCAATGCAGGCAGAAACAGCGGCCAAGGCTTTGTAAATCTTTGGGGATAGATGCGGGGGCATTTTATGGAGGTGGGAATTTAAAAAAGCCCGTACTGGGCGGGCTGGTGTGATGTGTTTCGATCAAAAGTAGATTCACCTAAAACAACGGGCCGCCGTCAGGTGGAAACGATGAGCGGTGATATGCCCATTGGCGAATTTCTTTGATCTTTTTACGGATTGCTTTGCGCCGCTGACGCGAGTTGCCCGAAAACCCTGCAAGGGTGTCCTCTATATGCTCACGGGTGTTGCAGTATGGGCATGCCATTTCTGGGCCGCCGGTCAGCATTTGTTGCTCATCACAAGCATCCAAATCCCACATATACCCATCAAGGCATCGGCCATCTGGGTAGTAGGCCCCAAACGTAGGTGCCTCGTAGTTGCAACCGAGTTTTTTGGTCATGCTGCGCTACCCTCCCAAGGCAAGGCATAAATGCCATCGATACCCTGCTCAAGCGGCAGGGCCTGCACTGTGGGTACCGGCTTAATCGGCACCGGGTCTGCATCGAAAAGGTCAAGCGGCCCCGTGATTTCAACCCGGCCTTCATCGTGTAGCAGGCCAGACAGGAAGGCGACGCTTTCGGTGGTGACTCCGAGCCATCGAAGTCGCGGCCACCAATGTGCACACAGGCACCGCTCACATAGTTGGCGTATTGCACCGGCGAAAGAAAGTCGTTGCGGACAATCAGTGCTTCGGTGTCGCCGCGCCACAGGAACGCCTCTAGGGCTTCATCAAAGTAGGCGCACAAGTTGCGGTCAAGACCCTTGAAGACCAGCTTTAGGTCGAGGGCCAGAACCTCGTTCCCCTCTTCGCCTTCTTTGCGCACGTTGATGTGCTTGATGCTGGCCGGGTGGTTGATCTTGAAAGCTGGGCGTTGTGTTGTTGCCATGTCAGTTCTCCCTATCAATGCCCGCAGGCCAGCAGACCATCAGCGTCTTGCTTGGAGCCGCAACCGAGGCAGGTCTTTTGGAGCGTGAGAGCATCGCCAGTGAGCCAGAAGGCCTTGCCCTTGCCTTTGCCGGTGTCGTGGGGCACCCGGACGATGTAGGTGGACTGGCTCGATGGAGGAAGGGCAGGCACTTCCCCATGGTAGGCGTCAGGCAAATCACCATAAGGTGGGATGATGGCCTCGACCTGGCCGATTTTTTGAACCTTGGCACCGTGGGTGCGCAGCGCGACAGAGACGGAATCTCCAATGGAGAAATTGGTGGTGGGCATGGTGGCTCCTTGAAATTTGGGTGAAAAAAAGCCCGCGTGGTGCGGGCTGGTGGGTTCTCAATGCTTTGCTGCGAGAGTATCGGGTGCGTACAGCTTGAGCCATCCCTCTCCGGCAATGCCCCAGAAGGGTGCTGCTGTGATGGACAGCTCGCGTAACTGATCGAATTCATTTTGTTTGAACAACTCAGCGAGGCGGCGCGATACATCGCGATAGCGAATGCGCTCTTGATACGATGGCAGTACGAGATTGAATCGCGCAAGCACCACTTCTGCTGAAACTGCTGAAAACATATCGGATTGGGCCATCGAGGCTCCTTGGGACGTAAAAAAGCCCACGCTAGGTGGGCTGGTTGGTGGTTTTGGGGGTTGTCTAATATCGAAGACCAGAGGCTTGTTTTCGGATAGTTTCGTGAGCGCCATCAAGCAGCTTGCGCAACCTTGCGCATTCGGCTTCTAGCTGCCGCTTCTTCTCAACGACCGCAGCAAAGGCATCTTGTGCGCCTTCTTCTATAAGTTCCAGTTCGCGGATGCGTTCGCGCAGCTTTGCCGATTCGGCAGCACTGGTTTTTTGCATATCGGGGCCAGAACTCATCAGTGCCCATACCCCCTTCCATGCTTCCCATGCGCATATTGCTGGCCTAAAAACTGGCTCTCCACCGTGAATGCCAGAAATGTCTAGGCTAGTTCCATCTGCCCACAGCATGAATTGAAACTTGCATTCATCACCATTCGAGCCCCTGCGCAAAACAGCGACACGATCTTCCGTGATTGGTTTTTTCCAGAACTTCAGTTTTTTATCGCTCATAGTTTTCTCTCCTGCGTATCACGCCATTGCATACGCCAGCGCCCGCAGCGCATCAGCAGGCCACGGGCGCGGCCTAGGTGATTGGTGCAGCCAGCGGCCTAGGCCGTGGAATTGGGGCCAGTCGAGTGGCGCAGATTCCGGCATAAACACGGAACTCTGCTCCAATCAGTCGCTACCGAACTCGCGCAAGAACTCGTCTTGCGTTTGGGGCGCTTGCATGGCTTGTGCCGTTTCCATTCCATGTGTGGGCATCGGCGCCATCATTTCTGGTGCAGGCGGGGCGCTGGATGCCAGCATTTCTTGCACTTCCCCAGTTTCAGGGTCAACCACGGTCGGTGCATCGTCAGGCAGGATGCTGAACTCCCCGTCAATAGTGTCGAGGTGCTGATCCTTTCCAGCCTCGGCCATTCCATCCAGTGCAGCCGCCGTTTGAAACTCTATGGACAGCGGCAGATACTTGGCCAAGCGGCGGATAACCGTTTTGCGGCCCATTTCCACAAAATGCTCTTTCCAGACGCTGCTCGGGCGTTTGTTTTTGGCTTCTGCCGCAGCTCGGATTTGCTCCACTTGCAAGCGGCTCATGAACTCAAAGCAGTGCCCCCCATCCTTGAGCTTGGCGACTGCATAGAAACCAATGACTTGGCCGCGCTCACCCAAGCAAGGCTTGTGCTCCAGCTTCTCATCCAAGCCATAGACCAAATCAAAGTGGTCGTTTTCACAAACCTCATGTGCTGCAATGCTGATGATCTGGCCGCTGCGCCGGGCCAAGTCGATCAAGCCTTTGTAACCGATGATGACTTGAACGCTGTTCACCCATCGCTCTTGACCACCGGCATCTTTGCGTTTGGTATTGAAGGGCAGCAGGTAGGCATGGCCCAACACGGTATTAGGTTCCAGTCCCATTTGGGCACACTGCCCAATGGCCCCCACCAAACTGGCGACATCGCACTTAGCTAGGGCTGGGGTGGTGGTAGCGGCAATTTGAGCTACCTTGAGCAGACGCTCGGCATGGAGATGCTTGGGCAGCATCTTCTCGATTTCTGCCCGTTTGCTTGTCAGCAGATAGGCAATTTGCTGTTTGGGTGGCAGTTCTTTGTAGCTGACAGCAGCAGAGGTAGTTTTGGCAACGGCAGATTTGAGTGCGGTAGTCATGATGGGTTTTTCCTGTGAAATCGTTATTGCTTGGCAAAGAGGAATCGGCGGCTGCCGGGTTGGGTATGGGTGTGGGCAGCAATGAGTTCTTTGCTGGCTCCGCAGGCGATAGCCACGGCCTGCCAGTCGGTTTTTCGGCTGTCTTTGGGGCATTTCCAACTGACCAGCTTGTGCCCGTGTAGGGTGATGCTTGAGGCTTCGCCTAGGGATGTCTTGAGGGTGTCCAGACATTGCTCTAGGGTCTGTTCTGCGGCCTCAATCTGCGCCCGCAATACCACGGCATCGCTGTAGGCGGCCAGCATTTCAGTGTTGGCCTCAATGGCTTGGCCGTTGTCCAGTGGGAACAGCTTGGCGGCATCTGCGCCATTGCTGATGGCTGGTGGAACCCCCTTGAGCACATGGTCAAACCAGAAGACGCGGCATTGCTCCACCATGCTGGCGATGGTTTCTTCATCGCGCTCGATGCGCTTGATGACGAATTTCTGGCCACCAATCAGGCAGGCAAAATCACACCACGGTTGCCCAGTCACGGCCAAATACCACATGCCTTGGGCGGCATAGTGGACGGGGATAGCTTCATCATCACCATCACGGCCCCAGTCACTGGCCTTGTATGCGCTGGCTGTTTTGCATTCGAGGATGCCTTCCACCCCCAACAAGTGACCGCCGCTATCCAACCGTGCCCGGCTGCTAGGGGTGACGATGGCACGGTCGATATTGGCCAGTGCCCAGGGGTGGTGGGGGTGGCGCAACAACTGGCGCACGCGCTGCACTTTGCAGCCGCTGCGCTTGGCGTATTCTTGGGCCACTACGTCTTCCAGTACCGTGCCCCAATAGGCGGGCTCACTCATCTCGTTGGGTTGGGGTGGTGCCGTCTTGTCCAGGTACACATCCAGTGGCGTTTTCCAAGGGGAAAATCCTAAGATGGCCGCCACATCGCTGCCGCCGATACCTTGGCGGCGGGCATCCAAGAAGGCCTGTCGTTCAGCTTTGCTCATCGGAGTATTCATGGTCTTACTCCTGAAAATTGGTGATTGGTATCGAGAATGGGCAGCGGCCCCGGTGGCCGCCGTGTTGGATAGACGCCCACATGCCAGCACCCACACTTGTTGCAGTGGTAGGCGGACATGGGGATGTGGTAGTTGCGCCGGTCTTTCTTTGCGACTTGCTGGGCCAAGCCAAAGTCCATGCAGACCTTGGCTGTGCGGCAGGTAGCTTCTTCTAGCTGACCAGCCATGCCGCAAAGCCCACAATCGATGTGATCAGTGGCCCCAGCCACAGCCCCAAGGTCAGTGCCTTTTCCACCCTGTCGGGGTGAAAACACGCTTCTGGGTGTGGGCAGATGCCGCGCCCTTGGTTACAGCGGTTAAGGCACATTGGCGACCAGCCTTTCTTGGAACGGGCCGTCGATAGAAGGCCCGGCGCACAAAAAAGCCGCTACGAGAGCGGCTGTGATGATCCAGACGGTGATGCGGCTCATTGCCGCACGCACAGCACAATGATGCTGCGCGCCTCTGGGTAATCCAAGGCAGCTTGGTTATAGACGGCCTTGGTACTGGGGCCGATGGCGTCAAACTGATGGCGTCCAATCTTGACGATGTAGCGGCTCATTGCTCCACCCCCGCGCATTCCAGCACCGAGTCCAGCATTTCCACCAGCACTTCGGGGGTGACTTGCTTGGCCATCTCATCGAGCATTCGCAGCACTTGGTCTTTGGACATCTCCAGTGTCATGCTGATGACCCCAACTTGATAGCAGGGCACCATTTGGGCTGAGATGGCTTTAATGGGCAGTTTCATGTCACACCCCCGCCAAATCTTGAGCATGGTGGTCGATCCAGTGCTGGGCCAACGCTTCGCGCAAGTGGGCCACCAGTGGGCATTGGCTTTGCGCAATGACGGCCATCAGTGCATCGTGGGGCTTGCTGTAGGTGAGCGAGTCGTCGATGGCTTCGATGATGGGCACGGGCAAGATGCCGCTGCCGGTGCTGCGCAGTTGCGGTGCGGTCAGGCGCATCAGTGGCGCAGTCATCACCAGCTCAGTGAACAGGTAGCGAATGTCGGCTGCCACCTGTTGGTATTCATGGGCAGTGGCCTCTTGCGCCGCTTCCATTGCATCTTCATGCCGGGCGGCATCGAGTTCAGGGTTTGCTGTGTAGAACATGGACTTCTCCTTGGGGATGGGCGAAAAAAAGCCCGCTAGTGCGGGCTGGGGAGTTGAAACATCTGGAACATTTCTGATGGTCATTCCAGTCGTAAATGTTCCAAACGTAAAAATCTCTCTGTGTAGTGGGGTGTTTAAGTTGGAACGTTTTTCAGGAAAGTTGGCTACGGTTGTTCCAGTGCGGTTGTTCCAGTCTCGTGCATAGCCTGTCAAACTCAATGATTGCGTGGCGGCCAGTGATAAGGCCAGACGGCGACGGCGTCAGTTCTTCACGCAGCGCCCGTACTTCTTCAGTGAGCGCCTCTAGCCTAGCTAGAACTGCTGCGTCGTTTCCATGTCCCAAGATTTCACGCTGCATCATTTCTGCAAGCAACTTGGCTGAAGATTCTGGTGGTTTCGTGTCTGGTGCTGGCATGGTCAGGATATGAAAAAGCCCGCTGGGTGCGCGGGCTGGGGTTGATAGGTAGAGGGCGCTGGTACGCGATTGCGCGCTCACACTGCCGGTGTTGTTGCTTGTTCAGCACCCTCTGGGATACCCACACTCGGTAGGCATCGCACAAGGCCTGGCACTGGGCCGGGTAGAAAAGCTGCTTTTTTTCTGCTCTTGGCGGTGCAGAGCCGCCTCATCTGACGATTGTCATAGGTTTTCTCTGATTGATGTTCTATGGTGCTATCAGGAAGACGCTTTGCGCTCCCCACCGGGAAGTCCCAGTGGCAAAGCGCCTACCTGATGGCCCCTCTAAGCGCGGAGGGGGTGCGCGCCTGCATGCCGCAGGCTGGCTGGGTTCCTACATTTCGATCACCTCTAAATTGTCAAAAGTAGAAGGCAGTGCTGCGCGGTATGCGCGTCATTTCTGGCCTGTCGTGCGTTGAATGTTTCACTGCCCTCAAGTGGATACCCTGCGGTTTGGATGGGGCACCATTCCTCAACACAACCCCGGAGAGTTATTCGTCGCGGCCAAGACGACGATCCGTAAGGTATCCACTTGAAGGCCCGGCGCTGGGCCGGGTGCTGGCAAATCGTCAGTGAAATGCCTGTGGGCTTGTGAGGCGAGTGGCGTCTGCATTTCGGGCCAGCAACTCCGCAGATTCGTTATCAAGACTTGCGACGGTTCCTCCGGCAGCAACAAACTCGACGCAGTTGAGGCGGTGGCCGATAGCTTTGAGCCAGCGGCCAGCAAACGGCAGCCCAAATCCGCGTGGCACTTTGTAGAAGCACTTGATGTTGATGCCAGTGTTGTTTACGTTTTCCATGCCTATCTCCTGTTGTGGAAACCACAGCACCGACCCGCGATGCTCAGGTTTCCGCCCTATCTCTAAGGCGTGCGGACTCTGGTATCCGTTTGGCCGAATCAACATTCGGCACCTTGCTGGTGACATCCTCCTGCCCTCTCTGCGCAGGCCCTTCCCTACCCGTGTACCGCGCTTCGGCGGACTGGGACTGCCTAGCTTTTGGCAGCGCAACCTTTCGGCTGCTCTTTGCGTGTTGAGTTTTTAAAGGCCAAGGGCGTGCCTGTCCGATGACCCGGTGCCCACGCCGCGTTTTTTGCGGCATGGTAGAATTCTAGCGAAACGATAGAATAAAACAAGCGAAACGCTATAAATTCTCAAAACATAGGGTAAACCCCTAGTTTTTCCAATAGGTATGGGTGGTGGGTGGGAAGGAGTACTTTGTGTATCAAATAGGATACAATTGGGCCATGCGCAGTATTCAAACCACCCAAGTTTTTGATGCTTGGTTTGAGGGGTTAAAAGATAGGCAAGCCGCGATGCGGGTTCAGGTGCGCATTGACCGAGCCGAGCGCGGAAGCCTTGGTGACGTCAAACCCGTGGGTGAGGGCGTCTCTGAGATGCGCATCGACTATGGCCCCGGCTATCGGGTGTATTTCACCCAGCGCGGGATGGAGTTGGTGATTTTGCTGGCCGGTGGCGACAAATCTACTCAGGCCAAAGATATCAAGGCGGCGCTGCATCTGGCACGGCAACTGTAGGAGATCATCATGGGCATCAAGTTACGCAAATGGGATAGTGCTGAGCACCTCAAGACCGAAGAGGACATGGCGCTGTATCTACAGGTTTGCATAGAAGAAGCAGGGGACGATGCGGCTTTTATCGCCAGCGCGTTAGGCACCATAGCGCGTGCGCGTGGCATGTCTCAATTAGCACGGGACACAGGGCTGGGGCGCGAGAGCCTTTACAAAGCATTGTCTGGCGAGGGCAATCCTAGTTTTGCCACCATTTTGAAGGTAACGCACGCGCTGGGACTGCGCCTGAGTGTGGGGCCAATAGCCCATAGCTGAAGCAGGTAGAAAAAAGTTCTTAAAAATCGCCGCGTCGTTTTCAACATCAAGGGCAACGACTATCGCTTGGTGGTGGCCGCAGCAAAATTGAAAGAATTCCATGACTGATAAGAAAAAGACTACTCATCCCACCATTGAGGGTATCGACTTGTTTTGTGGTGCTGGTGGCTTGAGCTATGGCCTTGCTACTCAAGGAGTGCATGTCGTGGCGGGGATAGATGTTGATCCTGCGTGTCAGTTTCCCTACGAAGCTAACCACAAAGGAGCAAAGTTTTTCCTGCGTGACGTCAGCACGATCAAGGGTGATGAGCTCCATGCGCTATGGTCTCCTGGTGCTGTCCGTCTCCTCGCAGGATGCGCACCTTGTCAGCCTTTTTCTAGCTACGCCAATACCGCTACAGTGGATAAGGCCAAGTGGCGGCTGCTTTGCGAGTTTGCCCGGCTGGTCAGTGAGTGCCAGCCGGACTTGGTGACAATGGAAAATGTACCCCGCTTGCAAGAAGCGGAGCCATTCCAAGACTTTTTAGAGGCGCTACAACGTGGCAATTACCACGTTGACTATGCGGTAGTGAGTGCTGCCAACTATGGTGCACCTCAACAACGTAAGCGTTTGGTGTTAGTAGCCTCAAGGCTTGGCCCTGTAGCGGTGCCAAAACCCACCCATGAGGGGCCTGAGAAATGGGTGACAGTGCGACAGGCAATAGGGCACCTTGAGAAGCTCACTGACGGGCAAGCCAGCAGAAAAGACCCCTTGCATGTGGCTTCTACGCTCTCGGAGCTGAACCGTGCCCGCATTCGTGCCAGCAAGCCGGGGGGCACTTGGCGTGACTGGCCCCAGCATCTGGTGGCTGCGTGTCACCAACGGGAAAGCGGCAAGCATTCGGCAGGAGTGTATGGTCGCATGGAGTGGGACAAACCAGCACCCACCATGACGACACTGTGCAATGGCTATGGCAATGGGCGCTTTGGTCATCCAGAGCAAAATCGGGCTATCACGTTGCGTGAGGCGGCTATCTTCCAATCGTTTCCAGAAGACTACCAATTTGTGCCAGAGGGTGGCGAGGTAACTATTAAGTCTGTTGCGCGGCTCATTGGTAACGCTGTTCCTCCAAAATTGGGCGAAGCCGTGGCCCGCTCACTCTATGTTTCGTTACCTATTGATGGCAGAGCACCTGTTATCTGAGCTGATCCTATTGTAGAAGGGATGGCCAAGTAACATTTACTAGATAGGTAGCTATCAACTTCAAGGGCTATATTTTTAAGAGTAACGAAAACAGCCTCTGCATTTATTTTAAGCTCTTCCAGTGAGAGCATCCGCCCTAGATCAACAAAGCTCTTTTCGCCATGAGCGAGATCATTGCGATCATTTTTTATTTTCTGGAGTGCCCAGTGGGTTAAATGAGGGGGTGGCTTGTCATTTGGTGTTGCTGCAATTACACCGAATTTCTTGAGTTGTTTGTAGAAAACCACACCATCGACACTTCCGGAAATACCGTCACTGCGTTTTTCCTTTGCAGTGGTTTTTCCTTGCCAGTCGTTCATCCAGTGCTTGAATAACTCCTGATGCAGAGGAGAGTTGGCAGAAAAAGATTGTGTGTTTGCATTTTTTTGAAATGTTTTTAAAACAAGACGAAGCAACTCACTATTGAGGTTATCTGCACTATCACAGTTGCTGTTGATAGCGTCGTGCATTTCATCTAATAATTGGATGAGTGTAGCCTCCATTGCGCTGTATAGCAACAGAAGCAGATTGGCCTTAAGTGTATGGGTTATATTAATAGAGAGCGATAGCGAAGTCGCTCCGCCATTGGCAGAGATGATAGAATTCCGCTCTAAAGCCACCTCAAGAAACTTCAAATAGTCATCGACTTCTGCTTTGCGATCTTGCAGGAGGGCATCAGTAATTGGTACACAATTCATGAGAAAAGACTTGTTTGAAGCAAGATATCTTCTTCATCGGGTGGGGCATCATGATTGGCGCTTGATTCTACGATTGCCGTATCTTGATCTTCTTGAAGAGATCGATTTAGTAAATTATCACGCACATAGTGAATGCGATTAATGAGTTTTGGTCGAGAATTGCTAGCATCTGACCGGGTATGCCTGATGAATTCATGACTATCAAGCCAACTATCTACGGTTGTTGGTTGTAGGGTTGGGTTTTCACGGAGAGCCAATGAGACACCAACAGAAATCGCTTCAAAGCGAATTCTGGGAACAGTAGTGTAATCTTTTCGCTTGAAGCCGTTGGGGAATTTGTTTTCCACAAATGAAAGCATATTGTCAAACTCGGCCCTCATGCTATTTTTCTCATTATCAGAAAAATTCTTGTTTTTCTCCCTAAGATATTCAGTTAGAAAACCATCAACACTCTTTTCAAAGTTTTTATAGTTGTTAAGATATGAAAAGTAGCGCAGAACTATTTCTTCATATTCTTTTCTTTTGATATTACGATCATTAAGAGGCACAAGATTCTTAAATCTTTGGTCTGATGCCAATTCAGTAATGAACTGCATAAATGGCCCATCAATCACACCACGGCGTATCTCCATATTACTGAGCTTTGTACCGCCAGAATTTAGGCGATCAAACATTTCTCGGCGTGCATCTTCATCGGCCTGCTCAGTTAGTTCAATTACTCGAATGGTTGATCGCTTAAACCGAAGTTGCCGTGGCTTGCTTAGATCATAGAATCTTAAGCCAATGGCACTGGTGAGTTTTGTAAGGCCTTCTAATTCAAGTCGCCCAGATAAAAAATTATCAAGTGTTCTTATTCGCTGGGAGCCATCAATAATTTCAAGGCATCCTTTTCTAGGGCCATTAGGTACATCGCCAGCGAAAATAAATGGAACTGGCAATTTTATTAGTATGGACTCAATAAACCTAGACTGCTGTTTTGCAGACCAAATCATTTCTCTTTGGTAATCCGGTATAAATATTTCAGATTCGTCAGTTTCGCGGCCATTGATGAATTTTTCCACCAACACTTCAATTGGCCATTCTCTGATTTCGTAATCAGTAATTTTTTGCAGTTCATCAATATGGTTATCAACCAATGATGCTTTATCTGGATTGGCGATAGATGTATTTTTTTCGGTCGGCATTAGTTTCCCCAATTAATTTTTTAAATTCAGAGCGCACTAAATTCGTTCACTTTGCTTATGCACAATCTCACCAATAATGATGCTGTGCTCATCGCAAACTTTGCGTGGGTAGCGGCGCTGGTCGGGGTTGTCTGAGCACAGCCACCATTGGCCGCCGTCACGCGCCAGCCGTTTAATGACCATCTCGCCTTCGTAATTGACGGCAAACACTACGCCATCTTTGGGCGTTACGCTGTCAGTATTGACGACTACTGTGTCGCCATCAAACAGGCCCGGCTCCATGCTGTGGTTGGCTACCTTGATAGCAAACAGCTTGTCGGGGCGGAGGCCACGGCCTTCATACCACTGGCGCTGAAACACGATGGGGGCACCATCTTCTTCACGGTACTCCACGCCGAAGCCTGTGGCACCTGCGGAGAGCTTGAACTGAACCCGGCGCACGGCTGGGTAGTCTGGGTTGTTCTCCAGCGCAATCGACGTTGGCGCCAGTCCAAGCCCTGCGGTCAGCGGGGCTGTTTCTCCTTTGCCACTGGCCAGCCAGTTGGGGTAATGCGCTTCAATTTTGCGCCGCAGGGTTGGCCCTACGCCTTTGGGATTGCCTGATGGCAGTTTTACTCCGCTGACGATCTGGTAGATGGTTTGATCGTTAACACCAATTTCAAGAGCCAGCATCTTGTGGCCGCCCACCTTCTGGCACAGGTGCTTGAGCGCATCAACAGACGGGTCTATTTTTTCCATGGCAGGGTTATAGCAATTCGCTAGACAAAAAAATCAACGAAACGCTTCCATGATTTCTAACGTAACGCTAGAATTCGGCGTATGACGCAAATTCCCATTGAAGCCCGCCGCGAGCTTGCCAAAAAAAGCGGCATTGGTGATGCCTACCTCTATCAAGTGCTGACGGGGCGCAAGCCTGCCAGTCCTGAGCTGTGCATCGTCCTCGAGCGTGAGAGCCGCCGCGTCATCACCTGCGAAGAACTGCGCCCGGATGTGGATTGGGCCTACTTGCGCGGCACGGCTAAGGCCGCCACCACCGAACAGGGGGTGGGAAATGCCTGATCTTCTCCTGATGGCCGCCACCGAGTGGGCGCGCAGCAATTCCACCACAGAGCGTGACCCTGTGGCTTTTGGGCATAAGGTGGCGCAGGTGTATTTGGCCGCACAGGCCACCCAACACCACGGTAGGAATGAGCAGGCTACGGCTGCTGCTCTGGCTGCACTATCAGTTCCTGCCATTGATACCAACTCTGCACAGGATGGGCAAGAACTTAAGGCGATTCTTGCTTCCCTCCGGGCAGAACCTGAAGCAGATCGCGTAACGCTTCGCGATCTCGAACAGGCGGGGGTTTTCGCACGCTCAGGAGCAGTGGCGCGTCCGGATCGCCCTGCAAGATCGGTGTCAAGTGTTGAGCCAGCCATTTCAACTCCTCGGTCATCGTGGCTGACTCGACTTTTGGCAGGCCCTCCAACAGTTTTGCAATGGATTCGGCGGTGGTGGAGTCGATTGCCCGAAGGTGCAGACAAATGAGCGCAATCAGATCGGTCATAGCATCGGATCGTTGGTACAGCTGTTCTATGGCTTTCACCAATGATGCGGTGACATCTTTTTCTTTCATGGCCGGGGCTTTTGCTGGGTTGTTGAGGAACTCCCATTGTGGCAAAGCAACCCCGGCCACCATTCAGGAGCCAGCCCATGCCTGACCCCATGAACTCCACCACCATGTTGGCCCGCAGTGGCCGCACCGACCCCGGCGGGAAGATGACCTCTCGGCTGGATGTTCCGTGCTCCGATGAGCTCAATGATGCGTTCATCACCATTTCCACCCTGAGAAGTCGTCCCAAGGCGGAGTGCATCCGTGAATCCCTAGAGCAAGACGCTTGGGGGGCACTGGCTATTGCACAGCGCAGGATGGGCAACCATGTGGCCGCAGACCACAGCGAATGCCATATTGGTATGGAAGAAGCCCTGGCGGCCTTGGCCACACTGCACGGCATCTCGGTACAGGAATACAAAGATGCCGTACTGGAGCGCCACGCCTTCGGTCGTTTGGTCATGGCCGTGAGGATGACACGCGGCGCTGCCAAAGGCCACCCGACGAATAGCCGGGGGATTTTGTGAACCCCACACTCCGAACGCCAACACCGTCGTCATGGACGACAGCGCAATTGCAGCGTATGGGCACCTATCCGTCTGGGCGCAATGGAGTCAGAAACTCTATGCCGCTGGAGGTGCCCCGGTACAGCCCCACAGGCTCCAAGCCGGGCACGATCAAAGTGGGGTCGGCATCGTGGGCGGTGCTGGCTGTATTGCGCAAGACAGGCGCATGGATGACCCACGCACAGCTCCTGCTGGCTACCCAGCGCAGTACCAAGTCGGTGTGCTGGGCCTTACTTTATTTGCAAGCACTGTCCCTGATTGAGTCTGGCGCTGACAACCGCAATAGCCGGTACAAGCGCTATCGCGCCAAGAAGCTGGAGAGCACATGAGTAGCACCACCACCCTAGCCCCCCTGACCCCCGCAGACTGCGACTTGCGGGATTTTCCGTTCATGCTGCTGGATGTGAAGCGCCTACGCGACAGCGACATGGCGCTCACTGAATCTCCAGAGGCCTGCTGGGCGGCGGTGCTGCTGTGGTGCTCCGCTTGGCACCAGGTGCCCGCTGGCAGCCTACCCGACGATGACCGGGTGTTGGCCAACCTAGCGGGCTATGGCCGGGTAGTGCGTGAGTGGCGCAAGCACAAGGCAGGTGCCCTGCATGGCTGGGTGAAATGCAGCGATGGCCGCCTGTACCACAAGACGGTGGCTGAGAAGGCGAACACGGCTTGGGAGTCCAAGCTGCAACAACGCTGGAAGACCGAGTGTGCCCGCATCAAGAAGCACAACGAGCGCAACAAGACTGCTTACCCCCTGCCCCAATATGAAGAATGGCTGGCAGCAGGCCGACCAATGGGCCATCCAATCGCCAGCGACAGCCCAGAGCCAAAAACAGATGTCCCTAGCGACAACCAAGATTGTCCCGATGCTGTCCCTAGCGACATGGCATCCAAGGGAGAGAGAGAAGGAGAGGGATATTTAAATACCAATACCAACACACAGCCAGCGGCAGCTATTGATCAACCAGCGCGTGAGCCTCAACCGGGGGATGCGCCTGACGGCGGTGTGGGTGTGGTTTCTATCAGCCCCATTGCAGCTGATGATGCAGACGACGACCTAGGCAACATTCCCCCTTGCAGCACCACGCCCAAGAGCCAAATGGCCAGCGCGGTGTGTCTGGCCCTGAAGGCCGAGGGCATGGCCAGCACCAACCCATCGCACCCTGACTTGCGCGTCCTGCTCGATGCTGGTGCCACGGTGGACAGCTTTGTTCAGGCAGCCCGCGATATGCGTGAGCGCGGTAACTTGCCCAGCAACGCTTTTGCCTACGTGATCGGCACCGTGAAGGGCCAAATGCAGCGCGCCGCCGCAATGGCCAGTGCTGCCGTGGCTGGTGCCGGTGCTGGCAGCAAGTCACCCAAGACCACCACCAAATTCTCAGAGAAACGCTACGTTGGAGGGATGCTGTGATGATAAAAAACATCGGCAGTTTGCTGGACACACGCCAGCCCCCACGCACTATTTCGTGCGACACCCACGGCCCGTACACCTCGACACACTACTTCGGCGCCATCTGGTCAAAGTGCCCTGAATGTGAGCGTCCCAAGGCAGCCCAAGTGCAGGCGCAAGCAGCAGCCCAAGAGCGTGCAGATGCACTGGCAGCGTGGCAGCAGCGCATTGGTGACTCTGGCATCCCGGAGCGTTTCCAAGACCGCACCTTGAAGAACTATGTTGCCGAGACGCCGGAGCAAAAAAAGGCGCTGGCCTTTGCCACGGCCTATGCAGATGGATTTGACGAGGTGCTTAGAACCGGGCGCAGTGCGCTGTTCATTGGCCATATCGGTACCGGGAAGACGCACCTAGCCGCTGGTATTGGTTTACGCCTGATGCACCGCGATTGCCGGACGGTGCTGTTCATGACGGTCAAGCGGGCTATCCGCCGAGTGAAGGACACCTGGAGCCGTAGCAGCCGGGAGACTGAAAGCGAAGCTGTGGCGGCGTTGGCATCCCCAGATCTGCTGATCTTGGATGAGGTGGGGGTGCAGTTTGGCAGCGAAACTGAACGCCAGATCCTGTTCGATGTGATCAACGAACGCTACGAAAAGCGCAAGCCAACCTTGATGCTGTCTAACCTGCCTTTGGATGAGGTGCAGGAATATCTGGGTGAACGTATCTTTGATCGGCTGCGCGAGGGTGGTGGGCAATCGATCCCGTTCGACTGGGAAAGCTGGCGGGGGCGGGTGGCATGAGCATCATGGGCATCGACCCCGGCGCTCACACCGGCATTGCGGTTTTTGCGGATGGTGTACTGGAGCATCTTGAGACCATCGCCCCCCACCAAATCGAGCGCACATTGCGAGAACGGATGCCTGCCCGGGTTGTTTTTGAGGACAGTCGTTTGCAAAGTCACACATGGACCCGGGCCAAAACTGCCGCTGCCAGTGCAAAGATGGCGCGTAACGTGGGGCAGATTGATGCTTGGTGCAGCTTGATTGCATCCATCTGCGAAGAGCTAGGCATTCCAGCACATGGGGTTAGCCCGGCAAGCAAGGGGGCGAAGGTGGATGCTGGCCGCTTTGCGCGCATCACCGGTTGGAGTGGAAGCACCAATGAACACAGCCGTGACGCGGCGATGGTTGCGTGGCCCTACCGCCGTGCTGTGCCTTCACGGGAGCTGCGGGGGTGAGCGAGATCGACCCAAACCGGGTGGTGGATTTCATGGTGTCCAACGCCGTGAAATTTGCCCAAGCCAAGGCTAATCGGGTCTATCTCGAAGAATTTCGGAAAAGTAAAAAGGCACTGCTGATGGCCGAATGCACCGAAAAGGCCGCAAACGCCCGTGAGCAGTACGCCTACAGCCACCCAGAGTACATCCAATTGCTGGAAGGACTACGGGAGGCTGTGCAGGTTGAGGAGGAGTTGCGCTGGCGGCAGGTGGCCGCACAACTTCGTGTCGAGGTCTGGCGCAGTCGAGAGGCTAGCAACCGAGCGCAGGACAGAGTGACGCGGTGATGGGGGTTCTTTACCGCCCATGCTTGGCGGTTTGACCTAGCAATGGGCCGGTGCAGACACTGCGCCAATGATGCGAAAACCCAAGACAAACCTGCCCAAAGGCAGCCCGGACAGCAGGCCAGCTGTGTTGCCACCCAAGCAGCAGCGGTTTGTTCATGAGTATTTGGTAGATCTCAATGGCACACAAGCAGCTATCCGTGCTGGTTACAGCAAACACACTGCGAATGAGCAAGCCTCTCAACTCTTAGCAAAACTTAGCATTCAGGAGGCGATTGCGCAGGCCCGTAAAGAGCAGCAGGAACGTACCGCCATCACCGCAGACAAGGTGCTGCTAGAGGCGTGGAACATCGCCACGGCAGACCCGCGCGAGCTGGTAGATGTGAAGGTGGGCTGCTGCCGGTGCTGCTACGGCGAGGGCTTCAAGCACCAGCGCACCATCCAAGAGTTCAACCATGACCGGGAAATCTGGTTGGACAAAGGCAACGATCCGGCGGAGTTTGATGAGCAAGGTGGGATTGGTTTCAGCCCAATTCTGTTGCCTAACCCCGAATGCCCTGAGTGCGGCGGTGATGGCATTTCGCGTGTGGCACTCAAAGATACCCGGCATCTGTCTGAGAAAGCGCGGGCTTTGTATGCCGGGGCCAAGCAAACCAAGTTTGGCATCGAGATTCAGATGCACGACAAGTCAGCAGCGATGGAGAAGCTGTTCAAGCACCTTGGCCTGTATGAGAAAGACAACAAACAAAAGGCTGACCCTCTGGCAACGCTGATGGAGGGTCTGCGCGGCAATGTGGTTGGCGTGGTCAAAGATGGGGGTGCCGATGGCCTGCCCAGTGAGTGAGGTGGACGACTTGGCCATGAAGCTGGACGACCCCATGTGGCGGCTGTCCAACCTCTACAAGATCATCATCAAGGGGGATGAGGGCGATGAGGGCAGCCCCGGCGATGATCTGGTCATCACATTCAAGCCCAACCGGGCGCAGCGCAGGCTGATCGCACGGCTGCACCATCGAAACATCATTCTCAAGGCCCGGCAGCTGGGGTTCACGACATTGGTGTGCATCTTGTGGCTCGATACGGCTCTATTCTCGAAGGCACCTATCCGGTGCGGCATCGTGGCGCAGGATCGTGAGGCGGCCGAGGCAATATTCCGGGGGAAGGTGCTGTTCGCATACGACCAGTTGCCCGAAGAACTCAAGGCCCAGATGCCGTTTGCAAAACGCACGGCCAATGAAATCGAGTTCGCCCACAATGGCTCCAGCATTCGTGTGGCCACGTCCATGCGGTCTGGGACTATTCACCGCTTGCACATCTCGGAATTCGGAAAAATCTGTGCGAAGTACCCCGAGAAGGCCCAAGAGGTGGTCACTGGGTCTATCCCCGCCGTGCCGCTTTCTGGTATCTGCATCATCGAATCGACTGCTGAAGGGCAGGATGGCAAGTTCTATGACATGACCCAGCGTGCCAAGGCGTTGGCCGAGCAGCGGGCGCATCTAACGCCCAAGGATTACCGATTCCACTTCTTTGCTTGGTGGCAGGCACCTGAATACAGCATTGATCCGACTGGGGTGGTGTTCACGGAAGCCAACAATGCCTACTTTTCGGAGGTTGAGGCGAAGATTGGCCGGGAACTGACGCAGGGCCAGCGCGCTTGGTATGTGACCACGCTCAACTCCGACTTCTCTGGCGATGCCCCGCTGATGTGGCAAGAGTATCCCAGCACCCCGGAAGAGGCTTTTCAGGTCTCTACAGAGGGCTGCTATTACGCCTCCCAGTTGTCCACGGCCCGCAAACAGGGGCGTATTCTCCCTGCACTGCCTATGGAAGCGGCCCCGGTCAATACGTTCTGGGACATTGGTCGCGGCGACATGACAGCCATTTGGTGCCACCAGCGTGTAGGGCCAGAGAACCGCTGGATTCGCTATTACGAGGCCAGCGGTGAGGATTTGATCCACTTTGTGGGGTGGCTGCAAAAGCTGGGGGTGGCGTTTGGCACCCACTATCTGCCGCACGATGCTGGATACAAGCGCATGGGGGAGACGCCAGATACCAACAAGAATATCAAAGAGATGCTGGAGGGCCTGATGCCTGGCCAGCGGTTTGATATTGTCCCCCGCGTTACATCGACCATCAGCGGCATCCAGTCCACGCGCAACCAGTTCTCGTCATGCTGGTTTGATGAGGCGGGCTGCGGTGACGGGATCAAGCGGCTGGCCAATTACCGAAAGGTGTGGAACACGAAGATGGGCCGCTGGAGCAGTGAGCCGCTGCATGACAACAACTCCCACGGTGCCGATGCGTTTCGGCAGTTTGGTCAGGTGGCCGAGGGAGGAGAGCGGTTTCAGTCTGGGGCGGTGGCTAGAACGGAGCAATCGGTGCGCAGGCGCCGCTCTGGCATGGCCGCGTAGCCACCAAGCATGGCATCGTCACTGCACTATGCCAGCAACCATCGATACACGGAAAGCGCACCTGACGCGCCAGCACGGTGATCTGTTCGCCGTTTACACATGGGTCAATGACGAGCGTGCCATGGTGCTTATGCCAGCCTACCGGCCTGGTGCACCTTGGTACATCGTCATGGAGTCGGCAGCCTACAAATATGACGACCCAGCATATCTGGCCAAACAGTGTGCCATTGCGTGCGATGTGTTGGGTATCGAGGCCAGTCGCTCCAATTGGGTTCGTGTGGCCACGATCATCAACGAGGGGCTGCCGGACTTGATCCGTATGCCCAGTTCCCCACCGAAGGTGCTGAGTAAGGCGTCCTATGGGCGACTTTTGCTGCGTGAGGATGGGAAAGCCGTTGGCGAAGAGGACATCAAGCTTGAGCATGGCGGTGTGACCTATGCCTGAGTTTGAGATTTCATCCGACCACAGTGCCTCTGGCGATCAATACCAAGCCGAATTGGCGGCAGATGCTGGTGCCCTCGTAACACAGCAGGCCCATCCGCTCGATAGTGAAGGGGCGCGCAAAACCCTGAGCAAGCTCTTGTCTTGGTATTACTACGAGCGGGAGAAGCAATCGGCCAACCGGCTAGAGATGGCCGTTGACCACGACTTCTACGACAACCTGCAATGGGATGAAGACGACAAGCAGACGCTGCTCGATCGTGGTCAGTTGCCGCTGGTGTTCAACGAAATTGCCCCGATGGTGGACTGGTTGATTGGTACTGAGCGCCGAACCCGTGTGGATTGGAAGGTGCTGCCACGCACTGAAGACGATGTGCAGATTGCTGATATCAAGACACAGGTGCTCAAGTACGTCAGCGACATCAACAGGGTGCAGTTCCTTCGTTCGCGTGCGTTTGCTGATGCCGTGAAAGGCGGGATTGGCTGGATGGATGATGGTGTGCGCGATGACCCGACACAGGATGTTCTGTATTCCAAGTATGAGGATTGGCGCAACATCCTCTACGACAGTGCCAGCTATGAGCTGGATTTGTCCGATGCCCGTTACATCTTTCGCTGGCGGTGGGTAGATGAAGACATCGCAGTGATGATGTTTCCAGACCGGGAGAACTGCATCCGGCGGGCGGTAGAGAGCCGCAATCATGCCAGCTGGTCTGCGGAAGACGAGGTTGAGTTCCCAATGAGCGATAGCGCCAGTTCGTCAGGTGCCGTTTATGCCCAAGGGACGGGCATGATGGTGGACGTGAAGCGTCGCCGGGTGCGCCTTTTTGAGTGCCAGTACCGTGAGCCCGTCAGAACCAAGGTCGTGGCCAGCGGCCCGATGAAGGGCAGCTACTTTAATGAGGGCGACGATGCCTTGGTGCAAGCCCTGAATCAGCAGGGCGGGAGCATCATCGACAAGGTGACGATGCGGGTGCATATCGCTGTCTTTACCGAGTCGGACGTACTTTCCATGGGGCCGAGTGTGTTTCGGCACAACCGATTCACATTGACCCCCATCTGGTGCTACCGGCGCAACCGTGACCGGATGCCCTATGGGGTCGTGCGCCGGGTGCGGGATTTGCAGCGTGACTTGAACAAGCGGGCCAGCAAGGCGCTGTTCATGCTCAACACCAACCAGATCATTGCCGAAGAAGGGGCGGTGGCAGATTGGAATGAAGCCGCCGATGAGGTGAGCCGCCCTGATGGTGTGATCATCAAGAAGCCGGGCAAGGAATTCAGTATACGGCGGGATACCGATGGGGCCACGGGCCAGATCCAGATGATGACGCTGGATGCCCAGAGTATCCAGAAGTCCGCTGGGGTGAGCCAAGAGAACATGGGCCGCCAGACCAATGCGGTATCGGGCGAGGCCATCAAGGCCCGGCAGTTGCAGGGTAGCGTGGTGACCACTGAGCCTTTCGACAATCTGCGCCTGGCGGTGCAGGTGCAAGGTGAGAAGCAAAACAGTCTGGTCGAGCAGTTTTACAGCGAAGAGAAGGTGATTCGCCTGACGGGCCAGAAAGGGGCGATTGAGTGGTTGCGCGTGAACCAGCCAGAGCGCCAGCCCGACGGCTCGGTGCGCTATCTGAACGACATTACGGCCAGCGCCTCGGATTTTGTGGTGTCTGAGCAGGACTACTCGGGCACCCTACGGGCGGCGATGTTTGAGAGCCTGAGCAATGTCGCCCAGCGGCTGCCGCCGGAAGTGGCCCTGCGCCTGCTGACGATGGCGTTTGAGTACTCCGACTTGCCCAATAAAGACGAGGTAGCCGATCAGATTCGCAAACTGACCGGCGAGCGCGATGAAACCAAGCCCATGACGCCCGAGGAGCAAGCCCAGTTGCAGCAGATGCAAGCGCAGCAGGCCCAGCAAATGCAGATGCAGCAGGAGATGGCGATGGCTGCTTTGGAAGAGCAGCGGGCCAAGATTCGGGAAATCAATGCGCGGGCGATGAAGCTGGAGGCAGAAGCCGGGAGCAATGGTGGCGCGGCCTCTGGCATGGCCAGCCAAGTGCAGGCCCAAGCGGCCCAAGAGATTGAGCGGCTGACCGATGAGCTGCGCCGCGCTCAGGCCGAGCTGCAATCGCAGGCGATGAAGGTTCGCACCGATGCCGATACCCGCGTAGAGGTGGCCCGCATCGACGCAGAAAGTCGTGCGCGGGTGGCAGAAATCCAGGCCGCCAGTGATGAGCGCATCGCGCAGATGCAGGCCAAGCTGGATAGTGTGGACGCATCAGAGCGGGGCAAGGATGCGTAAAGGCAGCCTCTGTGCCCGCAGCGGGTTTATGTCTTGTGGGGTTCTTCTATCGGCGACTGCTCTGCTTTTGACAACGGCACCGCTGTGGTGCGCACGTCAGAGCTTAGGGGTGAGGATGAAGCAGCGTCAATGACAGCAAGTTGTAGCCCGTTGCCAGACAACCGCTGTGCCAGTTCTGTTGCAAGCCAGCCAACATCTATAGCGCCTGGAGTTCCAGTTTGGAATGTCTGCTCCAACCTCGCCACGATCTCGGCGTTCATGGAGCGCCCCGCTTGCTTTGCCGCCTCCTCAATGCGGTCTTTCATATCGGCAGGCAACCTGATCTTTAGTTGTGGGTCTTCACGGCTCATGTGCGGATCATAAACCACAGTGGTTCATATGGTCTTTCTTGAATTGGATCACGGTGGTTTATGATGCGACAAATGGATCACGGTGATCCATTTTTAAGGGCAGCAAATGAATCATTCTGAAGATGTGCAATTGAAGATTCGCGTTGGCAAGGAAGCCCATGCGTGGCTCAAGTGGACTGCTAAGAAACAAGAGCGATCCATCACATGGATAGTGAACAAGCTCATTGAGCAAGCCAAGAAGGATCAGGAGGGCTGCAATGCAAAGCAACCCTGAAAAAGGAAACGCCCCGGAAATCTCACCTTCCGAGGCGTCAATTGAAGTGTCCCAAACAAACAAGAAAGGAACCTCCATGTCAAATTCTACCCCTGCACTGACCATTGGTGGGGCAACCGTCCGTCGGGTCGGTGATCTGTTCAGCCTCAACGACCTGCACAAAGCCGCAGGCGGTGAAGCGAAACACAAACCCAGTGAATGGCTGCGCAACCAGCAAGCGCAAGACCTACTGGAGGAAATTCAAAAAGCGGGAATTCCCGCTATTACGTCAAAACCAAAGGTCGGAACCTACGCCTCCCGCGAACTGGTCATCGCCTACGCCGCATGGATCAGCGCCGCCTTCCACCTCAAGGTCATTCGGGTGTTTCTGGATGCCACGGCTCCTACCCCGGCACAACGCCCTTACGATCCTGCCATCGACTACACCCGCATCAGCCCTGCCCAAGCCCAAGACATCAAGGAACTGGTGCATCAGGTAGTCGATTCCGGTGTGCAAACCTTCGGTGAAACGTGGAACCGGCTACACCATAAATTCCGGGTCAACAGCTATCTGGAACTGCCTGCCACCAAGTACGATGAGGTTTGCGCTTACCTGCGGGGTAAGTTGCCCGATGGTTATGCCAACAGTGTGGTGTTCGATACCGGTGCCCCCATGCCCCCGGTGCTGGACTTGCAACGCATCCACGCCGCCATGCAAACCGCCACCCAAGCCGGTGCCCAAGTGCAGCAAGCCGTTTTTGAATCGGTGTTGGCGGGCAATGATGAATGGAAGTTTGGCCGCTGGCTACTCTCGTTCGTCACCGATAGCAAGTTGGCCGCCCCTGCCGTCATCCAGCGGGTGGGCCATGATGAGTTTGTCACCTCTACTCGCCAGTTGATTGATTGCATCAACGACCCCGGCTTTTTGTTGAGCAACACCGAGCTGGCAGGACTGGCCCAAGCCTGCACCAACCGGCTGGCGCGGCGGTTGGGTGGTGGGGCGGGGTCTATGGCGGCGTGACGAAGCAAGCAAGCCGCCCGCAGTATGCGGGTCGGCTGAGAAAAGTTGTTAACCCACTGTTGTTATTCGTCGTAGTCATCCTCGGGATTGCTACTGCCACCCCATTCAACATTAATATTGTCATCAAGGATCATGACCCGACCGCGCGTGGAGAGGTCGTAGACACTAATACTCCCGTTCAAGTAGGTTGCCTGGAAACGAATTTCGAATTCTTCTCCGAAGTAAATGAATAGTGCTTCGTACTGATGGTCATTGTCTCCCAAGTTACGCCAACCACCTTCCTCTAAACTGAATTCAGAACCGTAAATTTCTTGCTCAGTTTTTCCTTCTTCAGTCACGAACTCAACAGTCGCCGAACCAGTTACTCTAAACATATAAATATTCCTTTCTGGAAGGGAAGCTAGGGGTAGAAGACAACGCCATGCTGATTGACCCTAACATAAAACGGCACCATCCTACTCTATCAATGAACTGAATCTCCCCGAAGACAGCGTAAGAACAAATCCCAACCGCACTTTGATTTGGCACAAACGGCACTCTCATGCCGTTTCAGGGTGAATCAAGGACGCCCACCACCAAGCATGGCATCGTCTCGCCCAGCAAAACCCACTGGAGCAAGCATGGCCACTAAACACAAGTCCCTCAGCGCGGATGTCGCAAATGAAACCGACTGGCATGTCGAGTCTGATCTGAACACGCTGCTGGAAGCAAAAAAGATTGAAAAAGACCCCAAGCGCATGGCGGCCGTGTCGAAGCTGGCCAAGGCCAAGATGCTATCGATGGCATCCGTGGCGCAAGAGGGTACTGACGAATCCTGATCTCTACAAGGAAGCACACCATGAGCACGACCCCACCTGACGCATTCGCCCTGTCTGAGCAAGACAAGGCCCTGTTGACACCCGAAGAACTGGCAGCCATCCATGATGGCGATGTCAGCGAAGATGAAAAAGCGGCCATGGCCAAGCTGGCGGCGATGGCCCCCGCCGAAGATGGCGACGATACGCCACCCGCGCCATCGGGTGACGAAGATCTGGGCACCACAGACCCAGCACCCGCTCCTGACACCACTGCAGAACCTCCAGCCACTGCCATGCCCGCATCGGCCCCAGCGGCAGAAGTAGTGGAAGTTGCCAAAGCCCCCGCGCCGGTGTACCAAGTGGTGTTGCCCGACGATTTCGAGCAACGCCAGCAAGATGTGAATGGCAAGCTGGCCGATTTGCGTCAAAAGTTTCGTACCGGCGAGATCGAGGTGGATCAGTACGAAGTCGAGCGTGACGCCCTGAGCGCCCAGCTCAACGAGTTGACCTCGCTCCAAACCAAGGCCGAGATTGCTCGCGAGATGCAGCAGCAGGCACGGCACCAAGAAATCAACACCTCTTTGACTGCTGTGATGGCCCAAGCCAAGGCCGATGGGATCGACTACAACGACCCCAAGCAAGCGGCGATGTTTGATCGGTATGCCAATTTTCTGGCGGGCGATCCGGACTTTGCTGGCAAATCGGTGGCGCAAATCCACGCTGAGGCCCACAAGAACGTGCTGCAACGCCTAGGCAAGGCTGCTGCTACGCCAGCCCCAGCCCCTGCTGCCCCGCCTGCTGCTGCACCAACGCCACGCAAAACACCACTGGAAACGGCCCCGAAGACCTTGGCACAGGTGCCTGGTGCTGATGACGCGAACACTGATCTGAATGGCGGTGAGTTCACCCAGCTCGACAGCCTAGATGGCCTAGAGCTGGAAGATGCTCTTGCTCGTATGCCCAAGGCCCAGCGTGAGCAGTATTTGCGTGGCGGCCGCTGATGAGTGACTTGAGCACCGCCACGATGGATTTGCGCCCCGGGGAGGCGCTTGAATTCTTGGGTGTGCGGGTGGAGTTTGTGCACAAGAGTGGTCAGCGTTCCAGGGTGCGGGTGCTGGCCCCCCGTGAGGTGGGTATTAAGAAATGCCTGCCCGATGCCAGTGAGGATGTGTTGGAACATCCACCAAGCATGGTTTCATTGCAACCGCAGTAAGTAAACGCTGTCCGCTGTGAGCGCAGGAGTGCTCCTTCAGGCTTGTAAACCTCAAGGAGTTTTCTATGGCTCGTACCATTGTGGGGGTCAATGACCCCAAAGCCGTTAAGCGTTGGGCTGGCCTGTTGGCCGTTGACTCGTCGCAGAAGTCGTATTTCAACACCCGTTTCATGGCACGCGGCGCTGATGCCGAAGTGCCCATCCAGATCCTGACGGATTTGGAGTCTGATGCGGGGGAGCAGATCCAATATGACCTGTTGGCCGAACTGACCATGGCCCCGGTCGAGGGTGAAGACAACCTCGAAGGCAACGAAGAACGCCAACGCTTTTACACCGATACGGTGTACATCGACCAAGCACGCTGCGGTGTGAATACCGGCGGTCGCATGACCCGTAAGCGCACGCTGCATGACTTGCGTGCGCGGGCCAAGCAGCAGCAATCGGGCTGGTGGGCACGTTTGCAGGATGAGCTGATGTTCATCTATCTGTCTGGCAAGCGCGGCATTAACCCCAGTTTCCTACTGCCCATGGGCTATACGGGCCGGGCCAATAACCTGCTGACCGACCCCGATGCCGACCACACCCTGTATGGCGGTGACGCTACGGCGTACAACAACATCGACGCCAGCGACAAGTTCAATCTGCGCCTGATTGATCGCGCCAAGACCCGCGCCGATAGCCAAGGGGGCGGGGCCACCAATATCCCCACGCTCCAGCCCTGCAAGATCGATGGTGCAGAAACCTTTGTCTGTGTGATGCACACGTTCCAAGAGGATGACCTGCGCAGTGACACGGCTGCGGGCCAGTGGCTGGACATTCAGCGTGCTGCCGCTGCTGCTGAAGGGCGCAATAGCCCGCTGTTCAAGAGCAGTCTGGGTATGTATCGCGGCTGTATTTTGCACAGCCATCGCAACGTCATCCGTTCTAACGATGCGGGCGCGGCCTCCAATGTCGAGTCTGCCCGGGCGTTGTTCATGGGCTCCCAAGCTGGTGTGGTGGCCTACGGCTCTCCGGGCACCAATTTGCGCTTCGACTGGCACGAAGAAACCCGCGACAACGGGGACAAGGTGGTGATCACCACATCGAGCATTTTCGGTACCAAGAAGGTTCGTTTTGAGACCGATGCAGGCCCGCAGGACTTTGGGCTGTTCTCTCTGGATACCGCTTGTGCGAGCCGCTGATCGGGGGTGATGAAGATGTTTGCCAATACCAATGATTTCTTGGCCGGTCGCAAGCAGGTCAAAACCCCCTCTGGCGGTGAGCTGGTGTCGGTGCGCTTTGCGTTGAATCTCAAAACCACGGATCTGGTGACCAATGGGGTGGGGGCTATCGGCATCTTGCCGCCCGGTACCGTGCCGGTGAGTTTGATTTTTGACAGTGACGACCTCGATACCAATGCTGCCCCCACCGTGGTGGCTTCGGTGGGCCTGCTCAATGACGCGGGCACTGATCTGGCCACTGTCTGGGTTGCTGGGATCACGGCCTGCCAATCTGGCGCTGCCTTCAGTGGCACCTCGACTGCCATGGTGCGTGAAGCTCAGTCTTTGACCAGCGACCGAAAGATCGGCATCAAGTTCACGACTGGAGCGGCATCTGCGCAGGCCGGTGAAGTGGGCCTGACGCTGATCTATCGCTCGGCCTGAGCGGCGGCATTGCGTTCCTTCTCTCTGAAGTTGGGGGGCTGTGCCTCCAGTTTCTCCAACCGATTGGCACCATGAAACTGCAAACTTCTATCAAGCCGCGCAATGACGGCACGGTCATCGTCAATGGCCTTCATGGCACCCCCTATGTTTTCAAGATGGACATAGATGGGGAATTGACTTGTGAGGTGGATCATGCCCCCACCGTCAAACACCTGATTGAAGGTGGGCTGTTCTTTCCTTGCGAAGAAGCCGATTTTGAAAGCGCCTTGGCCATTGCTGTCCCTCACAGCGAACTCAGCGAGGCGGACGATTTTGAGGACATGGGGGGTGGCTTGCCGATTGAGGCCAACACCCCACCTGTACCCGCGCGTGGGGGCCGTAAGGCCAAGACGGCTTGATCTGATCGCGCTATGTCTACCTGGTCGGATTTCTATCCAGACTTGCTGGTGCACTTACCCGCTTGTCCTTTACCAACGGCTGATTTTGCTTTGCGCCGTGCGGCACAGGAGTTTTTGTCTCGCACCAGGCTGTGGCGTGAATGGCTGGACGCCGTGCGCGTTGTCAACAACGTGCGTGAGTACGACTTGGAAGTGCCTACTGGCGCCACGGTGGTGCGGATTGAGCAATGTACTGTCAATGGTCAGCCCATGCCAGTGCTCTCCCATAACGGGTTGCCATTCAACTATCAAGAGGCGGCGGCTCCAGTGGCGGGCATTGTCAGCCGTGACCGTGAGACCTTTCACCTGACCCGGCCACTGCCTGCGGGGTCACTCGTGGCCACCGAGGTCTCCTTGATGCCCAGCCATTCGAGCAAGGGCATCCCCAACGATTTGTTTGCCCAGCATGCCGAAGACATTGTGGCCGGTGCAAAACACCGTCTTTTCCTGATACCTGCATTCCTGAATGGTGATCTGAGCATGTCCGCGAAAGCGGTCTTTGAAGCTGCGATTGCAGCCAAAACGGTCGTGGCATGGCGTGGTGCCACGGGTTCCGTTCCTAGGGTTCGCGCCCGTTTTTGCTGAGGACTGACCATGAGCATCACAGCCCAATCCGTTATTCGCCGTGTCATCGACACGCTGCAAGACAACACTTCCATCCGCTGGCCAGTGCCTGAGCTGGTGCGCTATCTCAACGATGGCCAGCGTGAAGTGGTGGTGTATCGGCCTGACGCTATGGTGACGCACACCACGCTGCAATGCGTGGCCGGTGCCCGTCAGGCTATCCCCGCCAATGGATCCAAGTTGATTGAGGTAATCCGCAATGCGGCCCCATCGAGCAGCCGGGCGGCCATCCGGGTCACGAATCGGGAAGTGCTGGATGCCCAGCTGCCGGGCTGGCACAACTTCCCCGGTACCACCGAGATCCTGCACTACACCTACGACCCCCGCGACCCCACGGCCTTCTTTGTGTACCCGCCAGCCAGTGCGGCCGCGCAGGTCGATTTGGTGTATTCAGCTTATCCAACAGATGTGCCAGAGCCTGCTGATGGCTCCACATTCGAGGCGGTGACTGGAGAAATCTCCCTGCCCGACATCTACGGCAACGTGTTGCAGGACTACATCCTGTACCGGGCCTACATGAAGGACAGCGAGTACGCAGGCAATGCCCAGCGTGCCCAAGCCCACTATGCGGCGTTTGCCAATGCGCTGGGTATCGAGATCAAAGCCACGGTGGCCGTAGCCCCTCGCACCACAGGGGCAGCAGCCCGCACGGTGCCCCAGGCTTGATAGGGGACGGGCATGGCATCGTTCAAGCGAAAACTAACCATAGATCAAGGAGCCACGTTTGATGACATTGTGGTTTGGAAGATGGGGGACTCGCCGCAAACTGCCATACCGGTAGATCTGACAGGCTGTACGGCTCGTGCCCACATTCGCCCAGGTCTCGATTCATCAACTGTGCTTATGAGACTGACTACCGAAAACGGACGCATTGTTCTTGGAGGGGTAGCAGGAACCATTCGACTCCGAATTGAGGCTGATGACACTGCCGTAATTGATTGGGATGGCGGCATCTACGATCTTGAGATTAGATTTCCAGATGGAACCGTGATGCGCAAAATGAGGGGCATGGTTGTTGTGAGTCGGGAGGTGACTCGTGGCGACTGAAATGCTCATAGAGAAAGTTCAAATCATTGAGCTTTTTGAGTTTGGGCAAGCAGGGCCGCCTGGGCCAGCAGCTAGGCTTGTCACTACTAAGCCACTGCTCATTCAATCCAGTCAAATTACGCTTCCATCTGCCCCTCTAGGTGCAGTGGTTTGGAATATGGCGCTGGTCTATCTTGACTTAACGCCAGCTGATTTTGATGCAGCGGGTGTGTTACTGACGAACCGCGATTACCTTGTCGAAGATCACCTAGTGCAAACGGCTGGTGCAAGCGTTCTTTTTACCCGCCCAGCCCCCGCAGATGGTCTATATGCGGTGGTTAGCTATCTCACTGCGGCAGCACCATGATTGACAAGAACAACATCAAAGACACGGCGCTGGTGGCGGTAATGCAGCATCATGGCTACCCTTATGAGCGTAATCAGGACGGGTCTTTCAGAATTTGCATTCCAGACGATCAGTTCTCCATTTTGCTCAATCGCTATCGACTAGAATACCGACCGATTCTTCAACGAATCAAGCGACTCTCTTGAGATTTGCAAACTTGCACGCAATGTGCAAGCGTCCCCCCAAGACGGAAATCTGGTTAGACCGCACCCCCAAGGTGTCTAACTCTTTAGGATTTCCATCATGGCCGTTTTGCAACGTTCCAAATCTCAAATCTATGGCCTGAATGCCGATCTGGCCGCATTAGTTCTTGCCGACTCCACTGAGCTGGCCCGCGCCCAAGCTGCCGAAGCCGCTCTGGCTCAACAGGTGCTGGATGAAAAGGCCCGCGCTGAAGCTGCTGAAGCTGCCCTGAATACGGCCATTGCTGCCGAAGCTGCCGCCCGTGCTGCCGCCATCACCGCCGAAGAAGCCGCCCGTGAAGCGTCCATCGAGGCCGCTAAGTTGGCACTGGGCACCAGTTACCGCGTGGCCGACCGCACCGAGCGTGATGCTCTGACCGGCTTGACCCTGAACGACACCGTTCGCGTGCTGGATGATGGCGACACCAAGTGGGTTGTCTATCAGCCTGGCGCTGTTGACGCGCAAGGTGTGGCCACCTCGTGGGATGTGTTGATGGATGAGGACACGTTCCTCAACGCCAACACCGCGTCCAGCATCAAGACGGCCTACGAGTCCAATGCCGACACCAACGCATTCACCGATGCTGAACAGGCCAAGGTAGGTTTCATCAGTGTCACCGAATCTATCGATCTGGACAAGGTGATCCAGTCCGATGAGTTGGTTACTGATACGACACTGGCTGGTGTCACCGACACCCAGATCGCCAGTGCGGCTGCTGTCAAGGCGTTTGTACAGGCGGCCAGCAATGCTGGCGGTGCGATGTTCCACACGGAAACCCGCACGGTGACTGCTGACAAGATTACGCTGACCCACAAGCCCAAGAACGGCACGATCTTTAACTTCGGCACTGTGCGCCACACCGATACAGATACTGGGGCTGCGTTTGACATTTCCGTGATGCCGAATTGGGACGACCCCACCGGGAAAATCTACACCCTGATTCCTGATAGCGCAGGTCAGTTCGATGGCAAGCAGGTGGTAGTGCAGTACCCCTACACACTGTAACCATCTGTCGTGGTGAAAAGAGGGGCGGTCTTGGCCGCCCCCAGCGCAGCCGGTCTCGCAAGCAAGGCCATTTTGGTGGCGCGCGGCGTTACCGTCACGCACAACTAAGGTTAATTCGGCATAGGGTTAATACCATGAATGCCTCGCTGAAGAGGTTGGACGCTGGCCTCAAAACCCGGCTGATTCTGTTGGCCTTGGTGCTGCTTCTATTGGTAGCTGAAGTGGTGTGGTGGGCTCGCTACCTGTGGTCGGTGGCGTTCTCGACGCGCCGGGCATGGAAGTTGGCCTTATCAAAAGATCAAAACGCAAATGCTGCCTTCAATGGCAGCGAAGACGAAACCATTTCTAGCCGTGCTGCACGGGCACGCGATAGCAACAGGCGCTGGGGCTGCATCTTGTGCCGCCTGCTGGACGCCATCGACCACAACCACTGCAATAGATCTAAAGGGGTTTGACCCCACTCCACCCACAAGAGGAGGCGATATGCCACCAGATACCACCCATGAAGTTGGACTGCTGCACAAAGTAGCGGCCCGCATTGAGACCTTGCACGGCGATGTGAGCGACATCAAGGGGGTAGTCAAAGAGTTGACTGCCGCTGTGACCAAGCTAGCCCTGATTGAGGAGCGTCAGGCGCAGGCATCGCAAGCACTGGAGCGCGCATTCAAGGAAATCGACAAGTGCTGCACTAAGACTGACACTGTGGAGTCACGTGTCGATGCACTTGAGCGCGAGCAACCGATGCAGCACCAAGTAAGCCAATGGGTGATTGCTGCCGTATATGGAGCCGCTGGGCTGGCGGTAATGTTCGCAGCCAAGCAGATTGGGTTGTTGTGATGGAGACCCGCAATAAACAACGCACAGCCGTGGCCGCATTGGTGCTGTCAATCGCCGGCTTTCTGGGTATGGTGGAGCGCGAAGGCTACAGCGATAAAGCTGTCATCCCGACCGAAGGCGACCGGCCTACCCTGGGCTTTGGCAGCACCTTTCACGAGGACGGCACACCCGTAAAAATGGGTGACACCACTACACCCGTGCGTGCCCTGATCAAAGTCAAAGCCCACATCGACAAAGAAGAGGTCAAATTCCGAGAATCACTACCGGGTGTCGAGCTGTACCAGGAAGAATACGACCAGTATTGGGACTGGGCATATCAATTCGGCGTAGGCGCATGGCTCAAATCGCCTATGCGAACCCACCTGCTGGCAGGACAGCACCCGCAGGCGTGCAAAGCATTGTTGGCCTATCGCTTTGTGACCAGCAGCAAGCCAATTGCAGGGTGGGAACAGTACGCACCCAAACGTTGGCGCTACGACTGCTCTACCCCCGGCAACAAGGTCTGCCGTGGCGTATGGACGCGGCAGCTCAATCGCTACCAAGCCTGCATGGAGGCCCAGACGTGAACCCCATCGTGTTCTACATGGCGGTGACGCCGTGGTTTTGGTGGATGGTATGGCAATGACTACATCCGTCTTCTGGCCCATCGTGGCTCTCATTTTGGCCCTTGGCCTGTATGTCCAAGGCCAACAACTGCACCAAGCCCAAACCCATGCCGCCGAGCTGGAACACCAGCAAGATCTGGCGTGGGCACAGAAAAAGAACCTCGAAACCCAACACCGCCATGACACTGAGCAAAAAGACAAAGAAACCCAAGCTGCCATTGCTGTGGCCCATGCTGATGCTGATCGCGCCCGCGCTGTTTCTGTCGGGTTGCAGCACGATCTCGCCGGATTCATTGAAGCCCATCGCCATCGTGCCCAAGCAGCCACCGCTGCCGGACAGTGCGCGCCAGACGACAGCGCCGCCCTGGTGCTTGCCGACCTGTTCAGCCGCGCTGATGCACGAGCGGGAGAACTGGCGGCAGCATTTGACGAGTCCCTCGCCCGCGGCAATGGATGCGCGGACACGTATGACGCAGCCGTAGCGATCAGCCAGGAGCAGTGATGGGGCTCATTCATATCAACCAGTTTGGTGGCATGAAGCTGGGCGTGGCCAAGCGCGATTTGCCGATGGAGGCAGGCCAGCAGGTGGATAACCTGTCTCCCTTGGTGCAGACCTTCACGCCGCTACAAGAGGATGGCGCGCCCGAGGCCATTGAGATTTTTGGCGGTACCGGCCCGGTCAAGTCCTTGATGTACTACAAGACCGGCTCCAAAACCCTGTTTGGCACCACCTTCCCGATGAATGTGGCCCGTGCCCTGGTGCCCGATGCCGATGGCTCCAGCATTCCCCGCCAGCGCATCTACGTCACGGGCGATGGCAGTACCGCACCGGGTGTGTTCTGGCAAGACAACGACTATGCCAGTGGGCGCAAGCTGGGCGTACCCCCACCCACGGCCAAGCTCAAACTGACCGTGGTGAAGAAAGATCCACTGACGGCACAGACGATTGGCCCTGCTTTTGATGCGATTGCCTATGAGATGTGGGTGGGCATCGAGAAGCTGTTGGTGGCGCAGTGGCAGGGCCAGCATGCCAGTGCCACCCGACCTGGCTACATGGACTGTCACACATCGGGCACCGCGGGCTACAGCTTGGGCATGACTGGCGAGGGTGACAAGGCCTACCAGGCCCGTGTGATCGGTGCAGCTCCAGATGGTGGGCTAGACCCCTTCTTATCCATGGAGTTGTCACAGGCTCGTGTGTTGTTGGCTGACCTGGTCAATGTGCCTTGGATCAGCAGCACGCTGCCATCGACCACTATGTGGGGCCACACCTTGGCCAACACGAAATGCGCCGCTATCGTCTTCAAGGCGTTTTACCCCACCTATAGCTTTGCCCGCACTGGCGCAGCATGGGAGGCTTTGCTGGGGATTGCCAAGCCGGGCTTGCCCGATGAGCCGCTGCTCTCCAGCAGTGAGCTCCATGCCTTGTTAGACAAGGCGGCCGAGAAGTTTGACACAACGAAGAATGCCGACTTGGCACAAGCGATTGCACGGCTGGACTTTCGCTATGCCGTACTGACCAATATGCTCGATGGCAAGGTGGGTGAGACAGCGATCAGCAATGTGGCAGCAATCCTCAACGGTAGCACTGCAACAACCCGGATCAATGATGCCTACACCGCCTTTGCCCAGACGGTGTACGACCTGATGCAATCTGCCGTGGGGGTCGTGGCCGACTCTGCCAAAGTTCTGGTGGAATCGGGTGATGCGCTGACCCTGTATTCCAGCAACCGTGCTACGGCGGTAGCGGCCATCATGGCTGCCGTGAAGCAGGAACTGACCGGCGGGGTGGGCCAGATTACGACCCAGACGATTGCGCGAGCCAAGACCTTGCTGGATGCCCAAAAGCGGGTGCTATACAAGGCGGCCAGTGCCTCCGAGGCGGGCAAACAAGGGGCGGTGTACCAGGCATCACTGGGTTTGGACTTCACTCCTGCATTGCGCACGCTGTACAACGCTACCACGCCCGAGGCATTTAGCGACTTAATCGATGACGGCTCAGGCATGGTGACGGATACGGTGGGACGGCTGACAGCTACTGCCGTTGTTGGTGCCCGCGATTTGTTGGAGACGGCCCATGCGGATGTGATGGCGGTTTATGCCGAGGCCATTGATGGTGTACGCCAATCGGCGCTGGATTATTTGGTCAGCATTCAGGTGGTCGGGCGCCATGGCGACCTGAGCGGTGTAGAGCTGAAGGAAACCCGTGCCTACACTTGGACGCTGGTGAACGACTGGGGCGAGGAGTCCATGCCCTACCTACCGGGCAATGGCAATACCGATGCCGAGTTCGAGCTGTTGGAGTTAGATGGCAATGATGAGGTGCTGGTGGAGGCCGCCATGCCATCACCTATGGACATGGCTAGCTATGGCTATGCCAAGTGGCGGCTGTACCGCAGCAACTCCGGCAGCCAAGCCAGCGCCTTCCAGCTGGTGTTTGAGAAGGCACTGACAGACAACCTGGTAACGGACAAGAAAAGCAACGCGGCCCTGCTCGAGTCCTTGGCCAGCATGACTTGGGAGCCGCCCCCGGTGGTCAATGGCAAGTACCTGCAAGGCATTTGTGCCCTGCCCAACGGGTTCATGGCCGGGTTCATCGACAAGACGGTGTATTTTTCTGAGGTGTTTCGGCCCTACGCTTGGCCATCGGAGTACACCCACACTTTCCAATATCCGATTGTGGGGCTGGGGGTGTTCGGCCAGACCTTGGTGGTGCTGACAGAGACGGGGCCTTGGTATCTCTCTGGCAGTGATCCCTCCAGCATGAGCAAGGACGATACGCGCAGCAATCAGGCCTGCGTGTCGGCACGGTCTGTCTGCCCAGTGGAGGGCGGGGTGATCTTTGCTTCCCCGGATGGCCTGTGCTTGGCTTCGCCTACGGGGATTCAGGTGTTTCTGCCCGCCCCCACGGGCAAGGTGGCTTGGGCCGATATGGACTTGATCCATGTGCGCCATTTACAGTGTGCCGAGCATGACGGGGTGCTGTATTTCCTCTACGGCCATCCCGATCCCAATGGCGCCATGTGGTTGTCGGCCCTGCATCTGCAAACAGGCAAACTGGTCAATGTGCATCTGGGGGATGCCGATCCGCCAGTGCGCGAGTTATCGGCCATCTACGCTGACCGCAGCACCGACACCCTCTATGGGGTGTTGGCCAGCACGCGCCAGGCGGTCAAGCTGTTCACCGACACTACCCGCCGCCGACTGGCCAGCTTTCACAGCAAGCGCCTGACGTTGGAGACCTATACAGGGTTTGGCTGGCTGCGGGTGTTGGGCGAGCAAAGCGCCACCGAACCAGCCACGGTACGGGTGTTTGGTTATGCCATCCGGCCCGATGGTTCTGAGGTGGAGGTGCTACTGACCCCAGCGGTGGGGCACTACACGGTGACCAACACCTTGCCGGTGCGCATGCCTGCGGGCCGCTATCTGGAGTATGAGGTGGAGGTGCAATCCCGTGCGCGCATCACGGGGGTGACGCTGGCATCGTCCACCGCCGAATTGCAGGCTGTGCCATGAGCAGCAATCCCCCCCGCAAAACAGGCCTGCCTTCTTTGCGCACGCAGGATGCCCAGATCAACCGCTGGGCCGATGGGGTGCAGGAGCAGTTGGAGGTGCTGCATGGTGCCCGTGGTGATCCGCTCAACCGGGCTTTGACGCTGCGTGACCTGCAAGCCATTGGGTTCAATGTGGATGTACTGATGGCCAATAGCCGGGGCAGCAGTATCACCGTGCGCCCCGGAGGGGCTGTGGCGGCAGCGGCCCCGCTGGTGGATGCCGCAGCCCAAAAGGCCATCGAGCGGGCCGATATGGATGCCTTTGCCAAGGCGATCACAGAAACTGCTCTGTTCAAAAAACTGATGGAGCCTTTGCAGTGGCAGGATGTGCGCGATCCCTCGCGGTTTGATTGGGTGCCACAGCAGTTGCGCCGGGAGTTGATGACCAGCATTGCCGAAGAGGCGGCCCGGCGCGGTACGGATATTTCTCGGGTGGAAACCATCGTCAAAGATGGAGCAGCGCGGTTTGCGCGCCAGCTGGAAGAAATCACCGCCGCGATGGGGGAGGCGGCAGCAGGGGTGCGGCAACTGTCGTTTGCCTATGCTGATGCCGACCGGGCCATTGCCGGGCAGGTGACGCAGCTGGGGGCCAGTCTGGGGCAGAACATTGCCACGCTGGAGCAGTCCCTCAGTACCGAAGTGACCAAGACCACGGCCATTGCCAGCAGCGTGACGACTCTGCAAACACGGGTGGGCACGGCGGAATCGGCTATCTCGAATGAGCAGACAGCGCGGGCCAACGGCGATTCGGCCAATGCTGAATCTATCAATCAGGTGCAGGCCCGATTGGATACGGGAGACTTTGCGGCAGTAAAAACCCAGAGTTCGGCCACGGCCAGCAAGGTAGCGGGGTACGAGGCCCGCTACACAGTCAAGGTCACAGCTGGTGGGGCATGGGCGGGGATTGGACTGGCTGCGACGGACAACGGTGCAGGTAACGCCACCAGCGCGATCATCATGTCTGCCGATAAGTTTGCCATTGTGGCCCCGGGCTACAGCGGTGGCATGACGACAGCGCCCCCGGCAGGCAGCATCCCGTTTTCCGTGGAAAACCTGCCTTCGGGTGGCAGCCGCATCTACATGAATGCGGGGGTGCGAATTCGGGGGGGCCTGGATGTGACGGCAACCTATGGCAGCGCGGAGTGGGCCAGCGAGGCGGCGTTCACCTTCTACATGACCAACTCGTCTGGCTGGTTGAGTTCTTATTCTGGCATGAGCCCGTCCAAAGTCACCGCCACGGGCAATAGCACGGCACGCTTATATGCAGGGCACTATGGCATCGCTACGGGGACATCGGCACTTTCGATTGGACTGCTGGGCGAGGCCCGTGGACAAGGCAGCAATGTCAGTGCGGGGGTGATTGGCGTTGCCACTGGGGGCGTCAGTGCTTATGGCGGCGTGTTCTCTGGACAGTCGGCGGACTTGGCGCTGATTGGGTCAGGAACGATTCTGTGGGGCAATACGGCCGTTGCCAAACCCAATGGTTCATCCAGTTCGTTTTTGAATGGGTTGGGCCAGTGGGTGACGCCCTCTGCATCTGGTGGCGTGACCACGTTCAATGGCCGCGCCGGGCCAGTGACGTTGAGCAGCTCGGATGTGACCACAGCATTGGGCTACACCCCTCCGACTCAGGACAGCGTGTCTAGCCAGATCAATGCCAACAACGCCAACTATGTGCTGGCCAACTTCTCTGCGAAAACGCATACCCACACTTCCACTCCATACGCCGTGGATGCAGGGTCTCTGGGGGGTGTGACCGCCAGCAACTATTTGCGCTTCACCGGCGCCACCGCTGGCAGTAAGGCTCTTGCCGGATACGCCCAAATTTTGGTCGGTGGGAACTATTACTGGATACCCATCTATGTTTAAGGAGTGACGATGCCAGACTATAAGGAACAGCAGGCCACAGGCCGCACATGGGTGCGATGCCGGGCCATGACAGTCGAGAACCCCCTCAATGGAGCCGCTGTGGCTACGTTTCAGGAAACCCAATGCGCCAGTATCAATGGCGTCACCAGTGAGCAGTTTGCTGGCATGCTGGGTGTGGAGTTCCGCCCAGACAGCACGATTGCCCTGCGAAACCCCGAGACGGGGGAGTTGACGGGCCAGACCAGTACCCATGCACAGGTGTACCAGTTGCTCTACAGCTTGTATATGCAGGCTGCGTTGGAGCGGGATGCAGCGGCTCCAACAAGCATGGCAGCATGACTAGATGACCGCAGAACTTGATTTTCTGGGCAGCCTATTCAATGGCTCCCCGTTGGCATCCAGCATCGTTGGCACCAGTCCTGGTGCCAGTGGGGCAGGGGCTGCCGGTTTAGCTGCACAGCACAGTTTGGTGCCAGAGTTGGATGCCCGTTGGGCGGATGATCTGTTTAAGCAACAAAGTGAGCGCCCAAGCCAGAAGGGGCCGCCCGGCACAGGCTGGAGCACATCCGAGGTCAATACCGATGGCATGGATCGCTCCACATGGAAATGGGATTTAGGGGGCAACACGGTTGGTTCATTCATCAAGCGGGGGGCTGCGGCTACAGGGCTTGACCGGATGTCCTCCGAAGCACCGGTGTATGGCAATGGGGAGTGGTCGGGTGGCCCTAACCCAGACCGATGGGCATCGGACTATAAGGACTACCAAAAGCAGTTGACGGGGGTGGCACAGCAGTTGGGCATGGATGTTTCCTCGTACTACAACACGGTGGCAGGCAGCACGACAGGCCAAGGCAGCAAAGCGGTGGTGACCCCAGACCAACAGATATTGGATGCCAATCGGCTGTATGACGCCATTGATGAACGCTACAAGGACGTGTATTTGGTCGGGGGCATGGCGCAGGGCTTGCCGGGCCAGACGGGCAACACTGGGCAAAAAGCAGTGCGCTCGCTGTATGTGCGCAATGGGGATAAGTTGGTGCCCCAAGGTGACGCACAGGTGTATGACGCACCAGAGAATAGCCAGGGCTTCTTTAAGGATGCCGTTCTTCCAGCCCTGCCCATTCTTTTAGCACCCTTTACAGCCGGAGCCAGTTCTGCCTTGGCCGCCGGTATTCAGTCCGCGGTGCCTGCTTTGGGTGCCTTTGGTTCTGCTGCAGCCGCTGGTGCTTTAACAGGTGGAACTATGAGTGCGCTGACGGGCGGCGACGTGGGCAAGGGGATGCTGACTGGCGGCTTGGTAGGAGGGGTGGGTTCTAGCGTGGCGGGGTCGAGCTTTGCGGGGGCAACACCCTTTGCAAGGATGGGTACCAAGATGGTGGTGGACGGCATCATGGATCGCACGCCTAGCGGTGCAGGCCCTGCGGACTCAACAGCTACAGCACTGGCCCAACCGGCCTTGCAAACCACAGCGCCCACATCTACCCCATCTTCTTCTGAGCAAGGTTTCTTAGATGGCCTATTTCGTGGTCAGGGTGGCTCAAGCACTGGGTTTATGAACAGTTTGATTGCCAAGGGCAAGACCCTCGGCTCTATTTGAAAACGGGGGGGGTATCTATGGGAATCGGTTTTGCTGATGCGGCACCAGAGGTGTTTGCGGACAGGTACGGTCGCAATATGGCTGGTATGGCCAGTCAAGGGGCAGAGGCTGCGAATGGTTTGGGCATGCAGTTGGGTCAATCGTATGCAGCAGATTACCAGCCGTACGATAAGAAGTTCATGCAACATGTGGATATGCTGGGGTCTGATGCCTATAAGGCGCAGCAGCGTGGCCGCGCCGTTGCCGGGGTGCAGCAGGCATCAGATCAGCAGCTGGGCCAGATGGAGAGGCGCATGGCGTCGATGGGCATGGCCAATCCATCCCTGATGGCCAAGATGCAAAGCCAAACGGCGGCTCAAACCGCCTTGGGCAAGTCTGCGGCTGCCATGGACAGTGATCAAAAGGCACGGGGCGAATGGGTGCAGGGCATTGGGGCGATCAATACGATGGGCCTCAAGACTGGTGAGCTGGGCACCAAGTATTTGCAGATGGGCAGCGAGCTGGGCAAGGTGGGGCTGGCCGGTGCGGATATGGGGGCCGGTGCTGCAGCAAGAAAGATGCAGGCTGATGCCTCGATGGCCAGTGCAGCCGCTGCGGGCTCCAATGCTTCGGCCAGTGCGCTCAATGCCCAAACCAATGCAACCAAGACGGCCAACGACTACCAGTTGGGCTTGGGGTCGCTGGCCACACGGATGCACGAGATCAACACCGGCAATGCATTCAAGCAAAGCCAGCTCGATGTGTTGAAGGGGCAAAGCAGCCTACCTAGTCAGGTGGTATCGACTGGACTGGGCATCTTGGGCAGTGCGGCCACCTCCTACTTTGCCAAGAACGGGTGGAACGGTGTTTCCAACTTGCTGGGCTTGGGTGGGGATTTTGGGGACTTTCTCTCTAGTAATGCGGGTCTGGATCTGACTTCTAGTGATTTGCTAAGCGCATTCTGAATGTCTGAGGAATAACTGTTATGGCCTTTTATGTAGACCCTACCGCTATCAATCGTGGCACTTCCATGTATGAGCATGCAATCGCTCGTAACCGTCAGGAGGAAATCGACGCGCGGGAGCAAACCCGATTCAATGATGAGCAGCAGCGCAATCGGGCGCTGGATACTGCCTTGGGACAGATGCCCCGTGCCGATCTCAGTGCTGGGGCCGATGTGGGTGGAATGACCTCTTATCTCCAGCGCCTCAGTAGTCAGGAGAGCAAGCCTCCTGCACCTCCAGCAGATATGGGCGGCATGGCTGCTTTGACGGGGCAGGGCAATGCCTCGGCTGAATCTGCTGTGGAAACCAATCTGATATCAGAACCTCAAGCCAATCCTGCGACCAACAATATCCCGACCAAGCCACTTGGCCAACAGACACAGGGTAATGTTGGGGGAGCAGCTTCTCATCCGGCCATCGCCCCCATCGAAAAGCGATTTCAACGTGAAAGCAAGCGGTTGCAGGCCCTGATGGATGCAGCCACAGCCAAACGGGATATCGTGGCCGCAAGTGGATTGGGTGCCCAGTTGGATGCGCTGAATTCAGACTTTGCTACGGCCAAGATGGTGGGCGTCACGATGCACGAGTTGCAGAACAACCCCCAGATGGGCACGGCGCTGGCCAAGCGACTGACAGAGAACAACAGCTATGGGGAGTTGGTCGCAGACTTTGATCCCAAATACGGGATGACCACCCTCAAGATCAAAGACACCGGGCGGGAGGTGCGCTTGGCCCCGCACCAGTTGGGGGTGATGGTGGCCGCTCTGCAAGACATGGAGAATGGCAATTACGAGCGGGGCTATAAGAACCTGACCTTGATCGACAAAGAGGTTGCTGAACGCATCCAACGGGGCAATGAGCTGCAAAAGAGCGTGGTGGCCAACAATAACGATGCGGCGGCTAAGAATGAGGCTATTCGCCATGCCCGTGTTTCGGATGGTCGTGCAGCAACGGATCAGAGCCTGAGACGGCAGGAGTTTGATGCCAAGAAGCCAGTCTATGATGTTGCGGCGCTGGATGCCAGTATCAGTATCGAGATGGCCAAGCATGACCCAGACAGCCCAGAGTACAAGGCGCTCCAAACTCGGCGGAATGCTCTGAGAGATGCGAAAAACTCATCACCCGAACTGAAGCACGCACAGGAGTTGGTGCGTGCGGGTGTTGTGCCTGATTTGAAGTCTGGCCTTGAAATGGCGACGACAAGGAAATCGAAGTCAGCGCAGGACGTTTTTCTTCAGGTGAAAGGGATGAAAAGGCCAGATGGTCTAAGCCCAAGCGATGAGGAGGTGGACAAGAATATGCGTTTGCTCGTCGGTGATAACTGGATGGATAAGGTCAGGGGTGGAGCGGCATCAGCACCGGGGGCTGCACCTACTCCTGCCAGCGGGGGTAAGCCAAGCACCGGCAAACCGATCCCCAATACCATTGGTCAACCGCTCAAAGATGTAACGCCGCAAGACATTGCAAATACCGCCAAACGGCATGGCGTGTCTGAAGAGGTGGTGAAGCGGCGGTTGGGGATGTGAGCCTGCACTATCAGAGCTTTGCCTTGATCCCTGCTTGTTTCAAAATGGCATTGGCTGTATTGCGGGTGTTTACCGTCACTGCTACAGGAAAGCGTGCGCCGTTAATGGGGCTTTCCCAAAATTCATGGCTGCCCTTGCCTTGTCGGATCATCACGCAGCCATGTTGCAATAGCAGCGCCCGCAGTTGCGGGTAAAAGCCGGAACCCATCGCTCAGAGTGCAACGCGCTGCTGGGCGGATTGCACCAAGTCAAACCGAAGCCGGACAGAATCGGCATCCATCGGCAGATCGTTCAACTCGATCAAGTCAGGCACCAACAGCCAAGTGCGTTCCGTCAACTCGTCTAGGGTCTTGGCCTCCGTGACCAGGTTCAGTGCGTCGCATTCTGCCGTGTAGAAACCATCGCTGAAAGTGACCTCCACCGTAAGCGGAGGGTTCAGTCGATCAAGGCGTTTTTTTACAGAGCCCAACAGATCGACCACGGTTCTTCCAAAGTGTTCATCGGCACGGGCGGTGGCAGCGGAATACCAGCGCAGCAAAGTGCTTACGCGAAAGCTGGATTCGCGCAAATCATCGCTGTCTACGTCCGTCAAGTCGCTCAGAGAGTGCAGCAGACTGCCCGCTGCATGGAAATGAACCGCCGGGCCAATCTCACTGTCGCCCATCACTGCGGCGCGCTTGTCGTGGCTGTCGCTTAACAAGGAGAGCCCGTGCTCAATGAACTGCACCCCCAGCGCCTGAATGCGCGGCGTAAAGCAAGAAGTGATGGCTGCGAACAGGTCATCTTTGGAGACAAACAAATCACCACTGCGCAGCACAAAGCGCACAGGCAACTCACCAAAACTGGCAACAAAAAAGCTCATCGGGCCATTATCTACCTGTCTCAAATCCGAGGGTATGACGGAGATCGTCATACCTTCCGCCTTGGGGTCGTTGCGAGGCGGTGCAGCTCCCTGTTGCGCTACAAGCTCAGGAGCTGCTACCAATCAGGTTCAGCAAAATTCCATCTGCTTCGATGTCGCCCGTGCGAGGTTAGAACGGGATATCGTCGTCATTCACTTGACCACAAGCATGTGTCTTTGTGAGTGCCTTCCTTGGGTAATCAGAATAGATTTTCCCCGCCTTAACTTTTTGGAGGGTCTCTTGAACCCATGCACGTTGTGCGTCAACCCCCTCTTCATGCGCTGCCACCAAGCTTCGCCAGTGCTGACGAACGGTTGGGTAAACCACATCCTCAAGCACAGGCTGATTCCATACAACTACACCATTTAGATCTCTGTGTTTCGCAGGGCCAAGCAGATCTGTGTCTGCAAGCATCTTCCAGCGCTCCTGCTCCTCAAGATTCATTAGTTCCGGGTAAGTGATGGCAAGCTTGACGAAGCGCTCTGCTTCATCGACATCCCAAAGTCGGCGCGCCTCATCCGCAACGCTAGTTTTGTCGTCGTAGCGGTCGCCTTCGTGGAGGAACACACGCTCTAAGCTACTTTCAACAGCCCAGTCAATATAGCTACTTAAGGTTCGACGGTGTTTGCGAGCCGCTAACTCAGCCAAGTATTTCAGTTTTGGATCAAGGCGAACGGAGACAGTCACTGTCTTCGTCGTCTCCGATGAAGCCTTCGCGCGGCGCTTATCTTGTTCAACCATATGACCATCCTTTTTGTGCATTGTATGAGATGTGTGAAAAATATCCGAAAAAATCACATAGATGTGTTGTGTTCAAAATGAACACATGGTATCTTTGAGGCTACGCTGATTCGATAACGTTTCGCGTAATAAGGATGAAACATGAAAGATATGAAGCAAAAGATCACAGCTACGCCCGTGAAGCTGCCGCCAGAGTTGAAGGACTACCTGAAGCACAAAGCCATCGACAACCGGCGATCCTTGGCAAATGAAATCACTTATCGACTTCAAGCAAGTCGTGAAGCAGAGGAGGCCCAGCATGGAAAGCAGGCCTGAAAAAGATAAGGCCTCTACCGCGCCAACGGTAGAGGCCTTGAATGAAGCAACCCCAACTCTTACAAAGGGATTCAACGTGCCCGATTCTATCCAAACGCCAAGCACATCCATAGCCCACCACATCGCCATCGTCGATGGTAAGCCCACCACCACCACACACAACATTGCCAAGGTTTACGGCAAGCGTCATGACAACGTGCTTGCCATCGTTCGTGCGCGCATTGCAGATGCAGGCGAGTGGGGTGTCCTTAATTTCAAGGAGACCCCCTACACCGATCCGCAGAACGGACAAACCTATCAGGTCATACGCATGACCAAGAAGGGCTTCCATTTTGTCGTCGGTAAGTTCACAGGGGCCAAGGCTGTGCAGCATCAGATTGCATTTGCCGATGAGTTTGAGCGCATGGAGCAGGAGCTACTCAAGCAACAGCCCTCCACCCAACGCCCGTACAACCCGGCCATCGACTACGAGCGCATCAATCCGGCCCAAGCCCAAGACATCAAGGAACTGGTGCATCAGGTGGTCGATGCTGGCGTGCAAGGCTTCGGGGAAACGTGGAACCGCCTGCACAAAAAGTTCCGGGTCAACAGCTACTTGGAACTGCCTGCCAGCCGATACGACGAGGCTTGTGTTTATCTGCGGGGAAAGTTGCCCGATGGTTATGCCGACAGTGTCGTGTTCGATGGTGATGCTCCTATGCCCCCGGTGCCGGACTTGCAACGCATCCACGCCGCCATGCAAACTGCCACCCAAGCCGGTGCCCAAGTGCAACAAGCCGTTTTTGAATCGGTGTTGGCGGGCAATGATGAATGGAAATTTGGCCGCTGGCTGCTCTCGTTCATCACCGATAGCAAGTTGGCCGCACCTGCCGTTATCCAGCGGGTGGGCCATGATGAGTTTGTCACCTCTACTCGCCAGTTGATTGATTGCATCAACGACCCCGGCTTCCTGTTGAGCAATATCGAATTGGCTGGGCTGGCCCAAGCCTGTACCAATCGGCTGGCGCGGCGGTTGGGTGGCGGCACCGGCTCAATTGGCTCAATGACGGCTTGATCGTCTTCTCACCAGCCCGCCCCGTGCGGGCTTTTTCTTGTCCAAGGAGGTGCAAGGACAGCCACCAAGCATGGCAGCCTTTGGAGGTTCAACCAAAGGTTTGTTATGGCACGGGACTTGTTCGCTGAGTTGGGAATTGAGGTCAGGGGGTCTGAGGGGGGTGATACCAAGCTCTCCCCGGAAGATGCCATCAAGAAGGTGGCGCAGGAGACGGGCTACAACTATGATTTTTTGCTGGGGCTGTCCAAGTTGGAAACCCGTGGCGGGGCCGCAACGATCAAGGGTGACGGGGTAGATACCCACAATCTGTTCAACATCAAGGATTTTTCCAAGGATGGAACAGGCATCCGAGCCACTGACAAGGCGGAGGGATCGAACCATCGTTACCGCCAATACGCTGATTACGAAGAGTCGGTGCGGGATGTCGTGCGGCTGCTGGATCGCAAATACCCGGATGCACGGGTAGCAGAGACATCGCAAGAGTTTGCCCAAGCATTGAAATCAGGCGGCTATGCCACTGACCCGGCCTATGTGAACAAGCTAACACGCGTGATTGGCTCGGCGCAGGGTGGTTCTAATTTGTCGGCTGGTGCCTCGCAGCAAGCACCGGGCACTGCGGGGCGCGACGTGTTTGCCCAGTTGGGGATTGATCGCAATCGCCCAGCTGGTGGGCGTGATCTGTTTGCAGAGGCGGGCATTGATCCCAAAGCGCCGCTGGATGGTGGTGGGCGAGACCTGTTTGTGGAGGCAGGCATTGACCCGAAGGCACCCATGCCAGGGACTGCGCTACAGAAAGCTGGGGACTATGCCGGTGCAGTGTCGAGTGGCATTGGTACCGGCGTTTTGGGTATCCAAGGCGGTATTGGCAAGTTCTTGCAGGCACCGGCGGCTAATTCATTGGCGGCGGTGGCTGGTGGTGTCGCGCTGGCTGATCGCGGCGTGACATGGCTGGCGAATAAGCTGGAAGGCATGGATGCCAAGGCGAACCCAGATATCCAGCAGACTGCACAGATGGCATCGCAGTTTGCCGCTGAGCAGCGTCTGGAAAACGCCAAGGTGGGCGAAGATGGGGGCTGGGCCAACCCCATGACCATGATGGCCCGGATGGGCTTAGGCCTGCAAGAGGATGCCCGCAGTCGCACCCAAGCCATCATGGCAGCGGATGCGGCTACTAACCCCGAACTGTTGCGACAACAGCAGGCAACGGCACAAGCCGAAGGGTTTGTAGGCAACCTCAAAGCCATTGCGGACAACCCGATGGCCTTCACCCACACGATGGCCCGCTCGGTGCCCGATATGCTGATGGGCGTGGGTATGGCGCGTTTGGCCGCCGGTGGCAAGCTGGCGGCAGCGACCAATGTTGGCGATGCGGCTGCGGTGGGCGTAGCCAAAGCGGGTGGAACGGCAGCAGCACAGGCGGAAGCGGCGGCCGCAGCAATGGCGCCGCTGCAACAGCAGGCCGTGGCTAGGGCTTCTAGTGCTGGCCTTTTGTCAGAGGCAGCCTCATCGGGCATGAATGCCTCGGAGGGGATTTATCAGCAGGTGATGGGGATGCCGCTGGATAAGCTCGCCGCATCCTCAGATCGGTACAAGGAGCTGATGGCGGAGGTCAAGAATCCGTATAAGGCCCGTGAACGGCTGGCCAATGAGTTGGCCGACCAGGCAGCACTGCCCTCGGCGGTGGTCACAGGCCTAGGGACAGGCATCACGAACAAGATATTCGGTGGTGATGCGACAGCTAAGACGGTGTCCGGTGTTGACCGCATGACGGGCAAAGAGCTGGCCAAGCGGGTTGGCCAAGACACGGTGGAGGAGGTGGTTCAAGGCGTGTCGGAGGATACGGTGCAACATGGTGCCGTGGTGCAGGCGGATCAATCGGCCAAGCTGGATGTCGGCGGGGCGATTGCCCAAAATGCTGCGGCTGGTTTGGCAATGGGCGGGGGGATGCACGGCTTTGCTTATGGCAAGCAGGCGCTGGGCAATGGGCACGCCCCAAGTTCAGGGGAACAAACATCAGCGCCCACCCCTGATACTTCACCTGCCCCACCTGAGCAAGCTACTTCCAGTCAAGAAAATTCCTCCATTACCGACGATGCCCCCATTAGTGCTGCCGAACAGGCGCTCAAGCAGCCGGTGGCCCTGACGGCACTGGATCGGGCGGTGGAGCTGGATGCTGAACTGGCGCACGTTCGGGAGCGGTTGCAGGATGAGACCCCAGAAAACGGCTACGGCCCCGCTTTTGACCAGTCACGCCAAGAGTTGGCAGTCAAGGCGGCCATGCTGGAGCAAGAGCGCAACCAAATTGCAGCGACATGGCCACAGGCGGCTAAAGGGGCACCTACTTCCTTTGGTACCGACTCTGGCGTGAAGCTCGCTGGCACTTATGCGCTGATGAGTGCAGATGATCTGGTCACATCCCATACTGAGGGCTTGCAACCCAATCCGCTGTATCCACAAGAGTTGCAGCCACGCGACCGCAGCCGAAGTGCCAGTGAGTTACAGGTATCAGGCATTGTGCAAAAGCTGGATCCAGAACGGTTGGGTGCTTCGGCGGACGCCGCCACCGGTGCGCCGATTGTGGGGATGGACGGCTTGGTGGAGTCTGGCAATGCCCGAACGATTGCCCTCAAGCGCGTGTACCAGGCCAAAGGCCAGAAGGCCGAAAACTATAAAGCCTTCCTGCGGGACAACGCCGCCCAGTTTGGTATTGATCCAGCCCAAGTGGATGTGACGCCCAAACCGGTATTGGTACGGGTGCGCTCCACGCCCGTCAACCGGGCTGAGTTTGCACGCCAAGCCAATGCCAGCACGGTGCAGCGCATGAGCCCCAGTGAGCAGGCCAAGGCGGATGCAGCTCGGCTCAATAGCCTAGAGGGCCTCAACCCCACGGAGGATGGCGATTTTTCTAACAGCCGTGACTTTATTCGCCAGTTCAGGAGCACGCTGCCCATTACTGAACAAAGCGAGATGATGGAGGCCGACGGGCGTTTGTCGGCTGCTGGGTACCGGCGCATCCAGAATGCGGTACTGGCCAAGGCGTATGGGGATTCACCCACCTTGCGCCGGATGACCGAGAGCATGGACAACAACTTGCTCAATATCAGTAAGGCTCTGCTGCGAGTGGCACCTACCATTGCATCGGCGCGCGAGCGCATGGAGGCTGGGGCCTTGCATCAGGCAGACATTGCACCCGACTTGGTACAGGCGGTAGAAGGCTTGTCTGCCTTGCGCGATAAGGGCTGGACGGTGGCGCAAGAGTTGGCACAGACGGATCTGACTGGCCCCAAATATTCCCCAGAAACAGCCGCACTGATGCAGTTCTTGGCAGACAACATGCGCAGCCCACGGCGGATTGCAGAGTTCTTCCAGCGTTATTACGAGGCACTGGAGCAGGTTGGAGACCCACGGCAATCGTCAATCCTTGGTGATGTGGGGCCTGCACCATCACGATCCGATTTACTGACACAAGCCAGAGAGGTGACGCCAAATGACAACTCTAACCAAGACTCCCAGCGGGGAGTCGATCGAGAAAGTTCGCTCCCTGATGGGCAAAGTCGAGAGCAATCCCCAGATACGCAGGGCGATCACCGCAGCCCTGAAAGCGATGCAGCCCCCCGACCCCATGCCGCAGCAGGACAGCCGGGAGCAGCAGAAGGCCAAGCCACAGTCGATAGCCGCAGAGAACCAGTAGAGGCAGAAAAGACACCCCTAGGCGCTGACACACGGTTGGCTATAGGCGTCGCCGGTTCTGTCGATGGTGTGCCTGGCGTCCCATTGCAGGATCTGCAAGCCTTGGCTGACCGGCTAAAGGCCAGAATGCCGAATATGCCCAAGGTGAATGTGTTGGCTGACCCATCCAGTGCACCTTACAGCCTGATGGAATACATCAACCGGCAAGATGCCTGGTATGACGTTCAGGGTGCGATGCACGAAGGAGAGTTCTACCTGTTCGGGTCTGGCTTGCAAAGTCTTGAGCAGGCTGAGCATGTGCTGGCAGAGCATGAGGCGGCTCACTTTGGGCTACGGGCCGTTCTGGGTGTGGAGGGCTTGAAGTCCGCCATGCAAATGGTTTGGGTCCACAACGCTAGTGTGCGAAAACAGGCCTCCAAACTACAAGAGCGGGGCCGTCTGTCAGATGCTGAAGCCACGGAAGAGGTGATTGTTGACATTCCGACCAAGGAACTGGCCCAGCTCAAGGGTTGGCGCAAGGTAGTGCTAAAGGTGCGGGATTTTCTTGATCGCCGTGGCTATGAGAAGCTGGCTGACCGCCTCACCACTTGGCTCAATGGCTCTTTGGATGAGCAGCAACAGGCTGACTGGTTTGTGGCCGATCTGGTGCGCGCTGCACGCGATTATGTGGCCGGCCAGCGCGACGGGCAGCCATCAGGGTACGTGGGGGCCACGCGCTTGTCTCGGCTGAAAGATTCTGCTGCGAGCGTGTCTGCACCCGCTGCACCATCTCGGGCGCATGGGGGCAGGGGATTTAATGAAGGCAGCGCCACGGTGATTGGCACCTTCAAAAATGATATTCCTATGAAGGCGCACCCAGATTACAAGGCAGCGAAGGGAGGTGACCTCATGGCTGCCGCCGCGCTGGTGCAGGATCTTGTGAAGCCAGAAGATTTGCAATCGGCCCATGAAAAGTTTGGATCTGATGTGGTGTTTGTTCCTGTCCATGCTGAAGAGGCGGCAGGGCGAAATCAGATCCCTAATGCTCTGGCCATGATGTATGCGGCCAATTCGGGTGCAGAGGTCGATACCAGCATTGCACAGGCCAATCGTGCATTTCACACTGGGGCGGGTGCGATGGAGCGTTTACTGGCCCGTGCTGAGTTTTCAGGTTATGTTGAGCCTGGCCGACGCTATGTGCTGGTGGATGACGTGACCACTATGGGTAGCACTTTGGCCGACTTGGCCGCCTATATTCAAAGCAGTGGCGGTGACGTGGCTGGCTCCGTGGTGTTGGTCAATGCCATGCGCGGAGGTAAAATTCAAGCTGATCGCAAAACCGTCAACCAACTGGAGGCCCGTCATGGAGAAGTTGTCCGCGAACTCTTCGGCTTCGGCTCCCAGTAGCTTACCGCAGCAGAAGCTCAATACCTCATTGGCTTCCGATCGGCTGACGAGCTCCGAACTCGAGTCGTTACAGCAAAACAAGCGCGAATCGATCGCCTCGCTGCAAAAAATATTCCCCAACGCGCGGATTCACCAAGCCCCGACTCCCGCCTGAGTCTCGGCGATCCCACAAAGAATCCTACAGCCGCAAGGGCTGCCCCGCTCAATGGCTCGTTAAATGCACAACAGTGGGGCGATGCTGTGCAGGTGTCCCCTATTGTCTACGCACCGGGTAAGGGGGCAGGCATCTCAATCAGCGAGGCGACGCAGGTAGTTGATGAATTTTTGGCCCAGTTTGCTCATCAGGCTCCTGTTGTCATTGCTGATAGCGCCGTAGGGGTCTTGCCGGGAGCAAGCAATAACGACGCTATCGCGGGTGCTGTGCATCGTGGTCGGGTGCATCTCTTCCTTAGCCAGATCCCGAACAGGACTGAGGTGATCAAGACTCTTTGGCATGAATTGCTCCATTACGGATTGCGCCGGTTTTTGACAAAAGACCAGTTTATCGCTGAGATGACAGCGTTGTATACCGGTGACATGTGGGTACGGGGATTCGCCAATCAGTGGGTTCGGACGAGCGAAGGGGCTGCAGCTATTCGATTTGGTGGGGTTGAGTACGCCCGGGCACGCGGGGTGGACGAAGCCTTGGCACGGCTGGCTGAAGACACTGAGGGAGGCAAAGAATCCAACAATGTGAAGGCAAATACCTACCGTCGGGTTGTGCAATGGCTGGCAAAGATGGCGGATAAATTCAATGCTGGGCAAGTTGCTGCCTTTTTGCGTGGCATGACCAACATAGAAGCGAAAGCCTACGTGCGCAGCGTGTTCACCCGTCTTCAAGACGATGCCCCCGCTACCCAGAGCGATTGGGCATTCACCGCAGATGACGCATTCAGTCAAGCCCCGAATCCTTCGGCTGCCGAACGGGCCAACCAGCTGATTTCTAAGTCTGTAGGGCGTACAGCACCGTTGGATGCTGTAGCCCATGCCATTACCCGCGTCACCGGTGTTGAGTGGGTGACTCGCAATGTTTACGACAAGGCGGCTGTTCTGTTGGAGCGCCTGATTCCTGAACGGGTTAAGGCGGGTGTCGTTTCAGATTACGGGGTACCTGAAGCGGTGATTGACCAACGCTCTTTACTCCAAGGCCGCCAGCGGGTACAGCTGCGCAAGACGGGCGCCCTCGTGGAGAAACTGGCCACCCTGACGCGGGCTGAGAGCCGGGTGGCCTATGAGTGGATGAATATGAAGGAGGGGGCTGACGCGGCTGCTTATGATTCCGTGATGCAGGGGCTACCCCAAGAGTCGGTCAAGGTGCTCAAAGAAGTGCAGCAAATGATCGACAAGCTGAGCCGTGAGGCGGTGCGCCTTGGGCAGTTGTCCCCAGATGCGTACGAGCGGCATAAGTTCGCCTACCTGCATCGATCCTATGAGAAGTACACCTTGGGCCTGAGCGCCGAAGAGAAAGCCGTGCGCTCACGGGCTATTGCCGTTTTAGGGGAGCAATACCAAGGCCGTGGCCTGAGCGAATTTGCCTCTATGGCTGAGATGCGCAATGCCGCTCCTGAATGGTGGGGGCGCAAGGTGGTGCCCTACAAGGTCGATACATCTCTGAAGGGGCAGAAGTTCATCCGCCTAGAGCGGCGCGCGCCGTCTGGTGAAGGGGTAGAGCCTTTGCCAGGCATGGAGGGTAAGCAACCGGGCAAGTTGCAGGAGGTGGCGTACTGGCCTGTTGGCGAACCCATCCCCAGCAAGTACAGCGACAAGCTCAGTGACTGGTCGCCGGCAGGAACATGGGAAGTGCGCGACACCCAAGCAGGGAAGGTGGTGCTGTGGCGCGACTTTACCAAGAATGAGCGCACCCAGATGGGTGAAATTGACGAGGCCCGGTTTGCCATTGCCAAGACGCTCCAGATGATGATCCACGATGTGGAGGTGGGACGTTATTTGGAGTGGATGGCCCAAAACTATGGCAAGAAAGACGCTGATCAGGTAGATGGCACTGTAGTGGATGCCTCTGAGCGGATGCGTGACACTTTTGCCACCAATGAATGGGTGAGGGTTCCGGATGTGAAGATACCCGGCACAGAGGTGCTCAAGTATGGGAAGTTGGCCAATCATTATCTTCCTGGCCCGATTTGGAATGATGTGCGTCAAGTGGTTGCTGGTGGGCACTTCAAGCCGTTTGGTGAGAAATATGACAAGTTGTTATCGCTGTGGAAAACCAGCAAGACGGCACTGTCGCCCAGCGTGCACATGAACAATGTCATGTCCAACTTTGTGATGGCTGATTGGCATGATGTGGGGGCCGGCCATGTGACCAAAGCCTTGCGCATTTTGCTTTCTGCTAGCCAAAAACTGGGCGGCATTACTGACCGCGAGGCGGCACAGGAGGTGCTAAATAGGTATCAGGACAGTGGTGGCGATACCGGATCGTGGGCCACCCAAGAGATTGCCAACGAGCAGTTGGAGCCGCTGCTGGCGGCGCTGGAGGAAGAGCTTGGGCAAGACGATGGCGGCAGTATGCAGGCGCAAATAGGCGTAATGGCGGCCCTACAACACGCCAGCCACGGCAGATTTTCCGATAGCTGGGCAGCTGCTGTCGCCAGCAAACCGGGCAAGGGGATGGGTAAAGCGGCTAAGGCGATGATCGACATCTACCAAGCTGAGGATGATGTGTTTCGGCTGGCAGCATGGCTCAAGGCTAAGGAGGATGGCTTGGATGACATGGCCGCTGGCAAGGTGGCGCGCAAGTCATTTTTGGATTACAGCATCAATGCTCCCTGGATCAACGCCATGCGCAAGTCTGGGTGGCCATTTTTGGCGTTCACTTATCGGGCAGTGCCGATGCTGGCAGAGATTGCCGCCAAAAAGCCGCACAAGCTGCTCAAGCTCATGGCGCTGGCCGGTGGGCTTAACGCGTTAGGGAGCATGCTGGCTGGTGGCGATGATGACAAGGAGCGCAAGCTGCTACCAGAAGAGAAGGCCGGTGCTATTTGGGGCATGGTGCCCAAGCTGATTCGTATGCCGTGGAATGATGCCCATGACTCGCCCGTTTATTTAGACATTCGGCGCTGGATACCGGTGGGCGATGTGTTTGATGTGGGCCAAGGGCATGCTGCCATCCCTATGTTGCCGGGGTTGATGCCTACGGGGCCATTGGCCATGTTGTTTGAAGTGGTACTGAACAAGACGAGCTTCACCGGTAAGCCAATCACACAAGAGACCGATACCGTTGCCCAGAAGACAGCCAAGCTGGCAGACTACTTTTATAAGGCGTTTGCACCCAATTTGCTCTTACCCAATCCAGTTGGCTGGGCACTAGAGGAGGCGTCGGGGGTTAAGAATGCCGGACAGACATACGCATGGTCTTCGGTCAGCGATGCTGCACATGGCCGCACTGATGCCTTCGGTCGTGAAATGTCGGTAGCGCAGGCCATCGCATCATCGGTTGGGGTGAAATTGGGTAGCTATCCGGCTGATGTGATGCGACGCAACCTTGTTGCACAGGCCAATGCCAAGGCGCGCGAGATTGACCTGAATATCTCCCAGCTGCGGCGTCAGTACCAGACCCATCGATTGGGTCGAGACGAATTCAAGACACAGGTGCAGCGGGAGATGGAGAAAAAACGAGGCGTTATGCAAAATCTGAGTGAACGATTGCAGTGATGGTATTGATGATGGTACTGTTGGATCAGTATGTCTCCAAACCCGCATAAATTCTAGGTTTGTGGTCGCAAACAACTATTGAGTGGGAGTGAAATCAGGTCCTTCGGGGACTATCGTGACCTATCGAAAAACTGTCCTAACGTGTTGATTTATAAAGAAATGCGTCACGGCAGCTATCGGTGGCTATCGCCGATCAGCAAAACGGATTGGCGGTAGAGGCGACGGTAGAAACCGGAGGCCGGATTAAGACCCTCCCGTTTACTATCCAGACCAAACCGGTCTTTGACGGTAAATCACTCCTCAGGAAAGCTTGTTTCATGCGGCTTTCCGAGCATCAGCAGGTCTCCTGACCCCTGACGGTAAAAGCCGTCATGAACAGGAGGAAAAACCTCGATGCTTACCGACACCGCACTACGCAATCTCAAGCCTAAGTCCAAGATTTACAAGGCTTCCGACCGCGACGGCATGTACGTAACGGTATCAACCACCGGTACCGTCACCTTCCGCTACGATTACCGTCTCAACGGCCGGCGCGAGACGCTGACCATTGGAAGGTATGGGCCGTCCGGCATTTCGCTCGCGATGGCCCGCGAAAAGCTGCTGGACGCCAAGAAGGCCGTCGCTCAGGGCAAGTCCCCGGCGCATGAGAAGCAGCGCGAGAAGCGCCGCCTGACCGCCGCCAAGAACTTCGGCGACATGACCGCCCAGTGGATGGCCGGTGCCCGGATGGCCGACAGCACGCGAGCGATGCGCAAGAGCATCGTCGATCGGGACATCCTGCCGGCCTTCCAGAACCGCCTGCTCAACGAAATCACCGCCGACGACTTGCGTGCCTTGTGCGGCAAGGTGAAAGGGCGGGGCGCCCCGGCCACCGCGGTGCACATTCGCGACATCGTGAAGCAGGTCTATGCCTTCGCCATCCTGCATGGGGAGAAGGTGGACAACCCGGCGGCCGACGTGGGCGCAGCCTCGATTGCGACCTTCGTGCCCAAGGACCGCGCCTTGTCGCCGCTGGAGATCCGCCTGATGTCGCGGCAGATGGAGTCGGTGGCCACCTATCCGACCATTCGGCTGGCGTTGCGCATGGTCCTGCTGACGCTGGTGCGCAAGAGCGAACTGATCGAGGCTATCTGGGACGAGGTTGATTTCGAGAGCGCGACCTGGACCATTCCGAAGCAGCGGATGAAGGGGCGCAACCCGCATGTGGTCTACCTGTCGCGCCAGGCGCTTGACATCCTGGTGGCGCTGCACACCTGCGCGGCCGGCTCGAAGTTCGTGCTGCCGTCGCGCTACGACTCTGACCGTTGTATGTCGCACGCGACCCTAAACCGGGTCACACAGATCGTGGCGCAGCGGGCCAAGGCCGCAGGCCTGCCCCTGGAACCGTTCACCGTCCACGATCTGCGCCGCACGGGTTCGACGCTGCTCAACGAGATCGGGTTCAACCGCGACTGGATCGAGAAGTGCCTTGCGCACGAAGAAGGGCGTTCCTCGCGCTCGATCTACAACAAGGCCGAGTACGCCGAGCAGCGGCGCCACATGCTTCAGGAGTGGGCCAACATGGTCGATGCCTGGATCGACGGGCAGACCTACGTGCCGAAGCTGATGCCGGAGAACGTGGTCGTGCCGGTGTTGAGTGCGATGGCCTGAAGCAGGGCCAAGGTTGTCACTTGACAACCTTGGCAATCATTCCCATACTGGAGACTGTTGATGGCCCGGTCCTCTCATCCGAAGAAAGAAGTCGAGGAAGCACTCAGGCACGCCGAAGGGCAGGGCTGGCGTGTGGAAGTCGGTGGCAGCCACGCCTGGGGGCGGATTTATTGTCCGTACAACGATGCGGAGTGTCGCTGCGGCGAGTTCTGTATCACCAGCGTGTGGAGTACGCCGAAGAACCCTGGCAACCATGCGCGTGCCTTGCGGCGAGTCGTGGATAACTGCACGACGCACCGCAAGCAGCAGGAGGCAGCCGACGATGCCGAGGAGTAGCACGATGGAATACACCTTCACCCTGAAATACCAACTCGCCGACGATGACCGTGACCCGGATGCACTGGTCGAGCGTCTGGGCGAGGCCGGGTGCGACGATGCCCTGGTCGGCATCGGGCAGCCGGGGCGGCTCGCGCTGGAGTTCACCCGAGAGGCGGACAGTGCGGACGCGGCTGTACGCAGCGCGTTGGCCGACGTGCGGAGCGTCGTGCCATCGGCCAGGCTGATCGAGGTCGCGCCTGATCTAGTTGGGCTGACCGACGTGGCCGACATCGTGGGCGTGTCGCGGCAGAACATGCGCAAGCTGATGCTGGCCCATCCGGGCACCTTCCCAGCGCCGGTGCATGAAGGCAGCGCATCGATCTGGCACTTGGCGGATGTGCTGACCTGGCTGCAGGCAAAGGGTAGCTACTCGCTGGCCATGGACGTTCTGGAGGTGGCGTGCGTTGCCTTGCAGGTCAACGTGGCCAAGGAGGGGCGGCGGTTATCGCGCTCAGCTTCCAAGGAGCTGGAATCTCTCGTTGGATGAGGCCGTCGCCAGCCTCATTCCTGACCGGAACCCGCCCGAACAGGGCGGGTTTTTCGCAGGTGTACATCCGGCTTGGCGGCGCTGATGGGAGGGGCTTGCTTGCGCTCCTCGATCCAGGCCTCGACCTCGGCCAGGTCCCACACCACGCAGCGCGGCGTCAGATTGAAACGCCGTGGGAACTCGCCGCGACGCTCCATTTCGTAGATCGTCGTTTCGGCCAAGGGGACGATCTGACGCAACTCATGACGGCGGATGGTGCGCCGAAATGGCAGCAGGCCGTACTTCGGGAACTGGGGGAGATCGCCGTAGGCGATCGAGCCGGGCAGGGGGAGGGCGGACGGCGAGCGCATCTCGGTACCGTTGACTCGGCCTATGTTTCCTGTCGGGTTATTCTCCATGTCGAACTCCGTGGTTGTCCGGCGATATGAGTTGCCACCGCATGACGACATGGTGGCTTTCAATTGCTATCGCGGGAACTCACTGGAGCGTAGAGAGGCGTACTGAAGACAAATAGCCAAGGAAAAGGGGGAGAGTATGGCGACGATAACGGTTTCTCCGATTCATTTCGAGGACTACAGCGGCATCCAGTTTGAGCGCCTTGTCTTTGCATACCACGTGCGCGCTGGCTGGCGTGACCTGATCTGGCATGGCCAATCGGGAGGCGACAAAGGGCGGGACATCGCGGGTATCGAGCCATTCGACGACCAGCCGGCACGCAAGACCATCATCCAATGCGCGAACCGGGACACGCTGACCCTAGCGAAGGCCAAGGGCGACATGTCCAAGGCGGTCAAAGCCGCTGGCGGGACGCCGAATGCTTTCAAGTTCGTCTCTCGTGGCCCTGTTTCGGACGCCAGCCGAACTCGAATCGAGCAAGCCGCGGCATCCCTCGGGGTTGCGCATGTGACGATATGGTCGGGCGTGGAATTCGAGGAGAACCTGCGGCTTCGCGCCGAGTACCTGCTGCACCGTTTCGTCCATGGCATCGAGTTTCCCGACGCTGAGATGGAGATCCGAAAGTTCGTGGACGATTTCCCCGATCTCTCGGACGCCGATGCACTGCAATTGATGGCGGCCGTGTTCGATCGCCCGGCCTTTCGGACACCGTTTCAGCAGGAAAGCTCTCTGCCTGCTTTTCAGCAGGCGATCGAAGACACCATTGGCGCACTCAACACAGGCGTTTGGCGGACGCGCGAAGGAGACGAGATCAGGCGTATCCCCTCGATCCATCATCTTCGAGATCAACGCATCCGCGCAGTGCTTGCAAAGGTGGTTCGCCAGGTCGATGGGCTTCGCCGCATCTTTGTGACCCGTCTCAATGAAGGGGAGATCAGACACTGTGGGTGCGGTCAGCCGAATTGCCCCACGTACATGCTCACGCATCGCGTTGCCGACGAACTGGACGAAGCCAGACGGAAAATTCTGACGATGTTTCGATCGGTGTATGCGCCCTTTGACGTGAGTCTTCAGTAGGCGAGCATGGATATGGCATTGTCCGAAGAACAAATTCGGTACCTCAATCACCATCCGCCAGGCGAGGCCGTGGCCCGCGCGTTGTCCGAACTGCTGGAAAACGACCATGACTTGCTCGGTATCGACGCCAACGAACGATCCATCACCTTTCGCTTCGCGATGTATCTCCAACGGCATTTTCCTGATTGGACCGTGGATTGCGAATACAACCGCGATGGCGCTGAGCCGAAGAGGCTCGGGCATCTGGAGCTGTATCCGGACAGCGAGGATGATGAGGCGAAGACAGTATTTCCAGATGTGATCGTTCATCGACGAGGCACGAGAAATAACTATCTGGTCTTGGAGTTCAAGAAGTCAACGAGCCGCGTTGACCGACAGATCGACCTACGGAAACTTCGGGGCTACAAGCAGCAGCTTGGCTACGAGCATGCCCTGTTTGTGGAGGTTGGAACCGAGGGGCGGGTGGTCATCACCATGCTTGAATGGGCTTGAGAGGCAACAGGGAAGACTCATGACACGCATTCCACCGTTCAGCTCACAGCACCTTGAAGCTGCGTGCCGCGTGCTCGCCGATACCGAGCGTGGCCTGAGCGGCACGCAGATCGAACGCCTGCGGCAAGAAATCGAGATTGCCGACACGTCGCCCGGCATGACCAAGTGGAAGCGGTTGTTCAATGCGCTGGCCGGCGCACAGAACCACCACCAAATCGGCAACCATCTCATCATGTTCATCAATCGCGCGATGAACCCGGTGAACTACGCCCGCGACCCTGCGACGTTCGCCTGGCGGTGCGACGAACTCAATGTCGTCCTTGCCTTCTCCGGTTTCTACGTGCGTGACGACGGCAAGGTCGGGTACGCCGACAAGGCCACGACGCTCGATGCCGCGCGAGCCCGCGCGGGACGGCTCAAGGCTGCATTGGAAAGTCGCATCGTGCATACGGAAGTGCTGAACTACTGCCGCGCCGAGTTACTGGACGAAAATTATTTCCATGCGGTCTTCGAGGCAACGAAAGGCGTTGCGGAGCGGATTCGCCTGCTGTCGGGCCTGAATGGCGATGGCGCTGAGCTGGTGAACAAGGCATTCGCAGGCCAGCAGCCCGTTCTGGCCTTGGGGCCGCTCACCACAGAGTCCGAGAAGAGCGAGCAGAAAGGCTTTGCCAATCTGTTGATCGGCCTGTTTGGCGCCGTGCGCAATCCGCTGGCCCATGCACCCAAGACGAACTGGCCGATGTCCGAACAGGACGCACTGGACATCCTGACGCTGGTATCGCTGATTCACCGCAAGCTGGATAGCACCACGAAATTAGCGGCCGTATCGCCATAAGGGAAAGACAAGAATGGACGAGGCGATCGTTGTCTTCTCTCGGAAAGGGATCTTTCAGACCACGATCGCCGCGCGCGACGTTCGCAGCCGGGAGCATGCGCGCAAACTGTGGCCCTTGGTATCTCCCGGCGCATCACAGCAGCTGGTGACATGGGTCAGCCCTTCCTTCGAGAGTGGGAAGTTGCGTCGGCGCTCCCATTTCCGGGTGCTTCCTGCCCAGCACACCTTCAACCCCAAAGCGCACTTCGACGATGAAGAGGCCAGCCGGTGGCGCGCCGTGCAGGAAAGCCCTGAACACCGGCGGGCGAAAGAACTTGTTGCGGCTGAACTCTCACGACGCCTGCATGCCGGGCTTGCGATGCCGTGGGCGTTCAAGGATGCGGATGCGTCGGACTATCCGCTGGAAGGCAACTTGTTGCTCGGCGCCGACCAGGTGGCAACCGAGCATCCCCTGGAGACACCATTCGGCAGCAAATTCCGGCTTGACGTGGCTGTGCTCGGGCCGCCGGTCCAGACCGAGCCGATGGTGCTGGGCGGCGTTGAAATTGAACTCGGCCACGCCTTTGACGGGCGGAAGGCGCTGATCGGAAAGTCGCTAGGATTCCCGCTGATCTCCATCGACATCACCGAGATGGCGCTGGACGAACTCACGCCCGAGTGGGCACAGCGGGTACTGACCGCAACCACGCGGAGCCACGAGCAAGGACGCCGGCAGACCTACATCTATCTCCACGACCTGCTGTACCCCCTCTACGCGCAATTGCCGGCGTTTCTGGATGACGAGCAACGCCATCAGTTCCTTGTGTTTGCCGACGATGAGACCTTGAACAAGTTGGTGCGCTGGATGAACCTACTCGCCGAAAAGCTGGAGTACCCGAAGGGTACGGTCGCCGTTGCCCTGGTCAACGGCAAGAACGAGCAGTCCTGCAAGATGCTGGAACGCGCGGGGCAAGTCGTTGGCCCCGACTGGAGTGAGTTCAACGCCCAGCGATGCCTACGGCTGACCCTACCGCGTCCCAGAGGCCCGGCGGACCTCCAGGCCCATCGCTTCCACATGACGATGGCGCGCATCCTGCTGTCGCACACCGATGCGCTCGTTGGCTACAAGTATTGCAACGGCGTGGACAACAACCACCCCGAAGAGGACGTATGGGTGGCGCATCGCTGGATCGCCGATCTGAAAACCCATACCCAGCATCGCGTATTGCCGAAGCGGCTGGCCGAACCGATCAACAGGCTGATCGCCGTGGTTTCGGACCTGCATCGCAATCACGTGGCCGCCAGCCACGAGACTTGACCATCCTCTGCCGAAAGTCAGCCGATAGGCCAACATTCCAGCGGAGTTACGCGCCTATGCCTATCCGCAGAGTGCGTTGAATCTTAGTCCGCAGTCGGTTTTGCAGGCTTTTTTCTCGGGGCCGAAGAAGACAAAGACGGCAAGCACTCGAACAGGCGTTCCGCATAAACGAACCCCATCCGCCTGACTGCGCCCTGATCGAAGTACAGCAGCCAAGCAGCAAGCAAGGCCAACGAAATGAGCAACGTCAGGCCTGCGGCAAGCCCCGGATCGGCAAGGTGCATTGGGTCAAAATGGGGTGGGACTACCTGCAGAACCTTCGCAATCAGCAATCCGTAGATGATGCCCAGGATGCACGACACGATACCGACCGGCTTCATCGCCAGCATATTGCGGTGAAACCCATAGGCAATGTTCTCTTTCAGCAAGAGCTGCTTGTTGGAGCGCGTGAGTTCGCGAAGCCGCTTGGTGGCGCCAACGTAGATATCGTCCGCCTTGTCAGGGCTTGCTGACTCTTCTTCTGCCGTTGGCATGTCGATACCCAGCTTGGCCGTGATCGCCGTGTGATAACGCTGTTTGCTGACACCATCGAGAAACTTGTCGCGATGACGCAGTGCGATGGTTGTGGGCATGCCGCCCCACTTTGCAACCAGCATCTCTTCAAGCTGTTTCCCGCGCCCGCGGGCGACACTCGCCAGCGCATAGATAGCGCCGCAGCCACCAAGCAGGCCGATCACACCTGTAAGCACGGGATGCTTTGGCCCGTAGACACACAGAAGCGGCACCAGCACCGGCAGGGCCACAAGAAGTCCGGGGACCACACGCGCCTTGCGCTCGTAGGGGTCCTTGACCAGCTCAAAAAAGGTTGTCATATGAAGTCAGGCCTGTGCCGTCAAGGCATCGATATAGGGTTGGATTTCATCGCGATTTTTCAGCGTGATCTGCTGCGCGAGAGGGTCTGGCGCTTCCTTGGTATGCAGGCCCAGACGCCTCAGCGTGTAGTACAGAAACGCTTGGCGGCATGGAAGTTTGACCTGTCCGTATTCCATGCCGTAATCCAGCTCCAAGACTCGCTTCTTGGCCGGGGGCAAATCAGGGTGCGGCGCAAGGACCAGCATCAGCACAGTATGCCAATGCGCATCCTGGCTGAAGTCAACTTGGCTCAGCTCGAAACCGTCGATGCGCAGAATTCGGGCGAGAACGAAATCGCTGAAGCGCTGGCGCTTGTGGCAAAACGCGCGCACGTGCCAGCGAAAACCGTCGTTGCCAAGGGCGTGCGGTGACAGCAAGCGAATCGATTCGTCCAGGGACGTCATGGACTGGTAGCTCACCCGAATGGCTTCCCGCTGCCGGATTGCCCGAACCACCGCTTCGACAGTCTGCTCATTGATCGTGCGCCAAGGGGAAGGTGCCCAATCCGTCTCTGGCGCAGAACCGATGAAGCTGGCAGCCGGCTCGACAACACCCATCTTGGTTGCAAGCAACTCTGCCAGATAGCGCTGTGCCGAGCTTCGTTGATACAGCGGCTGGAAGCCCGGCGCTGCCGTGTAGGTCCTGGAGCTGCGGTCGTAGACCAAATTGCCCGGCGCCAACTCTGTGTATTTGGCAATGTCCAGTGAAGCCTGGGGAACAGAGATGCCGAAGTGCTCAGTGAGATCCATTCGATTGATGCGCCGCTCCCAGCGCAAACGAAAATCGATGAATTGAAGTCTGCTCTCCAGCCCCCAACTTAATCCCTTGGATTCAGCGGGCTCGGCGGCAGTAACAGGGGGCTCTTGCATCAATAGCGTCTAAAAAGTAGAAGGGCGTAAAAAATAGTCGTATATTAACTATACGCGATCATCCTTCGGTCGTCTACCCGGAGACCCTCATGCCCACCACCATCACGTTTTTCCCCGTTGATAACGGGGACATGACGCTCATCAAGTTCGGCGACCTCGACGCGACGACGCTGCTGATCGACATCAACATCCGACAGGACGCCGACGACCCCGGAAAGGACGTGCGCGACGTTGCCAAGGACTTGCGCGAACGGCTGAAGAAGGATGAGAACGGTAGGCCGTATGTCGATGCCTTCCTGTTGAGCCACCCGGATCAGGATCATTGCCGCGGCCTGACGCGGCATTTCTACCTGGGGCCGCTCGCCAAGTACCCGGATGACAAGAAGGACGACAAGGACAAGAAGATCGTGATCCGCGAGATGTGGTCGTCCCCGATCGTGTTTCGACGCACCAGCAAGACTCATACCTTGAGCGACGACGCCAAGGCCTTCAACACCGAGGCACGCCGGCGCGTGCAACTGAACCGGGACAAGAACTTTGCCGTCGGGAACGGTGACCGCATTCAGATCATGGGCGAGGACATCGACGGAAAAACCGACGATCTCACCTCGATCGTGCGGAAGGTGGACACGCGCTTCTCGACGATCAATGGCAAGAGTTCGGCATTCTTCTCCGCGCTTCTTTTGGCTCCCCTGGATGCCCAGGACGACGAAGAAGAGGAAGAGTGCCTAGTCAAGAACCAGTCCAGCGTGATCCTGAACATCACATTGGCCGCCGATGCGCAGACGCCGGATGGCGCGAAATTCCTGACTGGTGGCGATGCCGAGGTATTCATCTGGAACCGCCAGTGGCAGCGCCACAAGACTGAAGCCGATGTGCTTGAGTACGACATCATGCAGGCACCGCATCACTGCTCCTGGCATTCGCTGTCCTATGACAGTTGGTCCGATTTCGGCGAGAAGGCCAAACTCGACGCCGATGCCCGCAAGGCACTTTCGCAGACCCGTGATGGTGCCGTTATCGTCGCCAGCTGCAAGCCGATCGCAGACGATGACAGCGATCCGCCCTGCATCCGCGCGAAGCGTGAGTACGTGGCGATCGTGAACGACGCAAAAGGCGAGTTCTACTGCACGGGCGAATATCCGAGCGAAAAATCCGTGGAGCCCCTCGTTTTCACCGTCACCGCTCAGGGTGTGCAGCCTCCTTCGAAGAAGGAAGCCGGATCGAAGGCTGCCGCCGTGATCACCTCCGCGCGCACGCCCATGCCGCACGGGGCATCATGACGGACCGCATCGCGGACGCACTGCATCAACTTCAGCGGCATCGGGGCCTTGTCCGCGTTGGCGAGCCAACGGCATTGGGCGCGTTGACGCAGATTGAAGTCGATGTTGCCGTTGAATTGCCAAGCAGGTCTCGGCGCAGAGGGGTATCCGAGACCGGAGTACGCTCGGTCGAAACATGCGTTCTGGTGTTCGGCACTGAATGGCCCCTGTCCGCGCCCAAGCCATTCTTGCGTGCGGACTTCCCGCTCAACTTGCCGCATATCAACCCTCATCGCGAGGGCGAGTTGGTCTCGCCTTGCCTGTTCGAGGGGGCGCTCAACGAACTGCTGCATCGGTTTGGCCTAGACGCCATTGTCGATCAGTTGATCGATTGGCTGCACAAGGCCGCAGCGGGCACGTTGCTGGACCTTGAACAGGGGTGGGAGCCGACTCGACGAGACAGCTGTCCTTCGACCGTGGTATTCAGTGCCGAGAAGGTTGCGGCCGCAGCTCCCGCTGACGGCACCATTCTGGTAGTCCCCGCAGGCTACGTGACGATTGATGGCGGTCTATACGCCATCATCAATGCCGAATTGACCCCGCAAGTCGATCCTGTGTTTTACCAGGAGACTCACAACGACAAATTGGGCAAATGGGCAAACGGCCACACCGCCGCCTTCATTGCCCGGGCTACCATGACCGGAGGCCACCCGCATGTGGTCGGACACTACCAACCGGAGACGGTTGTCGATCTTGCGACGCTGCTTGATCGAGCAGCAGAACTCGGCATTGATCGTGGCGCTTTGGCCCAAGGCTTGGATGGTTACTACGGGCGCTCGATCCTGGATCGGCAGCAGGACTCGCGGGGCTGGTTGCATGGCGTGTACGCGATTGTGATTCTGGCTGTACAAAGGCCAGCGTCGCTTGTGGGCTCCCCGGGGAGAAGTGTCGAGGTATTGCCCTATGTGGTGCGCTACGAACTCAACGCTCAATCGCTCTTGGAGCGAAACGCCACGGTTCACCCAGCCTTTCACGCGCATTCGTTGTCTCCCGAATTGCTGGCAAGGACGTCCGGCATTCCATCAGCGGCCACATCGCAGTCGCTGGTCGTGCTCGGCTGCGGAAGCGTGGGATCGAAAATTGCGCTGCAACTGGGGCGAGCGGGTTTCGGCTCAGTGACCTTCGTCGATAACGAATCCATGTCGCCTCATAACGCGGCGCGACATGCACTTATTGAGCGGGCATCGGTGCTGGTCCCACCGCGGAAGTCTGCGTTGATGAAGACGGCCTTTGAAAGCCTGTCTCATCTTCAATCGCGAGCGTTCGACACCGACGCAGCGACTCTCTTGGTCGATCCTGAACAGTTTGCTGCAACCGTTCCGCAGGATGCTGCCCTCATCGTGGATGCGACGGCTTCACTTCAGGTGTTGGCCGCAGAAGCACAATCAACGGCGCTGAACCAATCCCCTGCGCGACTGGCAAGGATCGTGATGTATGGACACGGGCGCTGCGTCGCGGTTTTGCTCGAAGGACCTGGCCGGGCCGGTCGGGTTGACGACCTTACGGCATTCTTGTTCGAGTGCTGCCGGTTTGTGCCGGAGCTGCGTGCCTCGATCTCCGGTGACACCTCTGAGCCGACACGCATTTTCGTGGGTGACAACTGCCGTTCCCTGACGATGCCAATGTCTGATGCCGTTGTTTCGCGTTCTGCGTCACTGGCCGGTTTGCAATTGGAGCGCTGGCTCGTTGACGGGCTTCCGAAGGAGGCGACGCTTTGCGCCGGGATATCGGATGCCGAAGGACTCGGCATGGCATGGAGCCGCACCAGCCTTGGCCCGACCACCGTGCTCGACGTAGCCGACGATGGTGGCTGGAACATTCGAGTTCTGCACCCGGTCGCGCAAGCGATCCATGCTGAAGCGCTGCGCTGGGGAGCACTGGAAACAGGCGGGACCTTGGTCGGCCGCATCTCGTTTGAAAATCGAACCATTACCATTGCGGGCCTTATTGAGGCGCCGCCTGATAGCGTGCGAGAGGCCGCCCGTTTCGTCCTCGGAACCAATGGGCTTGTTCAAAATTTGCGCGCCGCAAACGCTGCCTCTTTGGGGTATCTCGCCTTCATCGGCACCTGGCACAGCCACCCGAAAGGTGGCCCACATTCGGGCATAGATCGAAATACATTGCGCGGCATCGCAGAGGATGCTGGCGGGCTTCCCGCCGTGTCGCTGGTGTGGACTCCGACAGGACTCACGTGTGCTGTGGATCGCTGGTAGATGTGAAGCCACCGGCACTTTGTTGGCATAGAACAAGAGGGATGTATGGCTGATTACTTCGAGATCGATTTTCTTGGCGTCGAAACCGCGAAAAGCGGCGATGCGATCACGCTGCGCTACTCGGTAAATGGTACGGAGGGTGTACACGTCGTTGACGGTGGGTATCTGGATACAGGGGATCAGATCGTCGAGCATCTGAAGACGTTCTATGGAACCACAGTCATCGACCATGTGATCCTCACGCACCCCGATCGCGATCACGCCAATGGGCTGCGAAAAGTCCTGGAGCAATGCACGGTCAAGAATCTTTGGATCAACCGGCCGTGGATATACGCAGACCAGTTGATCGATCGCTTTGAAACCTATGAATCGGTTGAAGCACTGCGACGGAAGTTGCGCTCCATCTACGATGCCACAGCAATTCTTGAGGATCTTGCGGTGGCGAAGAAAATTCCAATCCATGCGCCTCTACAGGGGCAGAGCATCGGCCCGTTCACGGTCATGGCTCCTAGCCTGGAACGCTACCTGGACCTGATCGTGGACTCCGCGAAGACTCCGGAAGCTGTTGAAGAAAGTGCTCTAGATAGCGCGCTGAGCAGCATATTCCGGGCTGTGAAGGCTGCGACCGCCTACATCAAGTCCTTGTGGGGAGAAGAATATTTCCCGCCCGAGCCGACCAGTCGTGAAAATGAAATGAGCGTGGTGCAGTCGGCCGTCTTGAACGGTCATCGTGTCATGCTCACTGGCGATGCCGGGCGTGAGGCGCTGCAAGAAGTGATTGGCTACGCGCCTTTCGCCGGACTCGCGCTACCGGGCATTCGGTATTTTCAGGTGCCTCACCATGGTGGGCGGCACAATGTCTCGACTGAAATTCTGGACCAACTGGTTGGCCCACGCTTGGACAGCATGCCAGACAAGCATACTTGGAATGCAATCTGCAGCTCTGCCAAGGCGGATGAGGATCATCCGCGGAAGTCGGTGATTCGTGCCATATTGCACCGGGGCGGACACTGGGCTGCGACCGAAAGCCAAAACATACGCATCGGGGCAGGCATCACCCGCGAGGGCTGGGTACCGATTCCCCAAGCGGCATATCCCGAAGATCAAGAAAACTGACATTGATTGAAGTTGGCACGGATTTTCGACTTCTGATCTGCTGACTCTATTGCGTGCATCCCGGCGTTCCGCCGTCGGGCTCGCGGGCTGTGCCCCGCGCCTCGTGCCGAGTCGCGGCCATCCGGCTTTGATCCCTGACGCCTCCGGCCCTTGAGGGCCTGCGCGCTGCGCTTGCCCATCCGTCATCTCTGCGGGTGGTGGGCTGTGGGCGGTCTTGCTGTTCCCTTCACCGTATCACGGCGTTCTCGCCGTCAAGGGCTGCGCGCCTTTGGCGCTTGCGGCCATGGCCGTCTTCGACCCTGTGACAGCTTGCGCTGCGCCGTGCTGGGGCCGGTTCCAGGCAATTCCGCCTGAGCAACCGGAGCACGATCATGTCGCAACTTTCTCTGTCTCTCGATTCTTCGCTGCTGGTGCGTGACGCACAGGGGCGTTACCTGTTGGTGTCGGCGGACCAGATTCTGGCGGCGGCACGCCAGGTCATCGATCTGAAGAACCCACGCGGGACACTGTTCACATCGCCGGCGCTGGTCATGGACTACCTGCGCACCAAGCGGGCCAGCTTTGGGCACGAAGTCTTCGCGGCTCTGTTCCTCGACAGCCAGCATCGGCTGATCGAGTACGTGGAACTGTTCCGCGGCACCATCGACCAGGCATCGGTGTATCCGCGCGAGGTGGTGAAGGAGGCCCTGCGGCTCAACGCGGCAGCGGTGGTCTTTTCGCACAATCATCCGAGCGGGAGTCCCGAGCCGAGCCAGGCCGACAGGGTTCTGACCCAGCGTCTCAAGGAGGCCCTGGCGCTGGTGGACGTGCGCACGCTGGATCACGTCGTCGTCGGCGGCGCGGTCACCACTTCATTTGCCGAATGTGGCCTGCTCTAACCACGGGGGCTTCGGCCCCTTTTTGCTGCGCCCAGTGGCGTAGCTCCGTCCTACAGGCCTGCGCGTGCTGCGCACTTGCCAAAGGCAGGTCTGCGTGTGTGGTGGGGTGGGGCGGTCTTGCTGTTCCCTTCATCGTGCCACGGCGTTCTCGCCGTCAAGGGCTGCGCGTGCAAGCACGCTGGCGGCCTCCGGCCGTCTTCGACCCCTGACCGCTTGCGCTGCGTCGTGCCCCGGAGGTGACGGGCAATTCCGCCCGGCAATCTTCAGGAGTTCACCATGAACAACGCACTCATCACCGACGCGCAGCGCGCGATGCTGCTGGCCAACGGCCGCGACTCTTTGGACAACCCGGACTTCGATCCGGCGCCCGTGGTCAAGCTCTTCACGCCGGACGCTGGCGCGACCTGGCTGCTGACCGAGATTGATCCCGACGACCACGATCACGCCTTCGGCTTGTGCGACCTGGGCTTGGGGATGCCGGAAATCGGCTGGGTCAGCCTAGGCGAGTTGGCGACTGTGCGCGGTGGGCTGGGCCTGCCGATCGAGCGTGACCTGTCGTTCCGCGCCGAGAAGCGGTTGAGCGCCTATGCGCGCGATGCGCGCCTGGCTGGGCGGGTCGTCGTTTGACCCGGCCCTGGGGCGTCGCAGGACGCCCCTTCAAACCCGACGCGAGGCAACACGAGCCCCTTAGAACTCCGGCAGGTTCTCCAGATTGTCCCGCTTGGTGCTGTTCTTGTTGGTCGTCAGGTAGACATCGTCGATGACATGCACCTGCGCACCAACCTTCCATTTTTTTTCGGGCGTTTCTGTCCGGGTCTGGAATGTCACCTTGCCAAGGCGAATGAGGTCGGCCACGAACGCTCGCGGCACAGTTCGATTCGGCCCGATTTCTCCGGGTTTTTCTTCTTTTACACGAACGAACTCGATGTGACTGTGGTCTTGGTTGTACCGCACGGCCGTGATGCAAAAATCTGCCATATCCCTCCCCTTGTGTAGATGGCGAACATCGAGAGGGAAAGTGGGGGTGCTTGCGTAGATTTCAACTGCTGCAGCCATCCATACCTGCTCAAGCTGAAATGGGCGTCCCCGGCCAAGAAGACATGGCCGGTCGCGCTGTCCTGCTGCGCATCGAGCCACCTGCGGCGTCTCGCCCCATTCGGGCTTCCATCGTTCCCTCGCTCCGCTCGGCTGACGCCTCCGGCCCGGCTTCCCGATCCGGGCCTGCGCGCTTCGCTTGCCGTACGGTCAGCACATCAAGGTGGCCGTTGCCTGTCCAGCCATCTCTCCTGACCCCATCACCTTGCTCGCGACTGTAGCCCGCGGCCGTGTGCCGTCAAGGCGCGCAGGGCCGTGTCCTCGGCTGCGCCTGCGGGCCGCACCAACCCCGCGCTTGTTTCCTTGACGGCCCCCGTCCGCGCGCTCCTGACCGTCGCGGGCGATGAACTCAGGAAAGACGGTGGCAACGAGGCCAACCGGGTTCTTCGTGCCGACCGCACCGAACAGCCGAAAGGCTGGGCTCCGAATCTTGGAATCCGGTGTGCGGTGTGAACAGCAACCCTTTTTGTCAGGAGAAAGACCATGCAACTCGCAACCCGTTTCGCTTCCCGTTCCCCGTCGCTGCGCAGCGATTCCCCGCTGTCCGATGACCAAATCCGCCGCGTGGCCCCGTCCATCTTCGCGGACGCCCCGCATGAGAGCCGTTCCGAGCGGTACAGCTACATCCCCACCGCCGCCGTGCTGACCGAACTGCGCAAGGAAGGTTTTCAGCCCTTCATGGTGACGCAGACCCGCGTGCGCGATGAAGGCAAGCGCGAGCACACGAAACACATGCTGCGCCTGCGCCATGCCAGCCAGATCAACGGAGCGGAAGCCAATGAAATCGTGTTGCTCAATTCCCATGACGGGACGAGCAGCTATCAGATGCTGGCCGGGATGTTCCGCTTCGTTTGCAGCAATGGCCTTGTCTGCGGCGACACCGTGGCGGACGTGCGCGTGCCCCACAAAGGCGACGTGGCCGGGCACGTCATCGAAGGCGCTTATCAAGTGTTGGGCGGCTTCGAGCTGGTGAAGGCATCCCGCGACCTGATGCGCGGCATAACGCTGGACGATGGCGAAGCCGAAGTGTTCGCCCGTGCCGCGCTGTCCCTCAAGTACGACGACCCGGACAAGCCCGCACCCATCACGGAATCGCAAGTCCTGATGCCGCGCCGGTTCGACGACCGCCGCCCCGACCTGTGGAGCGTGTTCAACCGCACGCAGGAGAACTTGACCAAGGGTGGCTTGCATGGCCGCGCCGCAAATGGCCGCAGGCAAAGCACGCGCCCGGTGCAGGGTATTGACCAAAACATCCGTCTGAACCGCGCCCTGTGGCTGCTGGCCGATGGCATGCGCGTCCTCAAGGCCTGAATTGTCCCACCGCCGGAGGGGCGGTTCCCCTCCATTCCCTTGTTTCACTCGATTGGAGATACACCATGAACGCCATTACCCAAACCGAAGCCCGCGCCATCAACGTCGCTGCCGCTATCCCGCTGGAAGCCGCCGACCCTAGCAAGAACCTGATTCTGGTTCCGCTGTCGCGGCTGCTGCTGCGCCCCACGGGCCGCAACGTGCGCAAGACCCAGCGCATGTCCATTCCCGAACTGGCCGCATCCATCCAGCGCGTGGGCCTGCTGCAAAATCTCATCGTGATCGCCGCCGCCGATGGCGAGCACTACGAAGTCGTGGCCGGTGGCCGCAGGCTGGCCGCATTGAAGCTGCTGGCGAAGAAGCGCCGTATCCCGAAGGAATGGGACGTGCCTTGCCTGCTGGTGGCCGATGGCACGGCGCGAACCGCCAGCCTCACCGAGAACGTGCAGCGTGAAGCGATGCACCCGGCAGACCAGTTTGAAGCGTTCGCGGCGCTGGTGGCCGAAGGCCGGCCCATCGAGGACATTGCGGCGGACTTTTCCGTCACGCCGCTGGTGGTGCAGCGCCGTTTGAAGCTGGCCAACGTCTCGCCGCGCCTGATGGCCGACTACCGCGCCGATGCCGTCACGCTCGATCAGTTGATGGCGCTTGTCATCACCGACGACCACACCGCGCAGGAAAGTGCTTTCTACGATGCTCCGACGTGGCAGCGTCACCCGTCCAACTTGCGCGAACGTCTCACCGAGCGCGAAATCGACGCCTACCGGCATCCGCTGGTGCGCTTTGTCGGGCTGGATGCCTACGAGTCTGCAGGCGGTGGCGTGCGCCGCGACCTGTTCGCGGAAGGCGATGCGGGCGTGTATCTGACCGATGCCGCGCTGCTGGAACGGCTGGCGCAAGACAAGCTGGCAGGCATCGCCGCCGAGGTGAAGGCCGAAGGCTGGGCATGGGTGGATGCCACGCCCGGCGTCACCCATGCCGACCTGCACGCCTTCCAGCGTGCGCAGAGGGAGCGGCGAGAACCGAGCAAGCGTGAGGCGCAGCGCATCGAGAAGCTGCAAACCAAGATGCAGGAGGTGGGCGAAGCGCTCGACGCCGCACTGGATGCCGAGGACGAGGACAAGGCCGACGCGCTGCAAAAGGAAGGCGAAGCCATGGGCGAACAGTTGCAGGCGCTGGAAGATGGGTTGCAGGACTACGGCGCGACCGTGAAGGCCGCCGCCGGTGCCATCGTCACCATCGACCGCAACGGCGAAGCCGTGATTCATCGCGGCCTGCTGCGCGAGGCCGAGGCCAAGGCGCTGCGCACGCTGGAGCGGCTGCGTCAGGTTTTCGGCGACGATGCTGCGAACGACGCCGAAGGCGAGGACGACGAGCAACCCAAGACCGCCGCCATGTCCGACCGGCTGGCGCAACGCTTGAGTGCGCACCGCACGGCGGCGCTGCAAATCGAAGTCGCCCGGCATCCGCAAGCGGCGCTGGCCGCGCTGGTGCATGGCATGGTGCAGACCGTTTTGCAGGAAAGCGGCTACGGCCTCAACCGTGATTCTCTGCCACTGGGCGTGCGCCTCACGCCGCAAGACCGGCTGGAAAGCATGGCCCCGGACTGGCTTGAATCGTCCGCCGCCGAGGCGCTGCGCGAACTGCAACAGGCATGGGCCGGCAAGCTGCCCGAGGACAGCGCCGAACTGTTCTGTGCGCTGCTGGCGATGGAGCAAGGCGAGCTGGTCAAGCTGCTGGCCGTGTGCGTGGCCTCCACGGTAGACGTGGTGACGCCCCGCGCCGCGCCGCGCCAGCCCGGCAAGGAACTGGCGCAGGCCGTGGGCCTAGACATGGCCGCATGGTGGCAGCCGACCGCCGAAGGCTACTTCAGGCACGTTCCGAAGGCAGCGATTCTGCAAGCTGTGGGCGAGTACGCGCCGGATCACGTCACGCGGCTGGCGAAGCTCAAGAAGGCCGACATTGCCAGCGAAGCCGAACGGCTGGCCGATGGCACGGGCTGGATGCCGGCGATCTTCAAGGCCGATGGCCCGCAGCAAGCCGCGTCGGAAGATGGCCCGCAGCAGGAAGCCCCGGAGGATGCCGAAGCAGTGGCGGATGAGCCCGCCGAGGCGCTGGCCGCTTGACCCGCGCCAAAGGCAAGCGCCCCGGCCTCGATCGGGGCGCTTCGCTTGGAAGGAGAACCGCCCATGACCCGCACCGCTATCAGCCGCCCGCGCATGGTGGCGACCTACGCACCAGGCGCGGTGCGCGTCCGCCGCTGGCACGGCGACGTGCGCGGGCGCCGTCCGCCTCGCGGTTGGACGGCCTGCGCTGACCTCACGGACATTCACCCCATCACGGGCCGCACCTTGCCGCGTGCCGTGTGGTGGCTTATCGAGACGAAGGAATAGGCAAGCCAGCACCGGCCCCAGGTCGTCCCGCCCTGGGGCCGGTGGATACCAAAAAATCCGGGCGCGGCAGTGGCCGCGCCCGGTGTGGAAGGCCAACAGCAGCATCGTGCCTGCTGCCCGATGTGGTCGGATACCGCAGACTCGCGACAGGCGGCAATCGAAGCATCCGCGCGCCATCGGGTTCATCTGGGCCTGTCTAAAGGGCTCTATCGATCATCTTTCGTACCGATCATTGAATGCAACTCCCGACTCTCTTCCTTGGAGAGGCTGCGCTGATGCTGTCCCACGATCAGCACCTTCTGCATCAGGTTGATGCGGAAAAGCGTGCCATCGGCATGCGTCGCCAAAATCAGAATTCCGGGACCGTAGGTGGCGGTCACGGGATACCAGCCCCAGCGGTGATCCTGTAGCCATGCAGACACCGAAGCGATTTGCTCCGGCGAGAGTTGCTGCGTTGCGCCTTGTGGTTTTACGCCCTGATGATGGGTCACGACGGCCGATGAGACCGGCGGAAATGTTTCGAAGCAGGCTGCGAGCAGCAGGCACAGCACGGTGATCGGGACGAAGCGAATGGATGGGCTCATGTTCCAGTCCTGCACTTCTATTGAGGTTGGGACGTCAATACTGCTTCGCGCTCGGGGAGGCGCTGGAGCGGCAAGAGGTCCATGACATCGCAAAACAACGACCGGTTCTGCCAGTCGTTCCGGTCGCCGATCACGTAGAAGCGCCGCTTTGCCCGTGTGGCCGCCACGTTCAACAGGTTGGGTTCCGAGACCGCCCACTCCCGTGCGCCGGAACCTTCGGTATTGCCGCCCAACACCATGATGACGATGGGAGCCTCCTTACCCTGCATGGTGTGGATGGTTCCGGAAACCATCGTGTCGCCGAGCAGGCGTTTGAGGTTTTCCTGGACAGCCTTGAAGGGCGTGATGACCGAGATGTCGGCCGCATCCACGCCGTCCATGCGCAACAGGGCGAGCAGTGCCCGCAAAGCCTCTCCTTCGGCCGGCACCCAGTTCCCGTCAGATGCTCCGCTGGCGTGAATCCATCCGGTCGGCAGGCGCGCGCGCGTCTCCTTGTCGGCGCGCGGTGCGATGGTGCCGTACACCATCGCACCGTCGTAGGCGATGCGGTTGGCCAGCCCGTGCATCGGCTTGTCGCAGCGCCGATGCACGACCAAGGGCAACCCCACCCACGTCTTGCTGTCGGCCGGTCCCGCCAGACGGCCCCATGTCGTGGCCTGGTCTGCCAAGGTCTGCGCGGACTGTCTGTTGGGGAGCCAATGCGCATCGACGCGGTAGCGCGTGCGCATGTGTTCCAGCACTGCGTCGGACACGGTGACGATCGGCTTGAGCTGGAGAGGGTCACCCACCAGCAGCGCGCGCCGGGAGCGCCACAGCGCCCCCACCGCTGCTTGCGGAGTTGCCTGTCCGGCTTCATCAACCAGCAGCCAGCCGATCTCCCCCGGCCCCAACGAGCGGAAAGAGCGCGCGAACGAGGCAAAGGTGCTGCTGAGCACCGGCACGACCATGAACAACGAGGCCCAAGCCGAGCGAATTGCCTCGTGCGAGAGTCCTTGCAGGTGGGTGCCGGTCAACATCGCGTTGATCAGGAACAGGTTGGAGCGCATCCGTGCCGCCTCCAGCTCGAAGAACGTCCGATGCAGCTTCAGTGCCTGGACGAAGACGCGCGCTCGGGCCTGTCGCCAGCCCTCGATGTTCCAGGGTTCGGCCAGTTCGATGGTGTCGCCACGACCGATGACGCCGCCTCGCAGCCATGCCAGCAGATGGTCGGCCCGGCAAGCGCTGGCCAGATCGCTGGCCTGTTGCGTCAGGGATTGATTTTCCGCCCGCATTTTTTTCAACGCCTGCTGCGCATTGGCGATCTGCAGATCCAGTTGCTGCCTGGAGTCCTCGAACTGCTTGGCGAGTCGTGCGATGCGGTCGAACTCGGCCTTGGCGAGACCATGCCGGTCTTGCAGCAGTTTCAGCACAGTGTTCCAGGTGCGTGACGCTCCCCACAGACTGCATAGGTTCGCCCAGAACCCTGGTTTGCTAGCTTGGTGCTGTGCAAGCGCCTCCAGCGCATGCTTGAACGCCGCATTGGCGGGGCGGCGTTCCTCGGCATCCAGACGTGCCTGTTGTTCCGTCGTGTGCTCCAAGCGATTTTCTAGCGCTTGCACGGTGGCGGTCGTTTCGGTGATCTTCTTCCTGGTCGTTTCCAGCGTCTGGATCAGAGCACGGATGCGGGAGGCATCGGCGCATGCCGAGCGAACCTGCGCCTTGGCCGCCTCGTACTCGGCGACCGCCTGCTGCCACAGGGCTTGGCGTTCTTCCGGCTTGCGCTCCTTGTTGAGCTGACTATGCCCGCCAAGCCATGCCATCAGGCCTTGCGGCGCCTTCTTCTGTAGTTCTGGAGGAGCTTGAAGGCCATCGGCCCCGGCAGCAGTGGCCGGGCTGGCAAACAAGGTCTTGACGACATTCTCATCGTCGGTTTCGTCGTTGGCATCCTCGTTGCTGTCCACCTTGCCTTGGCTGGCCGATGGACTCTGCCCGTAGAAGTAGCGGTCCACGAACGCCTTGCGCCGCGCCTTGCTGCCCAGCGCACCAGAAATCAATCCCCAGGCCGGCTTGCCGGTGATCAGTTCGCCCAGGTCGGCGAAGTGCTCGGCCTCGGGCAGCCAGCTCTCGTCGATCTTGTCGCGCTGGGGCAGTTCAAGGGTGACGTTCTCCACGGCGCCGTTGTTGGACGAAGCGACTACAATCTCGAAGCCGTACAGCGCAGGATTGAGCTTGAAGGCGACCTGTCCCTTGCCGCCATCGTTGCAGGCTTCGCGCGCGTTGCTGGCGAAACCGTCGGATGCGCGGCGCAGCGTAGCAAGCACGTCGGCCCGGCTGGTGATGATGGCGGCGATCAAGTCGCGCAGCAGGGTCGTCTTGCCCGTGCCCGGCGGGCCATTGACTCCCAGAAGTCCTTGTCCGTCAGCGAGCTTGGACAGTACCGTGTTTACGGCCAGTTGCTGGGAATGCACAAGCCCCAGGTGCCGTTCGGAAGGCCAGCAGCTATCGGCATGGGCCTGCGGCATCAGCCGCTCGATCAGCGACCGGGATGCGTCGTCGCTGTCGATGTGCAGCCGCGGTTGCGGATTGTGGCGGCGAAGGTATTGGTTCAACGCTTCGCTCGCCACGCCCTTGCTGAGACTGTCAGCAACGGTGGCCAGATCGTCGAGCAGGAAGCTGTTGAGCGGATCGTCCTCCGATGTGGGCTTGTCGGGTTTGACGGGTTGGGAACGGAATCGCAGTGGTGGGCGCTCAACAGTCGCAAAGAAGTCCGCCACGCCGAGGAACTGCAGCACCCACCGGGTGAAGTCCCGCAGCGCGTCGCCGGACACCTGGCCCGGCAGCTGCGTTAGCGCCTGCTCGGCGGCGACTCGTTGATCGTCCTCGAACCCGCGCGTCCAGTCCTTTTTCGCCAACGCCCGTCCGAGGAGCCAGGCTTCGCTGGAGAGCACGAAACTGTCCTCCACCAGTTGCCCGCTCATGGTGAACTTCGCGGCGAACAGGGCTGACTCTCGGTTCTGTGGTTCGCGGTAGCCCTGGTCGGCACCGTACAGTTCTTGGAGTGCGGCGGCGACGAGCCGACTGTCGTACAGGTGGGCATAGAGCGTGTGGCTCCATGCGCGCGTGTCGGGAAGCGCCTGCTTGCTGACGATGCTCTCGGGTGCCCAAGGAGGGATGGGGCGTGTGCACGGCGTGTCGTGAATGAATGCCCCATGGGGACTGTTGCGCTTTTTGATCTTGGGGGCCGATTGCGGCTGCAGCAACTCGACTGCATGCCAGTACCGAACGATGTTCTCGGACTCTTTCAAGATGCCTTCCCTTTCATGTTCTTGGTTTGCTTCAGAGTCCACGCTGCGGGCATTTGCCGTCCATTGGCTTGAATTACCATGGATGCAGTTCGCATGCGGGACACCTCAGTGATGCTTTGATTTTCCATATTGCTATGCCCTGGCTTTCCCACGGACGCCGTACTTCGCTGTCGTGGTGGCTGACAAAGTGGTAAACGGGAGCCGTGTAGCGTGTCGGTGCGCCGCACCGCCGGGCTTTCGGGCTGCGCCCCGTGCCGACTTCGCTGTCACGGCCATCCGGCTTCAATCCCCCACGCCTTCGCGCCCGGTGGCGCTGCGCGCTTCGCTTACCTCCAGGGGATCGGCGCAAGGCCCATCCCAGCCGCGCGCGGCTTGGCGCCCCTGAATACCGCCGAACCGGTTTTCGCCGGATCGGCCAGGCCAGCGTCCCGCCGGCGAAGGGCAGGGCGGGGCGGGGGTGGATACGCCGTGGCTTGCTGAGACAGGTTGCGCGCATGCGTGTCTTCCTCAACGCTGCCGGTTCTTGCCCATCACGTCACGAAGGACGGTTCACGGACATACCGCTCAGCCTCGCCATGGAGATTCCACACCACGCCTCAAGACTGGCGCCGCAGAGTGCGGCGGGGATGTTCTCGCTTGTCGTCGGGGTGTTTGACCTGGCCCGCGTCGGCAAGCATGCCGGTGCAGACTTCGTGCGGGGATGTCGAGTCGGCCAGTCTCCTTTCGGAGTGGTTCGGCCCAAGGCGTCCTTGTGTTGTTGTGAATCCTGGCGGTGGCGCGGCTGCGCCTCTGGCTTCATGGCTGCAACCGTCCGGCGAAAACAATTTCCCCTCAGCTGCGCAGATTCCTCGCGCGGCAAATTCTCTTCGTCTCCCGGCTCTCCACTGCGTTGCGCCCGCAAGCGGTGCAGCCCGCCCGTCCCCCGCAGGCCGGATCACAACAAGGACGCGATGGGCGCGAACCTTGTTCCACCGAAAAGGAGTTTCATCATGGCCAACATCGGCAGCTTCAACGCAGACAAAGACGGCTTCACCGGCACGCTTCGCACCTTGACGCTCAACGTCAAGGTCAAGCTGGTTCCCAACGACAAGGGCGACAACGAGAAAGCCCCGGACTTCCGCCTGCAGGCGGCCAGCCACGACATCGGCGCGGCGTGGAAGAAGACCAGCGAGGCCGGGCGGGAGTACATCTCCGTGACCCTCGACGACCCTTCGTTCGCGGCCACGGTCTACGCCCGCCTGATCGAGGGCGAAGACGGCACGCACGACCTGATCTGGTCACGCAGCAAGCCCCAGGCGGCGTGACCGCCGCCCGCAGCGCCCCGCCATGCGGCGGGGCGCTGCGCAGTAGGTTAGCCTCCAACGCGGCGGCAGCAGGTCGTGGCCCATGGCGGGCCGTGTCTTCCTGTCTAGAGGCAGCGTCTGTAATGGTTGTCTGGGCCTGGCCTATCGGCGCGGTGCTCCGCCGGGCTTTGCGGGCTGCGCCCCGTGCCGTCTTTGCCGTCACGCCCATTCGGCTCCAATCCCTCACGCCTTCGCGCCTGCGGCGCTGCGACCTTCGCTTGCCTCCGGGGGAAAGCCTTGCGGGCTATCCCCGCCGCGCACAGCTTGGCGCCCCTCGATACCGCCGAACCGGCTGCGCCGAATCGGCCCGGCCAGTGCCTACGGCTGGGCATTTAGGATCGCTTTAGTAGCGCCCTAATTGGCCAAGTCCCGGCTGTGGCACTGCGTGAATCCAGCAACCGGGGCTTTCGCTATCGAAGAAATCTACGTGAACAGGTCCAAGATCATCTTGAATGACTTGATACGCGTAATTGCAGTCAACCTGATTACCACGAAAAACAGAGACCGCCACCCGCTGAACTCCGGTCCCACGCATCCGCTTCAGCAGATGCCTGTCGTGCTCCCCAATTCCCCAACCGAACAGCGTCAACGCGAATCGTTGCGAGGTGAGCACCTCCCGGTACACCGTGGACAGATAGTAGCTATTCTGGATGGAGGACACCTTCTGCTGCATCGTTCCCTCGCTGACGAACAGCGGCACGACTTGCTCGCTGCGCCACGCATGCAGGATTGCCTCCAGCAAGCCCGCTCCAGCACTATGGATCTTGAGTTCCTGTTCCACAGCGTTGCGGCATAGAGCCAAGTTTCCATGGGGATAGAACACCAATGTGTTGGTTTGCTCCCGATAACGGTTACGGAATCTTTGCCACGCATCATCGAAGGCGCCATTCCCGAGAAAGCAATCCTTGAACTGATGGCCATCTTCGACATTCAGGCCATAGGTCATCGTCCAGTAGACGAGCAAGTCGTAGTTCAGCGAAATGACTGTATCGAACCCCTTCAAGAACTGGTACATGCTGGGCAATCGACCACTCACCAGATCGTACTCAGGATGCACATTGCGAACGGCTTGAATCAAACACTCTCTGACGTTCAGGTAGGCCTGATGCGTGCGCTGGTCTGGTATCTCCAGCGACTTGTTGACGTTGGACGCCTGCCAGACCAGTCGAAGGATCAGCTCAAAGTCGGATGTTCCGAAAAAGCGAAAGAGGCGATTTACATCATCGGCGAGCAATCCCGTTCGCTGGGCATGCTCCAGCAATGAGCCGTAGCCGAAGCCGGGCGAGACAGCCATGCTCGCCCCGTTGCCCAGAAGTATCGTTCCTTGTTGGTAGTTGGGCGCAATCTGCGTCCACTGTGAGATGGGGAATGGCATCCCTGGCTCCTCCTTGTTGTTCGTTTACATGATGATATTTTCGGGCGTGGTCACGGACTCAGAACCTGCGCGCACTGCGGATAGGTCACTCGTGCCCCGTTCTCAGTCTGCTGCAGCTGCATGCCTCGCTGTACTCCGGGGGATAGCCCTGCGGGCTATCCCCGCCGCGCGCAGCTTGGCGCCCCTTGAACACCGTTGAACCGGCTGAGCCGGATCAGCCATGCCAGCGCATGCGCACACGCTATAGCGTGTCACTTTTCTTCGTCACGGTCTCCAGCTGCTGCCGCACTTGCGCCAGCAGTTGGTCGGCCTGCCGCAGGTCGTCTCCGGTATAGGCCAGCGTCAGCAGCGTGAGCGGGTGAACCTCCATGACCTCGCACAGCTCGGTCAGCTTGTGCAGGGTCGGACTTTTCAGGTCGCGTTCCAGCGTACTCATATAGGTGCGGCTGGACACGTCGGAGAACGCTTCCTGGCTCAAGCCTCGCGCCTTCCTGACTGTCCGTATTGCCGCTGCTAATGAGTGTTTCGCTGCCACTGACTTGGTTTCCCCATGAAAACCAAGATGACAGCTCATTGAGCCCTATAGAGCTACAATCTATAGTGTTCATTCATGGCTGAAAGGCCCGCTTTCGTACTTTTACGGAAATCCGCATCTGTGAATTCCGACAGAACAGGGGACACGCATCCGTGTCTTTCCGGCTTCCTGTAACTCCGCTTCTGCGCATCCGTGCTTCCACGCGAATGCGTTTCGGCGGTTCTGCACTTCGGCACAAAAGCGCATCCGCGCATCGTTGGTTTCGTTGGGAGGCTGCCCGTGACCCTGCCGCTTGTCACCGCTGATGAACGCGCCCGGCTGCTGGCCCACGGCGCGGTGCTCGCTGCTGGTCAGCAGCTCGACCCGCTGCCCGTGGTGCGCCTGTTCACTCTGGACGCGCATGTGACCTGGTTGCTCGTGTCGCTCGATCCTGCGGATGGCGACACGGCCTACGGCCTGATTGATCTCGGTATCGGAATGCCTGCGCTAGGGACAGTCAAGTTGTCCGACCTGGCTGGCATCGTCGGGCCGCGCAAGTTGCCCGTGCGACGCGATCGGTATTTCCACGCGGTGCGTCCGTTATCGGAGTACGTCCGGCTGGCGCAAGAGAACGGCGCGATCACGGACTGATGAAAGCCAGTGCGGCTCGGCCAGCCGGGGCACATTGTGACTATTTCAGTCTTGGTCAAGACCGTGCAGGTCTGAATCCGCATGCTTGCACCGAAGCGGTGCAACCCTGCTGCAAACAGTCCTGATCTTTGGCACAGGGCGCGGCACGGTATCCAGTGCTACGCGCCATTTTCCTGACGGCGCAGCCGTCGCATTCAGACGAATTCCGCAACACGCAGGAGCCAAACTGTCTTGTAATTGTTAGTTACAGACTAACAGTTTTTGAAGACGACCTGATGGTATTTCGATAGCTCCTGTATCGCGGAAATGGTGGCGACGCATCCCATACACAGGGAGGTTTCGCCATGACTGATCGCAGCGCCGAACACTGGTATCCGACAGCGGCCTATCTCTACGTCCTGCACCTCGACGGCCCCGCGCTGGCCTGGGAATACCTGCGCAGGAATCCCGACTACCGCCGCCATTGGCTGCGCCGTCGCCGACGACCGGACGCGGCGCACGCGTGGGGCTTGCGCCTGTTGGAAGATTCAGCCCTGGATGCGCGCGACGCGCATCCGGCCTGGTTTCCCGATCACGATGCCGTGGTGCAGCTTTACCCGGATGCCGACCCGCCGCCCGAGGCCCATGCCTTCGAGTTCTGGCGTGTTCCTGGCCGCAAGCAACTTATCCACGACGGCAAGCGCCTGGTGCTGGTGTCACACTGGCCGGGCTGCTGCTTGCGGGTCGCGCTCGGGCCGGGCCTGGAAGACGGCATGGCCTACCTGTATGCGACCCGCGCCTGCGCGATGCCCTGCGTTCGCTATCGCACGCTCGTGGCCGAGCTGGATGCCTTGGCCGCCGCCACGGTTGCCGCGCCTGCGGCGGCGGCCCGTTCCCGGCCTACGCCCGGCGCGGTGCTGGAGCTGCACACCTTGCAGGCGCTCGACGCGACCCTGGCGGGCGCGTCCTTGCGCGAAGTCGCCGAAGGGTTGTTCGGCGTGGATGCGGTCGCGGCCGACTGGCACAAGGACAGCGCCTTGCGCGCCCGCGTGCGGCGGCTGGTGCGCCGTGGTGAGGCGCTGATGCGCGGCGGCTATCGCCGCCTGGCACAGCTTCCGCTGCTGCCGTTGTAGCAGGGGGACGTTTCGCGTCCCTCGCAGATCGTCCCTTAGCAAGCAGCCTCGCTTTCTCGAAAGTGCCTCTATCCGGCCGCGTGGTGCGGCCGGGCTTGATGGAGGTTCATCCCATGCGACCTGCTCCCTTGCGGCCTGCCGCCGCTGCTGCCGCTGCGCCTGCGCAGCCCCAACGCTACCTGACCAACGACGAAGCCGCCGAGTACCTGCGCCTTTCGCCGCGCACGCTGGAGAAACAGCGCGTGGTCGGCGGCGGCCCGAAGTTCCGCAAGTTCGGCCGGCGCGTCATGTACGCGGTGTCCGACCTCGATGCCTGGGCCGACCAGCGCAGCTACGAGGCGACGTCCGACCCGGAATATGCCGAACGCCACGCGGGCGACTACCGTGACGGCCGCTGATCGCTGGCGCGTGGGTGGCCGTCGCCATGTCCAGCCCGCCAGGGCAAGCCTTGCCGCAGCGCGAACAGCTCGACCTGTTCCGCGCGCTGCCGGGCGACATGGCACCCCGCGACAGCCAGGACTTGATGGCCTTTCCGTTCTTCTCGCTCTCCAAGTCGCGGCGCATCGCGCCGATCGACTTCCGCGCCGGCGGCATCACCATCCGCGTGGAAGGCACGCAAGAGCATGGCATAGCGACCATTTGGGATGCGGACGTTTTGATATGGGCCGCCTCGCAGATCGTGGAGGCGCGCGACGCGGGCATCCGCCCGTCGCGCTGGATACGCGCCACCCCCTACGAGATCCTGCGCTTCATCGGACGCAGCACGTCGCTCAACGACTACCTGCGGCTGAAAGCCGCGCTCGACCGGCTGCAATCGACCACGGTGGCCACGTCCATCCGCGAAACCACGGGAAGGCGATTGCATCGCTTCTCGTGGATCAACGAGTGGAAGGAACTGGCCGATGCCAGCGGCGTTCCGCTGGGCATCGAACTGATCCTGCCGGACTGGTTCTATGCTGGCGTGCTCGATGCCGCCCTGGTGCTGACCATCGACCCGGCCTATTTCCGCTTGAAGGGCGGCATCGAACGCTGGCTGTACCGCCTGGTGCGCAAGCACGGCGGCAAGCAGCCGGGCGGCTGGCAATTCGACTTCCGGCACCTGCACCGCAAGTCGGGCAGCGCTGCGCGCTTCTCCGACTTCGCCTACGACCTGCGCGTCCTGGTGGCGCGGCAGTCGCTGCCCGGCTACGTCCTGGGCATCGAGCGGATGCTGGACGACGGGATGGAGCTGCTGACGTTCCGGCCCGTGCTGCACACGGCACGGGGATAACTCGGGAAAAAGGTGTGGACGGCCTCGTGCTATCAGGAGTAACGGGTATCGTGCTATCGGGAGTACGCCTATCGTGCTATCAGGAGTACGAAAACACCGGAAAGCCAATAACGGCGCGGGTTTGCCGCCCCTCTAACTTCCCTAACAAGAAATACATAACTTTTAGTAGAAGCGCGCCGTTTCGGTGGACAACCACCAAACGGCACGGCGAACAGCGTTTTGCACGACAGGCAAAGCCCGGCTTCCCAGCAGGGAGGGCCGCGCCATGATCCTCGCTCTGCTCAACCAGAAAGGCGGTGTCGGCAAGACGACGCTCGCCACGCACATCGCGGGCGAACTGGCGATGCGCGGCCAGCATGTCGTCCTGCTCGATGCCGACCCGCAGGGTTCCTCGCTGGACTGGACGCAGCGCAGAAGCCAGCAAGGCTTGCCACGGCTGTTCAGCGCCGTGGGCCTTGCCCGCGAAACGCTGCATCAGGAATCGCCAGAACTCGCCAGGCGGGCCGATCACGTCATCATCGACGGGCCGCCGCGCATCGCCGCCCTGGCGCGCTCCGCGCTGCTGGCGGCCGAGCGCGTGCTGATCCCGGTGCAGCCCAGCCCCTATGACGTGTGGGCCAGCGCCGAGATGGTGGCGCTGATCCGCGAGGCGCAGGTGTTCCGGCCTGCGCTGCGCGCGGCCTTCGTCATCAATCGGCGCGTCAGCACCACCATCATCGGCCGCGAGGCGCGGCAATCGCTCGCAGAACAGCCGCTGCCCGCGCTGCGCTCGGAGGTGCATCAGCGCATCGTGTTCGCCGACAGCGTGGCCGCTGGTCGGCTCGCACGCGAGACAGCGCCCGACAGCGCCGCCGCCCGCGAAATCACCGCCCTGGTGGACGAACTGCTGCGGTGGCCGACATGACAGCGCAGCAGCCACCCAACGGCAAACGCCCGGGCAAGCGCGTCGGCATCGGCGCACGTCCGCCCGCGAATCCACACGCCGAGGCGTGGATTCGCCAGGGCGACGCCGATGCGCTGGGCAAAGGCGACCTCTACACGGCCCGCCTCACGCTCGACATCACGCCCGCCATGCGGGCGCGCATCAAGGTGTCGGCCTTCACGCAAGGCGTGACCGTGGCTGACCTGCTGCGCGGTCTGCTGGAGCGGGAGTTTCCAGAACACCGCAGGGAGAACACGCCATGACCGCATCCGCTTCGCCCGCCGCTGGCGCGGCCACGGCTGCACCGTCGCTGCATCCCGCGGTACTCGCCGGCCAGGCCAGCAACGTGCCGCTGACGCGCGTTTCGCTGGCCTACCTCGAACATCGCTTCAAGCTCTATCTGCGCTTCGGCGAACCGGCGCGCACGCTCCAGCTCGACCGCTGGCGGCGCTGCGCGGTGTTCCTGCCGGGCGCGATGTTCTGCCGCATCCGCTGGCAAGCCAACGACTACGGCACGATCCGCTGGCAGCTCATGGTGATGCAGGCTTGCACACCGCTGGACGCGGCGCAGCGCATCCCCGGGGTGCAGCCGGGCGCGCGCCTGCTGCTGCACGTCGAAGGCGATGCCAACGTGCGCGCCGTGCTGGAACGCATCGACGCCATCGAGGCGCTGGGCATCGCCGCCATTGACGTGTCGCCTGCGTACTGGCGCACGCTTGGCAACCGTCTTGCGGCTCGCCTTGCGCTGCCCGAATACACCGCCGAGCGGCAGGCCGCCTGGCTGGCCGGGAAGGTGCTGCCATGACCGCCCCGATCACCACGGCCAGCACACCCACCGTTGCGCCACGTCCTCGCTCGCACCCGCGTTCACGTTTGCGCGCTCGCATCATCGCGGCGACACTGGCCGCCATCTGCTTCGCTGCGCTGGCCTGGGCGGCTCTCGTGTCGCCGCTGCCGGCCACGGCTGCCACGCTCGCTGCGCAGCGCGGCTACCTGCCGACGCGCGTGCCGCTGCTCAAACGTGTGGGCGCGGTGGCGCCGCAACACGTCTGCATCGTCGCCGGTCAGGTGCGCATCGACGGCGTGCCTTCGGCCGCCGTGCTGCCTGCTGATCGGCTGGGCCGGCCGCTGCCATCCTGGCCGCAATGCCGGCAGCTTCGCCCTGGCGAACTTTTCCTGCTCAGTGTGACCAATCCGGCGTCCTTCGACAGTCGGTATTTCGGCCCGGTCAGCGCATCCGCCGTGATCGGCGTTGCGCGCCCGATCTGGCTGGAGAACGTGCAGGCGTCTTGCCTCGAACGCGCCCGGCCTGCGGCCATTGGCGCGTTCACCGGCGCGCTGGCTGCAGGCAGCGCAGCGTCGCCGGGCCGCCGACGCCCGGAGCGACAGCGAAGGGCAAAGGCGGAAGGCAAGACAAAAGGACGCGGCACCGGCCCGCGTCGAAAGCCAGTCTGCACGTGGGGGTGGTGCGGCACGGAGCGGCTTTGCCGCCGTGCCGCGTTCGGCGCGAGGGTCGCGCCAATGCAGGCATGTCCGCGTGCTTCGCACGACCGGACACGCCAGAGCTTGCAGGGAGAACGGCGATGACCAACCGCCGCGATGACGATTTCCGGGTGCGTCCGAGCGCCCCGAAGAACCGGGGCAAGGGCCAAGGCCAGAGTTTCGTTTCCAAGGTGCTCAAGCAGGCTGGCAAAGCCAGCAGCGGCAAGTCGGCGGTGCGCCGTCCTGGGGCGGCCGGCACCGGCCAGCGCCCCGGCTCGCGCCTGGGGCGCGGCCATACGGCGGCGCGCTTCGCCGGGGAGAAGCTGACGCCCATGTCGCGGCGCGTGACTATCAAGACCTTGCTGGTCAATCACCAGCGGGCCAGCCCGCAATCGCTCGCCAAACACCTGCGCTACATCGAGCGCGACGGCGCAGGCCGCGATGGCGAACCGGGCCGGGCCTATGGGGCACAGGCCGACGAAGCCGACCTGGATGCCTTCAAGGAACGCTGCGCCGACGACCGGCATCATTTCCGCTTCATCGTGTCCCCCGAAGACGGCGCGGAACTGGACGACCTGCGCACCTACACCCGGCATCTGGTGAACCGCATGGAAGCCGACCTGGGCACGCGGCTGGATTGGGTGGCGGTGGATCACTGGAACACCGACAACCCGCACACCCACCTGATCGTGCGCGGGCGCGACGACACCGGCAAAGACCTCATCATCGCGGGCGACTACATCGCCCACGGCTTCCGCCACCGCGCCGCCGAACTGGCGACCGAGTGGCTGGGGCCACGCACCGAACTGGAGATCCAGCAGACCTTGGGGCGCGAGGTGGAACAGGAGCGGTGGACGAGCCTGGATCGTACCTTGCAGCGCGAGGCTGGCGACGATGGCCGGGTGCAGGTCGAGCGGCTTAACGAACCCCGCTTGCAACGCCAACGCCTGCTGCTGATCGGCCGCCTGCAACGCTTGCAGCGCCTGGGCCTGGCCGATGAGGTGCAGCCCGGAACCTGGGCCATCCATACCGACGCCGAGAAGACCTTGCGCGCCCTGGGCGAGCGCGGCGACATCATCCGCACCATGCAGCGGGCTATGAGCGGGCAACCGCGCGAGCTGGCGGTGTTCGAGCCGGGCAAGGATGGCCGTACCGTCATCGGCCGCGTGGCCGCCAAGGGCGTGGCCGACGAGTTGCGCGACCGAGGCTATCTGGTCATCGACGGCGTGGACGGCAAGGCCCACTACGTCGCGTTGAACGCCCGCGACGAGCTGGCGAACTATCCCACGGGCGCGGTGGTGGAAGTGAAGGAGTCGGCCGACGTGCGCGCCGCCGATAAGAACATCGCTGCGCTGGCGAGCGATGGCCTGTACCGTGCCGATCATCACTTGGCCATTGAACAGGGCCGGGCCACGCCCGGACGCGACCCGCAGCAAGTCGTCGCCGCCCACGTCCGGCGGCTGGAAGCTCTACGCCGGGCTGGCATCGTGGAGCGTGTGGCCGAAGGGCTATGGAAGGTGCCGGACGACCTGGCCGAGCGTGGCCGCCAGTACGATGCGCAGCGCCTGGGCGGTGTCGCCGTGGAACTCAAATCTTACCTGCCGATTGAGCGGCAGGCGCGCGTGATCGGCGCGACCTGGCTGGATCAGCAGTTGATCAGCGGCGGCAAGGGACTGGGCGACCTGGGCTTTGGCGGCGAGGTGAAGAACACCCTGCAACAGCGCGGTGAGTTCCTCGCTGAGCAGGGGCTGGCCGAGCGGCGCGGGCAGCGCGTGATCCTCGCCCGTAACCTCTTGGGCACGCTGCGCAATCGGGAACTGGCGCAGGCTGCAAAGGACATTGCCGCCGATACCGGTTTGGAGCATCGACCCGTCGCCGACGGTCAGCGTGTGGCCGGCATCTACCGGCGCTCGGTCATGCTTGCCAGCGGTCGCTACGCGATGCTCGATGACGGCATGGGGTTCAGCTTGGTGCCCTGGCGGCCGGTGATCGAACAGTGGCTGGGGCAGCAACTCGCCGCGACGGTGCGCGGCGGTGGCGTGTCTTGGAACTTGGGCCGAAGCCCGAGTGTTTCGTAGAGCTGAACGTCAGCTTTTTGGTCGCCCGATTGTTCCAAGGTGAGTGAATCGGAAGCCGTTCTCGTACTTCAATCCATATCCAAGTGAGCGATCAAAGCCAATATGAGCGATCCAGATGATTCCCGATGAAACTGCCAATGGCTGAGAGAGATACACGCCTGCTGCTACGCAAAGCAAAGCGCCAACGTAAGAGTGAGCAGTGTTGTATAGCACCGCACCGATCCGAGCACCCACGATATAGCCGAGCAAAGACAAATCCGGGAGAAGGAAGCAAAGTGCAAATAATCCCCAGCCCGAACCAAACTCAGAATATGCAAATAAACTGAGCAACAAAACCGTCAACCCTTCAATTCTCAATAGATCTTTGATGCCGCCTGATACTGAGCCTTTTTCCGTCACCGAATTATCCTTTTAATTAAAATAAGCCAAAAATGCACCAGCACACCCCACCAGGGCCATATTGACTACCACAACGACAAGAGCGAAGCGCACCAGACGTTGTTCTTCTGGATTATTGATTTTTGCCAAGCCAGCAATCGTAGCAATCATGGGTAAAGAACCCAGTGCTGCATGGCCGGCCGCACTGTTCAGTGTGGCTGCCATGCTGGGAAGTAACGATGCTGGAAGGTCTGCGATGGCTGGCATCATGAGAACGTTGCCGCCCACGTTTGACCCTGTGAGGTAGCCACCGATCCCCCCAAGTATGGCGCCCAAGAATGGCAGCAACTCACTATCCATGGCAGAGAGCCTGTCGCGCACACCCGAAAGAAAACCCGCCTTCACCATGACTTGTGACATGAACAAGAAACACAGAATCGTCAGTAACGGGCGCCGCGCTCGCTGGGACACCGATTGCCAAAACGTCTGAAGCCCGAGGCGCTCATCTCGTCGAGCAAGCAAAACCAAGCACACGAGTAGTATCGGGACTCCCGGAGACGCCAGTGGCTTCCATGCAATGCTTGCCCCTTGTACCACCAGCCATATGTCGGCCTGAGTTACAACAACAAGTATCTTGAGTGCGATAACGCAGAAGAATAGCAGCATGTAAGGCCATGCTGCTGCCGGCCAATGAATTGCGGAGGGAATTTTTGGACATGACTTCAGCAGCCCCACCAGCACGACAGCGAAACCCGCACTCACCCCCGCGATTTCCGGACCAAGCCAAGCCGAGGCGACATATAAAACCGACACAAACAGCATCGCTATGGCCAGCATTGAGATATAGGCAGTCAGTTTGCGATAACCGGCAATCCAGGTGGCCGTCAAAGCCAAACCAACAAACACTGGCGCACTTGTGATTGCTGTTTGACTGGCCAATTTCGCTGGTGCCACATCTAGCAGTGTGGCTCCCACCACCGTTGCCAGCCCCAAGGTTCCCCAGGGCATGATGACCATTCCAGCCAATGCAATGCGCAGTGCTTTGTCACGGTCAAAAAGTGCCAGCAATACAGGAATGACGGCAATCAGTGAAACACCGAATCCCGTCATTGATTCCAGCAAAGGGGCAAGCCCCAGCACGATGAAGCCCAACTGCTGAACGCCTTGCAGCTTTAGGTTGCCTACCCATGTGCTCAGAGCCTGGGTTGCGCCCGTACGCTCAATCAGAACGACCAACATCATTCCGGGGGCTAGTACGAACGCCACGCTGACAAACAGAATCAGCGTGTCTTGTGCGATCCATTGCGAGAGTTCGCGTGAAAGCGGTTGCCCGGCGCCAAGGAACATGAGTGCAACGGCAAGGGTGGCACCGACAAGAGCCGCCCTGACAGGCGGTTGTTTGAATATAAGAATCGCAGAGAGAACCAACAGAACAGGGGAGATATGAAGTAACGAAAGCATTGGGGCTACGAGGGCTGGCGCAATAACTTAATCATTTGACACCTTGACCTGAATACCTGCCAGCGACTTATACTGATTCCCTCCATAAGTATATCTAATCAAGAACTGGTCATCTGTCATGAGACGCCTTCCCCCACTAACCGCATTGCGTGCTTTCGAAGCTGCAGCGAGGCACATGAGTTTTACCCGTGCGGCGGCGGAACTGTGCGTAACCCAGGCAGCCATCAGTCAGCAGGTACGGCAACTGGAAGAGTGGCTGGGTTCTGCGCTGTTCTTGCGTGCGGGACATGCGCTGCGCCTGACCGACAAGGGACAGGCTTGGCTGCCGGAACTGACAGCCATGTTGGATCGGCTGTCCTTCGTCAGCAGTTCACTGCGTGAACGCGATGATGGGCCTTTGCGCATCACGGTGTTGCCGTCTTTTGCCACTTGCTGGTTGGTACCGCGTCTGGGCGCTTTTAGGGAAATGCACCCGGACATTGAGCTGAAGCTGACCAGCTCGGGCGAACTATGGGACGTGTCTGATGACCGCTTCGATGTAGGCATCCGCTCGGGGCTCGGACGTTGGCGAGGGCTGAAAGCTGATTTGATTGCGCGGGAAATGCTGTCGCCGCTTTGCAGCCCCTCATTGCAGGCATCGGATCGTCCGTTGATGGAACCCGCAGACCTGCTTGCGAAATGTCTTTTGCACGACACCCCTAAGGACGCATGGCCTTACTGGTTTACTCATGTGGGAGTCATGAATCCGAACGCTGGCAGCGGCCCAAAATTCGATGATCACAGCCATGTCCTTCAAGCGGCCATCGACGGTCAAGGTGTCGCACTCGGAAAGCTGCTGTTGGCTGGCGATGCACTTCGGGCAGGCCGTCTCGTTCAGCCTTTCTCGATTACCCAGCCTAACGATTACAGCTACTGGCTTGTATATCCTGCATCCGCTGTCTCCAGCAGGCCTGATGTAGCCTTGTTCCGTGCATGGTTGCTGAACGAAGCAAAGCGGTGTTCGAAAGAAATTGAGATTTAGGGCTTATGGAAAATTGGACTAGCGATACCGTCTGCTTCCAGATGGAGCAGCATGTTATGGGCATCGTTGAACTCCATCTCACTAAAAACGAAGATGCCAGATATTCTCAGCAATGTAGCCGTTACACCTTGCCCCGCAACCAGATGCCCCTTAAACGAGCCATCATAGACTTGGTGAGAGCCGCATGAAGGGCTGCCTTCTTTCAGTACAGCTATGTGAATCTCGTGTAAGCGCGCTATGCGAAGTGCATTTTGTGCGCCAACAATAAACGTGTGAGAAACATCAGCTCCGGATGAGTCCACAACGCTCGTTTGTCTTTGGAGAACTTTTTCTCCGCCCTCACCGGACGCTATTTCTGCCGGTAGACGTGGAACAGGCATGCCCCCTGATAACTCTGGACAGATGGAGATCACCCTGTTCTCTGCAACCCACTGTTGAAGAATCGGGTGGCGAGATCGCTTGTGAGAACCGTCGTAGCGCACCTGCTCGCCCAGCAAGCACGCACTGACAAGAATCCGCTGCATGTGCTATTCCTTCAGATCAGCTTGGTATACGGCATCGTCAACTTCCTGGATATAGCCATTTTTTTCATAGAAGCGCGCCGCATGCCCGCCTCTTTGCGTGATGAGGTAGGAGCGAGAGACATCAAGAGCAACAAGCGCCGTATGGAGATACGCTATCAATTCCTTGCCAATGCCCTGTCCCTGTTCAGTGGGGCAAACGCACATTTCGCGGAGATAAAAAGCATTTCCTCCTACAAAGGGCTCAGTGGTACCCAGAACGAATCCTATGGTCTTGCCATCTTTTTCTGCCAAGAAACCAAAAAACCCTTTGCTATCCATTAAGTAGCGCAGACGATTATCCGCTTCTTCATCAGTCCACGGTTCGCTCCAAGGTGGAGAGGAAAAAACCTGTGTGTATAAACTAGCACATTTCTGGATATCTGATTTTTGGATGGGGAGAAACAATTTTTTTGTCCTAAAAAATATTTTTCACAAATTTAAACAATCATCTGGCTCATTCAAAATAATGATTGATCTACTCTGCTGAGATTAGAAGTTGGCGCATGCTCTTCAGTGCCAAGGATTCTTTTCCCTCATGCCAAATCAAATGCGTTCTATTGGATGCCATGTGTGCGGGTAGCTCATGGACACGCACCATTTGAGCCGCATGCAAACCGGCCAGAACGGATTTCGGAACAATTGCCACGCCAGTACCTGCCGCGACACATGCGACAATCGCTGGATACGATGAGAATTCCAAAACACCGGAAACACTCACCCCATTTTCACTCTGCCATTGCTCCAGCAGACGACGATATGAGCAGCCGCTTGCAAAGGCAATAAGTGCAAAATTTCCCATACTAGCGAGACTGGACAATGAATTAATATGTGAACCAGTAATGAGCACCAGCGTTTCTTGAAAAATGGGTTCAGCAGCCACACCTGGAGCATGAAAAGGTTCTGAAACGAAGGCGGCTTCGATGTCATGGCGCGCCAGTCTGCTGATCAGCGCACCGGTTGTCCCAGTAACAAGCTCAATCCGCACCGCAGGGTTAGTTTGGTTGTAACGTGACAAAAGCTCTGGCAACCGGCTACCTGCGGTACTTTCCAACGAGCCGATACGCAATGTCCCCAGTAGCTTCCCTGTTCGCAGGGCCGACTCTGCCTCATCAGCTAATCGCAGTAGACGCTCCGCATAGCTGACCAACAAGCGGCCCTCCTCTGTGGGTACCAGACTACGACCACGACGCACGAACAACTCTAGCCCCATGCGGGCTTCAAGTTGCTTGATGCGCGTAGTGATGTTGGACGGCACACGGTGCAGAGCTTGTGCCGCCCGAGCAACGCCACCGTGCGCCACTACAGCTTGAACAATGGACAGATCGTCCAGGTCGAAGTTTCTCATTTAAAGAAAATTAATTCTCTATAATTCAATTTACGAGAAAATTATAGCGCGCCAGAATGGCGCATGGACAAATTTCACACATCTGCTCCGACAAGCCTTGGCATCGCTCTGAGTGGTCTTGTAGCACTCGCTGTGGCGATGGGAGTCGGCCGTTTTGCATTCACTCCTCAGTTGCCATTGATGCAAGCAGACCTCGGGCTTTCATTCTCTGGCGGAGGGTGGTTGGCGGTAGCCAACTACTCGGGATACTTCATAGGAGCCGTGCTTGCCGGAACGAGGGGTATATCTGCGCTCGTGTTGATGCGATGTGGCTTATGGGCTGTCGTCGTGAGCACTGCGGCAATGGCTGTTCCCGAGTCTTTCACATGGTGGCTGGGAATGCGGTTCATCGCGGGCATCGCTAGCGCCTGGGTTTTAGTCGGGACGGCAAGTGTCGTGCTGGCCCATCTCGCGGCGTTAGATGTTCGTCGTCTCGACGGTCTTGTGTTTGCTGGCGTCGGAATCGGCATTACCTTGGTCGGGCTGATTTGTCACGTGGGCGCACTGCTGGGGCTGGGAGTCTCGGTACTTTGGCTTGCCCTTTCGGGGCTGGCGCTGATTGGCACGTTGATGACATTCAAGATAGATAGGAAAAACGCCCCCCTCCACTCACAGGGAGGTACGCGAATGACGCTAGAGGCACCACTGCCACGGGGCGTGTATTCGCTGGTTCTTTGTTATGGCTTGTTCGGCTTCGGTTACATCCTTCCCGCGACGTATTTACCCTCTCAAGCGCGTTCGCTACTCAATGACCCAGTGCTTTTTGGTTGGGTGTGGCCACTATTCGGTATGGCTGCGGCCCTGTCCACATTGTGCGTAGGTTTCCTTGTGCGTTGGCCCCGGAAATATATCTGGGCTGGTGCGCAAGTGGTCATGGCCATTGGGATATTTATGCCCATCGTCGTACCTAGCCTATTCGGGCTCTCGGTAGCTGCGTTTTGCGTGGGCGGAACTTTCATGCTCATAACCTTGATCGGTTTGCAGGAGGCGCGGCAACAGGCAGGTCATAACGCACAGAAGCTATTGGCATCAATGACTGCTGCATTTGCTGTTGGTCAGCTGACAGGCCCTATTGCAGCCAATTTTTTGCTTCGAGTGGGCTGGCCATTCAATTCGGCGCTGTGGTTAGGGATATCAGCATTGCTGGCAAGCAGCGCATTGCTCGTTCGTTTTAATTCTCGATAGGCTTTCATTTAGGAGAACTCATGAACACAACCATTCGGCAAGGCTTTGGTCAAAATCGCAGCGAGCGTTTGCCCTTACCGCCGATGGAGTCTATGACGCAGGCTCAACGAGTTGCAGCCGATGCATTGATTGCCGGGCCCCGAAAAGGAGTGAAAGGGCCTTTCATTCCTTTGATGCAAAGCCCGGTATTGCTTGAGCGACTGGCCGGCGTCGGAGAATATCTGCGGTTTGAATCTGTTCTGCCAAAAAATGGCAACGAGTTTGTGACTTTGATGGTTGCTCGCGAATTAGGTAATCAGTTTGAATGGGCTGTCCATTTTCCTCTGGCGATAGGCGCGGGCGTAGCCGAAACCACACTGGAGGACATGGCTCAAGCGACCCGTCCTCGCACGATGACAGAGGAGGAGGCCGATGCATGGGCATTCACCACCGAACTGTTGCATCGGCACGGTGTTAGTGATTCGACCTACGAGGCGGCGAGAGAACGTTGGGGCGAGCGTGGCGTAGTGGAGATATGTGCCTTGATCGGCTATTTCTCATGCGTTTGCTGGATCATGAATGTCGCTCGAACGCCTGCTCCCAAAGGTGAACAGGTATTGACCGGCCTGCCCTCATGAAAGAGCAGGTCGTACGCCCCAGCAAGATGCTGTGCTAAGTGAGGAGAGGGAGTCGATATGGAGTTGCGCCACCTTCGATGCTTTTTAGCAGTGGCTGAAGAACTCCACTTTGCCAGGGCTGCCGAGCGGCTGCACATCGAGCAGTCGCCACTGTCCCGCACCATCAAAGAGCTGGAAGAAGACCTGGGTGAACAGTTGTTCGTCCGCACCAGCCGCAGCACAAAGCTGACACGTGCAGGCAAGCTGTTTCTGGAGCATGTGCCGCGCATCTTCACGGCCTTGCAACAAGCCCGCGACAGCGTGCCGGCTGCGGTCAATGGCTTTCATGGTCAGTTGCGCATTGCCCTGTCCGACGGCATCACGCCGTCGCGTCTGCCGGCTTTGTTAGCGTTGTGCCGGCAGGAGGAGCCCGAAGTAGAGATCCGGCTGTTCGAGGTGCCGCTGTCACAACAGATCAAGGGGCTGCATGATGACCTCTACGACGTGGGTTTCGCGCAGTCCGATGAATTGGGCGATGGCGTCGTGGCTCAAGCAGTCTGGAGTGACCCCCTGATGGTGGCAGTGCCTGCGCGGCATCCACTGCTCAGGCACAAGCGCATACCGCTGGAAGAGTTGCTGCGCCATCCTCTGGTGCTGTGCGATCCACAAGTATGCGAAGGCCATGCGCGCCAAGTCGAGCGCGTGCTGCGCCGCTCGGACATGGAGCCGCTGATTGCTGAGCGCGTGGCGTCCTGCGATTTGATGATGGCGCTGGTGTCGGCCGGCTTTGCGTTGGGCCTGACTGGTGCACCACACATCGCGGCCAGGCGCGAGCCGGGTGTGGTCGCGCGGCCTCTGGCGGGCCGTTCCCCTGTGCTAACGACTTATCTGCTGCATCGAGAAGGTGAGTCTTCGGAAGTGCTGTCTCGATTCATCGAAAGGGTGCAGGCCATCGACTTGCCCGAAGGCGTGAGACCCGCGCCACCACCTGAACCCGATCCCCCGGAGGACATCGAGCCATGAAGCGACTTACCCCTTTGTTGCTGGTTGCAGCACTCACGGCCTGCGGCCCGTCCGAGCCGCCGAAGCAGCAAGCCAATGTGCCGACCGTGGACGAACTGGCCGCTGATCCCGAGCGTTTGAAGGAACTGCGTCGCCAGTGCAAGACCGAGCGCTCGACGATGGGCGACGTGCTGTGCAACCGGGTGGCCGAAGCGTCGAACAAGCGCTTCTTCGGCGACGGCAAGGTGCCTTACACGCCATCGGAAACGCCGCCGAAGTTCTGACCGTTGGCGGCTTGCCGCATATCTTCGTTTTCTTTCTCGACACGCCGCAGTGCGCTCGCGCCTGTGGCGTTTTTACTGGTTTCGTCCCTGCATGAAACAATGTTCCTTACATCACCTTGCTGCCGATAACGGTCTTTGACCGGCACTGAACTGGCACCGATCCTGACGCCTGGGGCACGCCTTTGTGCCGCGTTTTCCACGGGGAATCAGCGCAGGAGAAATCGGAGGCCATGGTATGCAGGCTCAAGGTGTGTTGTTCGGGCAGATCGCCGCCGTGTTCGGCATCGTGATCGCCGGTGTGTGGGGTGCCACGCAATGGACAGCCGCTGGATTGGGCTATCAGCTACGCCTGGGATCGCCCTGGTTCGACTTGTACGGCACGCCGGTCTATTACTCGTGGAAGCTGTTCGAGTGGTGGTTCTTCTTCGACGCCTACGCGCCGCAGGTGTTCGACACCGGCGGCATGATCGCGGCGGGCAGCGGCCTGCTGGCCGTGGCGGTCGCCATCGCCATGTCAGTGTGGCGTTCGCGCCAGGCGCGCAAGGTGACGACCTATGGCTCGGCACGCTGGGCCGATGCCGCCGACATTCGCAAGGCCGGGCTGACGCAGCCTGCTGGTGTTTTTCTTGGTCAGCATGACGGCCACTACCTGCGGCACGAAGGGCCGGAACACGTCCTGACCTTCGCGCCCACGCGCTCGGGCAAGGGCGTGGGCCTGGTGGTGCCAACACTGTTGTCGTGGCCTGCATCCGCCGTCATCCACGACATTAAGGGCGAGAACTGGCAGATCACCGCTGGTTGGCGTTCGCGCTTCTCGCACTGCCTGCTGTTCAACCCGACCGATGCACAGTCGGCGGCCTACAACCCGCTGCTGGAGGTACGACGCGGCGCGCATGAAGTCCGCGACGTGCAAAACATCGCCGACATCCTGGTCGATCCCGAAGGTGCGCTTGAAAAGCGCAATCACTGGGAGAAGACCAGTCACGCGCTACTGGTCGGCGCGATCCTGCATGTGTTGTATGCGGGCGAAGACAAGACGCTGCGTGGCGTCGCCAACTTCCTGTCCGATCCGGCCAGCCCGTTCGAGCTGACCTTGCACCGGATGATGGCGACGAAGCACCTGGGCGATACCCAACATCCCGTCGTTGCATCCGCTGCCCGTGAAGTGCTCAACAAGTCGGACAACGAGCGGTCGGGCGTGCTGTCCACAGCTATGTCGTTCCTCGGCCTGTACCGTGATCCGACCGTGGCTGAAGTCACTTCGCGCTGCGACTGGCGCATTGCTGACCTGATTGCTGCAGAGCATCCCGTCTCGCTGTACCTGGTGGTGCCGCCGTCGGACATTTCCCGCACCAAGCCCCTGATCCGTTTGATTCTCAACCAGATCGGCCGGCGGCTTACCGAATCGCTCGACGGCAGCGACGGCATCGAGCGCCGCCACAAGCTGCTGCTGATGCTCGATGAGTTCCCGGCGCTGGGCCGCCTGGACTTCTTCGAGACGGCGCTGGCCTTCATGGCGGGCTACGGCATCCGCAGCTTTCTGATCGCGCAGTCGCTCAACCAGATCGACAAGGCGTATGGGCAGAACCATTCGATTCTGGACAACTGCCATGTGCGCGTGACCTTCGCCACCAACGACGAACGCACAGCCAAGCGCATTTCCGAAACCTTGGGCACGGCCACTGAGTTGCGCGCCCAGCGCAACTACGCAGGCCATCGGCTTGCACCGTGGCTGGGGCACCTGATGGTGTCGCGCCAAGAAACCGCACGGCCGCTGCTGACGCCGGGCGAAGTGATGCAGCTTCCGCCCGACGAAGCGGTGGTGATGGTGTCCAGCCTGCCGCCGATCAAGGCGAAGAAGCTGCGCTACTTCGCCGACGCCAATTTCAAGCAGCGGGTATTGCCACCGCCTGCGGTGACGGCAGGTCGCTATGCCGATGTGCCGCCTGCACGGCCTGACGACTGGAGCGGTTTGGCAATACCTGCGGTTCCTGCGGCACCGGCCACGGCATCCGCCGATGACCTGGAGGCCTTGGGTTCGACCGACGACGACGGCCCACGCCGCCAGCCCGAACTGTCCGAAGCCATTGCCTACGCCCCCGAGATGGATGCCCCGGCCAGTGACCTGTCGCTGCTCGATTACGACGACATGACCCCGGTGCTTCCCGGCCAGCTCGATCCCGCTCTGCAACGCACGGCGCGGCTGGCATCTCTCGACCCCAACGACGGAATTGACCTATGAGCCAATACCGATTGAACCTTTTCATCCAGCACGAGCATGCCAAGCGCCTGGACGAGCTGGCCGCCAAGAAAGGCGTGTCCAAGTCCAGCATCGTCGCCGCTGCCTTGGCAGCCTGGCTGTCTCCCGATGCCGGCGACCAGCGCGAGGCGGCGATTGCCAAGCGGCTGGATCGTCTGTCGCGGCAGGCCGAGCGTCTGGAGCGTGACCAGAACATCCAGATCGAAACGCTGGCGCTGTTCATTCGCTACTTCCTGACCGTCAGCACGCCAGTGCCCGAAGCCCATCAGAACGCAGCTCGCGCACAGGGCAAGGCGCGCTTCGAGCAGTTCGTCGGACAGTTGGCTCGCCACCTGCTGCGTGGCCGCAGTCTGGTGCGCGACGTGGTGGAAGAACTGCACCCCGACCCAATACGCATGGATGACGCGGCGGCGTCCCAGGATCGCCGCATCCAGATGCTGCGCACGGCGATGGGGCCGGTGATCGCCGCTGCGCTGGAAGACCCGGACGTGGTGGAAGTGATGCTCAACCCCGACCGGACATTGTGGGTGGATCGTCTGTCCTCTGGCCGTGCACCGCTCTGCGTCGAACTGCCCGAAGCCGATGGCGAACGCATCATCCGTCTGGTGGCCGCCCATGTCGGTGCGGAGGTGCATCGCGGCCAACCGCTCTTGACCGCCGAACTGCCAGAAACCGGCGAACGCTTCGAGGGCATCCTACCGCCCGCCGCACCCGGACCGGCCTTTGCGCTGCGCAAGCGCGCCGTGAGCATCATCGGTCTGGATCGCTATGTGGCTGATGGCATCCTGACCGCTGGGCAGGCCGAGTTCCTGTGCCATGCCGTGCGAGAGCGACAGAACATCCTGATCGCCGGCGGCACCAGCACCGGCAAGACCACGCTCGCCAATGCTTTGCTGGCCGAGATCGCCGCCACCGGCGACCGCGTGCTGGTGCTCGAAGACACCATCGAACTGCAATGCGCTGCCCCTGACCATGTACCGCTGCGCACCCGTGCGGGCGTGGTGTCGATGCAGGAGTTGGTGCGCGCCACGATGCGGCTGCGCCCGGATCGCGTGATTGTGGGCGAAGTGCGCGGCGGCGAAGCGTTGGATCTGGTGAAGGTATGGGGCACCGGCCACCCCGGTGGCATCGCCACCATCCATGCCGGCTCCGCCTTGGGCGCACTGCTGCGCCTGGAGCAACTGATCCTCGAAGTGGCGGTGAATCCGCCCCGCGCCCTGATCGCCGAGGCGGTCAATGTCGTGATCCACATCGCAGGCCGTGGCCGCAAGCGCCACATCGAAACCATTTCTCGCGTCGTCGGTTTCGACGGCGCGGGCTACCGCCTGGCGGATGCGCTGGAAGCGCAGCTTCCCGAGCTGCCGCCGGTTCCTCTTGCAGCCGCTGCCGCTGCGCCTTGCCCGACCACTAACCAACCTGGAGAACTGCCATGACGCACGTTGATGCTTTCCATCTTTCTGTAAATCTGCTTTCCCCGCTGCCCATGCTGGCGCGTTTGCATCGCCTGGCCCGACCTGCAGGACAAGGGTTGCTGCTCGCGGTGTTGATGCTGTTGCTGGCGGGCACGGCGCAGGCCGCCGGTTCCTCGATGCCGTGGGAAGGCCCGCTGCAATCCATCCTCGAATCCATCCAGGGGCCGGTGGCCCGCATCGTCGCGGTGATCATCATCATCGCCACCGGCCTGGCGTTGGCCTTCGGCGATACCAGCGGCGGCTTTCGCAAGCTGATCCAGATCGTCTTCGGCCTGTCCATTGCCTTCGCGGTTTCGAGCTTCTTCCTCTCGTTCTTCAGCTTCTCCGGCGGGGCCGTCGTATGAGCACGGCCACTGATCTTCCGGGCTTTGAAGTGCCGTTGCATCGCTCGCTGACCGAGCCGATCCTGCTGGGAGGAGCGCCGCGCACCGTGGCGATTGCCAACGGCACGCTGGCCGCCGCCGTCGGGCTGGGTCTGCAATTGTGGATTCCCGGCGTGGTGCTCTGGATCGTCGGCCATTCGCTGGCGGTCTGGGGTGTGCATGTCGATCCGCAGTTCATGCCGGTCTTCGCCAGGCACATCAAGCACAAGCCGCTGCTGGACGTGTGAGGGAGATGCCATGCTGAATCTTGCCGAATACCGCCAGCGGCCCGCGCTGCTAGCCGACTGGCTGCCCTGGGCCGGGCTGATCGCGCCGGGCGTGGTGCTGAACAAGGATGGCTCGTTCCAGCGCACGGCACGCTTTCGTTGGCCGGATTTGGACAGCGCCACGCAAGGCGAGCTGATCGCCACGTCGGCGCGCTTGAATAACGCGCTGCGCCGGCTTGGTTCGGGCTGGGCGCTGTTTATCGAAGCCGAACGCCGTGCCGCTGCCGACTATCCGCACTCGGAGTTCCCTGAACTGCTGTCGTGGCTGGTGGACGAGGAACGCCGCGCCACCTTTGAGGACTCGGGCAACCACTTCGAGAGCGGCTATCACCTGACGCTGGTGTACTTGCCGCCCGAAGAATCCCGTGCCCGTGCAGCCAAGATGCTCTACGAGAACACGCCGACGAATGGCGTGGACTGGCGCGAGCGCCTGCAAGCCTTCGTCGCGGAAACCGATCGCGTCTTCGACCTGCTCGACGGCGTGATGCCGGAAATCGCCTGGCTCGATGACAGCCAGACGCTGACCTACCTGCACGCCTCCATCTCGACGCGGCGCTACCGCGTCGGCGTTCCCGAAGTGCCGTTCCACATCGACGCGCTGCTGACCGATTCCGCACTGGTCGGCGGCTTGGCGCCCATGCTGGGCGACCAGCACCTGCGCGTGGTGTCGGTGCGGGGTTTCCCGACCTCGACCTGGCCGGGGATTCTGGACGACCTCAACCGTCTCGGCTTTGCCTATCGGTGGAGTACGCGCTTCCTATGTCTTGACAAATCCGAGGCGGAACGGGAGTTGGGACGCCTTCGCCGCCAGTGGTTCGCCAAGCGCAAGAACGTCATCGCGCTGCTGCATGAAACGATCTTCCAGCAGGAAAGCCCGCTGGTGGATACCGACGCCAACAACAAGGCGGCCGACGCCGCCTTGCAAGAGCTGGGCAGCGATCAAGTCGCCTTCGGCTACCTGACAACGACCGCCACCGTCATGGACGCGGATGCCGCCGTGGCCGACGAGAAGTTGCGTATGGTGGAGCGCGCCATCCAGGGGCGCGGGTTCGTGACGATTCCCGAAACGCTCAATGCGGTCGATGCGTGGTTGTCGTCCATTCCCGGCAACGCCAACGCGAACGTGCGTCAGCCTATCGTCTCGACGCTGAACCTGGCGCACATGATGCCGGTGTCGGCGGTATGGGCCGGCCCGGAAAAGAACGACCACCTCGACGGCCCGCCGTTGATAGTCACGCGCACCGAAGGCGCGACGCCGTTCCGGCTGGTGACGCACATCGGCGACGTGGGGCACACGCTGGTGGCCGGACCGACCGGCATGGGCAAGTCGGTTTTGCTCGCCACGCTGGCGATGCAGTTCCGCCGCTATCCCGGCTCGCGTGTATTCGCTTTCGACATGGGGCGCTCGATGCGCGCCACCATTCTTGGTCTGGGCGGCGAGCACTACGACCTGGGCGCTGACGGTTCGATCGCGTTTCAGCCACTCGCCCGCATCGACCGTGAGGGCTATCGCACCTGGGCGGCTGAATGGGTTGAAGGCCGCCTGCGGCATGAGGGGATCAGTGTCGGCCCAGACGAGAAGGCGGCCATCTGGTCGGCTCTCGTCAGTCTTGCGGGCGCGCCCGTGGAGCAGCGCACGCTCACCGGCCTGTCGTTGCTGCTGCAGTCCAACGTGCTGCGACAGGCACTTGCGCCTTATGTGCTCGGTGGCGCCCACGGCAAGTTGCTGGATGCCGACCGCGACCGGCTGGGCGCCGCGGACGTGCAGTGCTTCGAAATGGAAGAGCTGATGCACAGCAAGGCTGCGGTACTGGCCGTGCTGGGCTACCTGTTTGCGCGCTTCGACGAGCGTTTCGACGGCGCGCCGACGCTGCTGATTCTTGATGAAGCCTGGCTGTTCCTGGACGACCCGGTGTTCGCGGCGCGTATTCGCCAATGGTTCAAGACGCTGCGCAAAAAGAACGTCAGCGTCATCTTTGCCACGCAGTCTCTGGCAGACATCAAGGACTCGACCATCGCGCCCGCGATCATCGAGAGCTGCGCCAGCCGCATCTTCCTGCCCAACCCGCAGGCCACCGAGCCGCAGATCCGCACGATCTACGAAGGCTTCGGCCTCAACAGCCGACAGATCGAGATCGTTGCCACCGCCCAACCCAAGCGCGACTACTACTACCAGTCGCGTTTGGGCAACCGCCTGTTTGACCTGGACCTCGGGCCCGTCACGCTCGCCTTCGCGGGCGCTTCCACACCGCAGGACCAGCGCCTCATCGACGAGCTGTCCACCCCCGCTCCCCACGTTGGTTTTGCTCCTGCCTGGCTGCGGCAACACGGCCTGGACTGGGCGGCCGACCTGTTCCACCACCACCCCAAAGGAGAACTGCCATGACGGTCCATGCTTCCTTCAAACCCCGTCTGATCGCGCTGGCCACCGCTTGCGCACTGGCCATCGGCACCGTGCCGCCCGCGCATGCGCTGTTCGGCATCGGCGACATCGTGCTCGACCCGACCAACCTGGTGCAGAACACCATGACGGCCGCGCGCACGCTGGAGCAGATCAACAACCAGATCAAACAGCTTCAGAACGAGACGCAGATGCTCATCAACCAGGCGCGAAACCTGGCGAGCCTGCCGTTCAACGTGGTCAACCGCCTGCGCTCGAACCTGGAGACGACCAAGCAACTCATCGCGCAGGCGCGAGGGCTGGCCTATGACCTGTGGCGCATGGACGCCGAGTTCGCGCGGCTGTACCCGGAACAGTACGCCGCCACCGTCAGCGGCGACCGGATGTACCAGGACGCGCGCGAGCGCTGGAAGAACACCCTCGGCGGCTTGCAGACCGCGATGCGCATGCAGGCGCAGGTGTCACAGAACCTGTCCGAGGACGAAGGCGTGCTGGCCGATCTGGTGAGCCAGAGCCAGTCGGCCACCGGCGCCTTGCAGGCCATGCAGGCGACCAACCAGCTCCTGGCTCTGCAAGCCAAGCAGTCCATCCAGTCGCAGCAACTCCAGCTCACACAGGACCGCGCGGCCTCGCTGGAACTGGCGCGACAGGCCGCCGCCGTCGAGCGTGGGCGCGAGGTGACGCGGCGCTTCCTCGGCAGCGGCACGGCCTACACGCCGCAGTCCGTGACCTTTTATCGCAACTGACGGGCAGGCCATGAACCGCGCGTCCGTCCTGTTCCTTCTTGCATGCCTGCTGGCCGGTTGCGACCGGCCGCAGGTTCTGTCGGTCGATGCGCTGGCTGCCGATCCGGCGCGGCTGCATGCGCTGCGCATGCAATGCGACAGCGGCGAGCACGACGGCGCGCTCTGCGCGAAGGTCGCCCAGGCCGACTTGCAGCGCTTCCTCTCCGGGCACACCGGGCCGGACGAGTACCAGACGCTGGCCGAGTTACCAGCGATTCCGGTCAGCTTCGACTCACCCACAACTTCGCAGGACGAACGGCCATGAACGACGTTGCCATCATCGACCGCTTTCTCAACGTCTTCTCCACCTACATCGACTCGGGCTTTGGCCTGCTGCGGGGTGAAGTCGCGTTCCTCACCGCCACGCTGGTGGCGATCGACATGACCCTGGCCGGACTTTACTGGGCGCTGGGGCACGCCACCGGCCAGGGCGAGGACGTGATGGCCAAGCTCATCCGCAAGGTGCTCTACGTCGGCGCCTTCGCCTACATCATCGGCAACTTCAACTGGCTGGCGAGCATTGTGTTCCGGTCGTTCGCCGGTCTGGGCCTCACGGCTTCCGGCTCGACTATGACCATGGAGACGTTCCTGCAGCCGGGGCACCTGGCCAAGACCGGCATCGACGCCGGTGCGCCCATCCTCGACCAGATCAGCCAGATGGCCGGCTTCCCGGAAGTGTTCATCAACATCACGCCCATCGTCGTGATGTTCCTCGCGTGGCTGGTGGTCATCCTCTGCTTCTTCGTGCTGGCGGTGCAGCTTTTCATCACGCTGATCGAGTTCAAGCTGACCACGCTCGCCGGCTTCGTGCTGGTGCCATTCGCGTTGTGGAACAAGACCGCCTTCCTCGCCGAGAAGGTGCTGGGCAACGTGGTGTCGTCTGGCGTGAAGGTACTGGTGCTGGCGGTGATCGTCGGTATCGGCACCGGGCTGTTCGCCGAGTTCCAGGTCACGCCCGACGAACCATCCATCGACCACGCGCTTGTCGTGATGCTGGCTTCGCTCTCACTGCTGGCCCTGGGTATTTACGGGCCGGGCATCGCCACGGGCCTCGTGTCTGGGGCGCCGCAGCTCGGCGCTGGAGCGATGGCCGGGGCAGCGGTGGGCGCAGCGGGAACCGCCGTTGCGGTCGGTGCCGCCGCAACGGGTGTTGGCAGCGCGGTGGCCGCCGGGGCGCGGATGGCGCCAGCCGCCGCCAAGCTGGCCGCCAGCGGTGCGCGTGCTGCGGCCTCGACCGCAGGCAGCGCGCGGTTGGCTTATCAAGCGGGTTCCGCAGCCGCTGGAGGCGGCCTCAAGGGCGCCGCAGCCGGCGTGGGCAACGTTGCCAAGAGCGGTGCGCAGGCGGTCGGGCAGAAGACGGCCGCCGGGGCTCGCTCGCTCAAGGAGCAAGCGGCAGCGGCCTTCCGCACAGACGATGCGGGTGCGGCGCCCAGCGGTGGCGCTGCCGCAGCCGCACGAGGTCAGTCCGCTGCCAGCGAAGCCCCTGCGGACGCCGCACAGCAGGAGCAACCCGCCTGGGCCAAGCGGCTGCACCGGCGCCAGCAGCTCAGCCATGCCGCCACGACCGCAGCCCACTCACTGCGCGGAGGCGACGGCGGCGGCTCCAGCAGTGGTCCAAGCCTGCGCGATTCCGATTCATAAGGAGAACGATCTATGCGATTCAAACGACCGCAGGTGCGCTATGCCGATACGCCGCAGCCTGCCACTCCGTACCAGTCCGCCGCCCAGGTGTGGGACGAGCGCATCGGCTCGGCCCGCGTGCAGGCCAAGAACTGGCGGCTGATGGCCTTCGGTTGTCTGGTGCTTGCGTTATTGATGGCAGGCGGGATGGTCTGGCGCTCGGCGCAATCCATCGTCACGCCCTACGTGGTGGAAGTGGACCAGGCCGGCCAGGTTCGGGCGGTCGGTGAGGCCGCCACGCCGTACCGGCCGAACGATGCGCAGATCGCCTATCACTTGGCGCACTTCGTCGTGCTGGTTCGTTCACTGTCCATCGATCCCATTGTCGTGCGGCAGAACTGGTTTGATGCCTACGACTACACCACCGACCGCGGTGCGGCCGTGCTCAATGAGTACGCACGTGCCCACGACCCGTTCATTCGTGTCGGCAAGGAGTCGGTGACGGTGCAGATCACCAGCGTCGTGCGCGCCAGCGACACGTCGTTCAACGTGCGATGGAACGAGCAGCGCTTCGTCAACGGTGCGCCTGCGGGCACCGAGCGCTGGAACGCCGTGATTTCCACCGTCCTGCAAACCCCGCGCACCGAGCAGCGGTTGCGCAAGAACCCCCTGGGCATCTACGTCAACGGCCTGTCGTGGAGCCGTGAACTCGATGCCACCGAAGGAGCCAAACCATGAACCGGCTCTTCCGCATTTACGCTTTCGTGTTGACGCTTGCAGCCTCTGCACTGTTGTTGCAGGGCTGTGCCACGCAAGGCACGCCGCCGCCAGCCATCTCGCTCGATGAGCCGGTACAGGCCCAGCCGTTGCCCGACTTGCCCAAGCCGGTTGAAGTGGTCGAGATGCCGAAGGTGCTGCCGATGCCGGCGCAGATGAAGCCGCTGCCGGAGGGGGGCGACACCAAGGCGGCACCCGAACCCGCCGATGAAAAGCTCCGGGTCTCTCGCGCCAACGCCGAGGCGCGGATGGCGCCGACGCGCGAGGGCTACGTCAACGCCATCCAAGTCTGGCCATTCACCGACGGCGCGCTGTACCAGGTCTATGCGGCGCCGGGCCGGGTCACTGTGATCTCTCTCCAACCCGGCGAGGAACTGGTGACGGTCGCCGCCGGCGACACGGTTCGCTGGATCGTCGGTGACACGTCCAGCGGCATGCGCGTCAGCGTGTTGGTCAAGCCGATCCGCTCCGGTCTCAAGACCAACCTGGTCGTCACCACCAGTCGGCGCACCTACCTGATCGAGCTGACCTCGACCGAACGCGCCTGGATGGCTTCGGTGTCGTGGGAATACCCGAAAGACCGGATGCTGGCCTTGCAGCGCCAGGCACAGGCCGCGCAGGCGACGGCGCCGATCGATACCGGCTTGTCGCTGGAGAAGATTCGCTTCCGCTACGCGGTCAGCGGCAACAATCCGCCGTGGAAGCCGCTGCGCGCCTTCGACGATGGCGAGAAGGTCTACATCCAGTTCCCGCCGGGCATCGCGCAGGGCGAACTGCCCCCGCTGTTCGTGATCGGCGCGCAAGGCGATGGGCAACTGATGAACTACCGCTTCCGCGCGCCGTACTACATCGTAGATCGGCTGTTCGGCGCGGCCGAACTGCGCTTGGGCGGTGACAAGGGCGACATCGTGCGGATCGAACGCACGGATGGCATTGCGCGGGGGTACTGACCATGAGCCAGGACGACACCCCCGACCTTGCTGCGCCGCAGGCGGGCAAGGTTGCCCCCGAGGCAGTGGCGCTGCGCGCGCAGCCGCGCGCGGTGACACGCTTGAACCGACGCACCTTGGCGATCCTGGCCGGAGGCCTCGCCGTGGCCGTGCTGGGCGCCACGATGTGGTCGCTACAACCACGCAAGCGCGGTGCGAGCGAACAGAGCGAGCTTTACAACGTGGATCGGGTCTCGCGCTCCGAAGGGCTCGACAAGCTGCCAACCGACTACTCGAAACTGCCGCCACAGATACCGGAACTGGGGCCGCCGCGGGGGACCTGGGGCCCGCTATCGTGAAGTCGCAGCAGCCCGTGATGCCCACCTACACGCCACCCGGCCAAGACCCGGCCGCCGCTGGGCGCGACGCACAGCGCAAGGAAGCGGAAGCGGCGGCGGGCTCGTCGGTGTTCTTCCGTTCGGGTGGTCAGCGTGCGACTGCTGCGCCGATGCAGATCGCCACGGCCAGTCCGTCGTCTGGCCTGGCGGGTTTTGACCCGATGGCCGCCGGGCCGGCCTCGACGGCGGCCCAGCCCACCGACCCGACCACCGTGCAGAACCGGCAGGACCAGAAAGAGGCGTTCCTGAAAGCCAGTTCCACGGAAACCCGCAATTCCGGGAACCTGCGAATGCCGGCCTCGCCGTATCAGGTCATGGCCGGCACGGTGATCGCGGGCGCGCTGGTCACGGGCATCAAATCCGATCTGCCGGGTGACGTGATCGCCTCGGTGACGGAGCCGATCTACGACACGGCCACCGGCAAGTTCATGCTGATCCCGCAGGGCTCCCGCATCCTGGGGCGCTACAACAGCCAGGTGAGCTACGGGCAGAGCCGGGTGCAGGTGGTGTGGAACCGGATCATCCTGCCCGACACGTCCTCGCTGACGCTGGACAACCTGGCGGGCACCGATCCGGCTGGCTACGCTGGACTGGAGGATGGCGTCGATTGGTATTGGGACCGCATCTTCGCCGGCGCTGCGTTGACGACGCTGCTGGGCATCGGCGCCGAGCTGGCTGCGCCGGAAAGCCGCCAGAACGGCGATCGCGTCGTCATCGCCGGGCGCGACAGCCTGCAGGACAGCGTGAACCAGGTCGGACAGGAGATGACGCGGCGCAACCTCAACATCCAGCCGACGTTGACGGAGCGGCCCGGCTTGCCGGTGCGCATCATCGTCAACCGGGATCTGGTGCTGCGGCCGTATCAACCGTTGTTCTTCAATCGGGGGACTTCGCGATGAGCACGGCTCGCAAACTGCGGCTGGGGCCGCTGCCCAAGACCGAGAGCATCAAGCAGACCTTCTCATGCCCGACCAGCCTTAAGGCCGACCTCGATCGCTACGCCGCGCTGCACGCGCAGACATATGGCGAGACGATCGATGCTGCGACGCTGATTCCGCACATGCTGGAGGCGTTCATGGTCAGGGATCGAGGGTTCCGACGACAAAAGGAGGAGGGCAGACGAGGGGGCTCGCGTTCTCCTGCACCGGACGGGCTCTGAAGACGGTTCGGAAGATTTCGGAAAAATATTGTCGTAGTCCAGCTACGACCCAACGAGGCATCTCAAACACCACTTATGGTCGGCAGCAGGGCAGGGTGAGGATGCGCGGGAAGGGCGTGACTTACTGAGCAGCGAAAATGGCGATTTGGTCGAATACTATGTACGGTTGCTGCAACGCCGTGGTGTTCGATTCGTACTGAGCGAGCCCGATCATCTCAAGCCAAAGTCCGTTCGACCCGACAAGAAGCGCAAGCCCCCGTGACCTCAGCCCAAATTGCCGAACGATTCGCGTTGCATCGCGCCACGCCGCAAATCACGGCCGACGAGCACGCGCGACGCCGAGTCATCGAACTTGGCGAATGGGTGATGGCACGAGACCGCATCTACCTCGACAAGTGTTTCTGGATTTACCTGCGGGGCGCGCGAATGCGGGCGCCATGCCCACCAGGTGCATCGGATCTTCTGGATGCTCTCGTTGCAGGTGTCGCGGCAGGGCGGCTGGTCTGTCCCATCAGCGATGCGCTGTTCCTTGAACTGATGAAACAGTCGGACCTGACCACGCGGGGTGCGACTGCCGAATTGATCGACGAACTGAGCTGCGGCATCACGCTCTGCCACGAACCGACCCGCGTCGCGACGGAAGTCGCTCACTTCCTTCATGCGAATGCAGGTCACAGCGTGCATCCGCTGGAGCACCTGGTCTGGACAAAGGTCCCGTACATCCTGGGTGTTCAGCATCCGGTGGCCACGGCCTTCCCGGAAGATGAGCAACTCGTGATCCAGAAGGCGTTCTTCGACCACCTGTGGGAGTTTTCTCTTTCGACGATGGTGGGGACCATCGGAAGCGCCTGGCCGCTTGCTTCACCGTTCGGCGACATCGCCAATCGGTTGAACCGCGACAACGCGGTGCATGCGCCATCAATGAAGAGCTTCGCACAGGTGTACCGGGACGAGATCAATGGCGTGCTGGAACTCGCCGCCCCGATCGCCGCCGACGTGCTGCACGATATGGCTAGGAAGGCTCTTGGTCCTGCAGCCCAGTCCTCGGCGGAAGAGCGGGAAGAAATCACCAGGCAGTGTCTCGGCCTGTTGCGGGCGGCCATCCGGAAGCCAGCCGGTCGGCGGGCCTTGCGTACTTTGCAGGTCGGTGCTCTGTTGCATGCAGCTTTGCGCTGGAATCGCACGCAGAAGTTGAACGCCAACGACATGTTCGACTTTCACCATGCAGAAGCGGCGCTGGGCTACTGTGACGTACTCCTGACCGATGGACCCATGCACGCACTGTTGAGGCAGCGAAACCTAGCCATCGAACGCGACTTTGCGTGCCGAGTCATGTCTTCCGCTGAAGAAGCTGCCGACTGGGTTCGGCGCCGCATTGCGTAGTGCGTCGATGACGGCCGTTCCTGCAAGTTGGATTGCGCTGATGCGCAAAGGCTGAAGTTTTGGCCCTTGTTCGGTATGATGTGAATTGATTGATGATGGTGTTGCCAGAGTCGCCGCCCCACAAATCGCTTCATCTCCCGCGCCATCAAAAGATGCGCGCTTCTTACGGTAACGTGACGGTTCGCACGAGCCTCATTGGCTGAGCACTCGCACGTGCAGCGACGGCAATATCTTCCGCGACAGTATTGATCGCTCTCTGAGGCCTTTGTGCGGCTGGCGGAGTTGTGTTTGGATTGACGGACAATCGCATTTTCCAAAGCTGCTTCCGAAGTTAAAAGCTGTACCGGCAGCGCCCTAGCGATGTGGCCTCAGTTGAGTTGGGTGCGTGCTGGACGTCGAATGTTACGAGGGACGCTGCCACGAACCTTGCATGGCAGCGATAGACATCGCTGGCCCGGCACTGCTCGTAGCTCATCCGCCTGGTACGAGCCTATCTTTGAGTTTCGAAAGCGTGGTCTGGAGCCTGTCGATCTCTTCGACAAAGGCGCGCTTGGCTCGGGCCTCTTCCGTCAGGGTCTCTGGATCGGGATCGGGGCTGGGCTTGGCATCGGGAGCAGCGATGGAAAAGTCCACGATCGAAACGCTAGGTTTCCGCGCCTGCTTGAAATGCTCTACCCACAGGTTCAATGCCTCTATGGACCGCCGTTCCTCGTCCACCAGAAAGGGTGTCGTTACGTTGTCTTCTGGATGTTCGTCTAGTCGAGCTGAGAACAGCAGCACGCCGTGGGCAACAAGCTTACGCAAGCCGTCGAACGCATCGGCCAGCAGCGCCTCTTCCGTCCGCGAGTGCCTCGCACTGAACGGGGACGATTCTTCACCGAGCAGGCGCAAGACGGAGAGTGGTCTCCCCAGTGCCTTCAGCGGGTAGGCAGCGCCGGGCAGAGCCTCGCGGCTAGACCAAAGCCTCAGGATCAGATCCGTCGCTGCCGTCTCCGCCTGTTTCTTTTTTTCGCCCTTCAGCGTTCTCGATTGGTCGAGCAGTTCGGCCAGGTGGTGGGCCATCCAGCGGCCCGCGGTGTCGGTGCTGTCCTCCAGTCCGAACTCACGAACCAGCCGGTCCCCAAGTGCCAAAATCTCGCTCAGCGGCCTGGATCGAGCCGTCTCGTCGGAGGAGGATCCTCTCGAATTCAACTTCCTTGGGCTCTTCTTCGTGATCGGAATATCCGGATGTTCTTGGTTCACGGCGCGTGATCTCCACTTCAGCGATTAAATCGCGCTTCTTCTTGTCGAGGAACTCGGCCAATCCGCGTTTGCAGACGAGCAGGCGGTGCCCCGACGACTCGGTCTGGCGACCATAGCGATGGTCCCGGTCCGTTTCGCTCTCCTGGTGGCCCCAGGCCTGGTACACGAAACTTGGCGCTTGCTCGCCAGAACGATACCAAGCAATCTCGGGCTCGATGCGGCGCGTGAGCCCGAGCAGTTTTGTGACGGACTTTCCTGGGCAGTAGTCGATACGTGCAACACCATTGCGGAACACGTCCTTCTCGTCGAGCAACGTGTCGCCCTCCGGGCAGACCAGCCATCCGCTCAATTGGAAACCGAGTTCATCGATCTCCAGATCGTGGCCCTCCGGACAAATGTAGAAGGCCGAGCTGTCCGCGGTGGTCTGCAGTGCGCGGACCAGCGCATGCGCAGTCGCCGGCGACACCAGCCCCGTCGATACGCGCACTGTTTGGTGATGCTCGCTTGATCTGTCGTCGATGTGGGCGTGGGCCACGACAAAGCCCGGTGCGTCGCTGGCCAGCAGCTCCGCCAGGAGTTCATCGTCGGAAACGTTCTTGATCCATCCGGCAGTGTTGGCGGGGGTCTTCCAACGGCTTGGCTGCAGCGGCACCGGCCCGGCGAGGTCGGCCAGCCAGAGCGGCGACAGAGTAAGCGTGTTGTACCCGATGCGCTCCTCGAGTTCATCCCGTCCATAGTCGCGTGCGGCCAAGGGGCGACTGCGCAGCAGCTGTCCCGCGGTACACCACATCGCGTTCCATTCCAGATAGGTCTGGTAATCCTCCAGCGTGGGGTTGGTGCCATGACTCTTGCTGTAAAGCTGCCAATTCCGCTCCCTGAAGCGGTGCTTCCTTGGGTCGTGTGGGCGCAAGGAGTCGCCGGATTTCGCTTCCCACGCATCCACGATCCAATGCTCGGCAATGACCAGGAATTCCCGCGGCGTCACGTCGGGGAACGCGCGAAGCAGGGGGTCATACCAATATCGCAGCGTATCCAGACCATCGAAATGGAATCGCAGGCCTTCGTCGTGACTGTGGAAGGAGTCTAAGCTCCTGCCGTAGTCGCGCTTTTTTCTGCTGCGCGGCAGCGGGCTGCGATTGACCTTGGCCAGCGCCTCTCTGGTTCCGCTGTCCGCGGCGAAATGGCCGGATTCGATCAACTTCATGCAGGCGTCGCGTGCAAAGCCCCTGACCAGCACGTGAGGGAACTGCTCGTCGAAGGCCACCTGCTGGAGCCAGCCACCATGCTTGGCAATTGCCGCCGGCGATTCCAGCGCAATCCTGTCCAGGGCGATGACCAGCCACAGGCGAGCCGCCACCCAGTAGAAGGGGGCACCAGGCACGCGAAACGCAGATTCTGCAGTCCGTGCATGCTGGGCGACAATCGCGTCCAGGATGTTGTTTTCTCCCATGCGAGCGAGGCGCCGAAGTGCATGGGCGCAGCGCCAGCGAACTCGGACATCGACATCACCGAGCATGGCGTAGAAGAAGCGGCCTAGTGTCTCTTCGACCTGTCCAGGGATCATGGCTGCCTGGACGCCTTCCCTGTCTTGGTCGATGATGCGACCAGCCAGACGCCGGATGTACCAGTCGCAGAGTTCCGAGACCTGTTCGCTTTTCAGTTCACTTGTGATGATCCCCGATACGGCGAACAGCCCGGATGCACGGAATCGATCGAAATTGAGCTCGATGCCGCGCAGCAAAACGTCCGCCAGTCCAATCCTTGCGGAACGCGCCATTGTCAGTGCGGACCGCAGCTCGACATCATGGTGAGGGAGATAACGGCAAAGCGCCGCAAGCCGTCGCGAGAGCACCTCCGCCATGTGCCGATCTCGCCATTGGACAACCGCAGGGCTACCTGCCCAAGCGTCGAGTCTTGCCAGCAAAGCATGCAGCACATCGGCCTCATCCCACATCGCATCCAAGCGCAGTAGCGCATCGAGATGACCAATGCGAAGGCGGGTGGGTACGTGCTGCCCGGCCTGCGACAGCGTGTCTTCGGTCGATATGTATCGTCGATCCTGACGCGACTGCTCCTTGATCCGGCGAAGTTCCGCCCCGAGCAGGTCAACGTTGACCAGAACCGCTTCGTCCCACGAGGCCGGCGGAACAGTCGGCTTGCCATTAGCATCACGCGCCGAATCGTCGACGCTCGCATCCGCGACAGGCGTCACCGCCAGCGTGCTCTGGAACGCATGCTGGGCGAGCAGCCGTCTGGACCAGAACCCCTCGGCATTCTTGGCAAGGAATGACTGGATCGCGCGCTCATTATCGAAGCGATCAAGTAGGCAATCACGCGCAAACTCTTCCGCCATCCGGGCAGATGCATCGCGTCCGTCGCGTTCGGCATGGGTGCCGATCTGGCGCAATACCTCGCCGTCGATATCCTGCAGCAACACTGCGAGCGAAGCTGCCTGTGGTGCCGACAGCGCCCCAAGCTCGAGACCGGCAGCGAGCGCGCTGTTGAGGGTCAGGCGCAGGGCTGCCAATTCTGAATCGTGCCAACGGGCGACAGCGGCGAGCGCGATGGGGTAGTCCAGTTGAGCCAGAGCCCGGATCGAATCGGGCCAAGGGAAGTGGTCGTAGCTGTCGATGCGGATCGCGGCATCCTGGATGACTTCGGTGAGGTCCGCAGCAAGGAGACGTCCTCTGTCCCCGAAGCTGCGATGGCTCTGCATGGTCATCTGCGAGATCAAGCGAAGCTGGTCGATCACTTCCGTGTCCAGCTCGCCGGCGACCTCGATGGACGATTGGAAGATGGCATCGGCATCCGCAGGGCTGATCGCTGCCATGAGGGATGCGTACGCCGACAGGAACTCCGATCGTTCTCCAGCGGGGCTGCGACCGGTGCGGTTCGATGTCGCGGCCTGCGCAATGCCGAGGATGAGGGGGTCGTGCAGAGCCGGAACGGCGGCCAGCCGATAGAACAGTCCATGTGCATCGCTCGGCGACCACCCGCGGCGAACCTCGAGCGCACGGTCCATGGTCAAGGTCGGCGGCACGTTCGTAGCAAGCAGCAATGACAGGCTCTCCGCCGCCTTTGCTCGCATCGAGGAGGTCCCAAAGCGACGGTCGATGCTCCAGCTGTCGCGCTCCAACCGTTGCTTCGCCTTGTCGAGCAGTTCGGCATCCTTGACCGCGTCACCGGACGACGAAACGAGCAGCATCGCACGTGCAGCGTAGAGGCCGACGAACGCTTCGACCAGTTCACGTAGTTTGCGATCGTGCTCTTCGGCGTGGCTGTCGTGCCTTGCCTTCTTTTTCTCTTCCTCCGACGGTTTTGGCCTTGGAATGAGGATCAGATCAGCTGCACCGGTCCTGCCTGCAAGCACATCGGTCAAGGTCACGGCTCGGAGGATGGCGTCGATCAACAAATAGTGAGATTCATGCACCTTGTCGATGCGCCGAAGCTCAAGATCCAAAAAGGGCGAAAGCACATCTACCGCAACCGACTGCTCCCCTTTACGGGCGATCAGGATTTCGGCCGCTGTCAGGGAGGTGTCGATGGTCCAGAGACCAACCTCGTCTCGAGACGTTTCCGCGCGGGCGAGAATTGCGCCGGCCCTGCGCATCCGGCGCTTGACCAGGCGTAGGCCGGAGGCCACGCGTTGCAAGTCCACATTGCGGCCTGCAGCCGCCATTGGGACCAGCAGGAACAGCGACTCGACATCATTGAGGACCTCCGCCGCTTTCTCAAGGTCCTGAAACTTGCCCTCTGCGAGTAGGCGGCTGACGAGGTGCTTCGCCGAGCGGTAGGCGAACTCTCGCGGGCCAACTCGCTGGAAGTGATTTGCGGCTGCAACGGGACCTTCTAGCAAGAGCGTCGCGTGGATGGCCGCAGCAACGTCCCTGGGCGAAATCTGCCATGCGGAGGCATGGCCGTAGCGCCGGATCTGCTTATCGAAATCATCGCGGCGTGCGCTTTCCCACGCCCGAATGCGCCGCCAACCTTCCCTGACGGAGATGGCGTCGCCACGCGCGGCGTCGTCGGCGAGCAGGTGGAACAAGAGCGGTCCATGAGCGGCGATTTTTCCCGGATCGCCGAGGACAAGCCGGCTCGCCGTGTCCTTGGCGTAGCGCGATGTGAGATCTGGATTGGCGACGAGCTGCTTCAATGTCGCCTCTTCCGTCTTGATGGCCTCGGCGCCAATCAGCACGAAGCGCAGCACATGGGCCGCATCGCTGGCTTCCCGGCACACGCGAATCGCGATCTGCAGGCGCTGCAACTGCACCTCGCGCCTGCGGATGGGATCGGGCAAAAGTTGGACCGGGGGCTGCGGCTCCCGTTCTACCAGTTCCAGAAGCTCCTTGCTCCTGCCGGCGACAAGCAGCGCTGGTGCCACGTTCAGGGCCGCATAGGCGTCGACGCCGGACCGATTGAGGAGGTGCTGCGCCGCGCGGGCCTGTACATCCGCCATCGCGGGTTGCGCAGCGGTCCTCACGAAACTCTCGAAGTCCTCGTCCGCGAAGCTGATCAGCCCACCTGTATTGCGAACCCCCGGTGCGAGGTCCACACAGATATCGCTGAGCTTGGCCTGAGGCTGCCCGAGGACGATGGCCAGATCGCTGATGGGTATCGGACGCGGAAGCGAAGTCAATCCTGCGCAAAGGTGCTCCAGATCGTTCTCGCGTGCATTCTTGCGGAGTGCGAATTGAAACTGTTCTCGGAACACCTGGTCAAGGTTCTTTCCGAATGGCCGCAGTGCATCGAGCGCGTGTTCGGGCGTGTTGGCCGCATTCTCGAAGGCGTAGGCCTGCACTCTGGGCACCCCACCGGAGAGATGATGGAAGTCATCGACCCAAGGCTGCGGTGCCGCCCAATAACGATGGATGTTGGAAGCGGTCTCCTCCAGCGAAAACGCCGGCAGTGGGAATTTCTCGAAGCTGACCGGCAGGCGGAGTTCGTCCAGTCGCCCGGTGCGCGCGCTGATCAGCATCCGCACGTTGCCGGGCAGGGCATCCATCGTCACCAGGTCGTGGACGAAGCTGGTCTCGGCCGGAGATCGCGTCTGCGCCGCCAGGATCGAGTTGTCCGCAGCGTCAATGGCCACGACCAACAGCGCGTCGGGCGACGTGGTCGCCATAGCACCGGCGGCCGACTCCAGACGTTTGCGGAAGGCCCGCGGATAGTCGCGCGATGCCTGCGGCACGAGCAGAAGAGGAAGACGAAGTCGGTAGGCAATCTCGTTCGTGAGTTGCACGAACGCATCCTGCGGACGATGGCGCAGCGCGCTGGCATCAAGGTATGAACCGGCGCCATAGCAGTCGAACACCACCATCAAAGACCCTGCCGGCAGCGACTGGTCGATTTGTTGCAGCGTGGTGGTCTTGCCTGCGCCTCCTCCGCCATGCAGGCACAGATGCCGGGCACCTGCCTTCATCCGGCCAACGATCTCACCCGCGATCGGCCGAGGCACGGCCGACGAGACGGGTTCGATCTTTGAAGGGCATGGGAACAGGGTGTAGTCTTCGGACACACCCGCGAACTGGACCAGTACCTTCTCGCGCGTGATGACTTCGCCAGCCGCCTCGGGGAGCATGCGCTTTCGAATGTAGTCGCGCACGCGGCTTGCCGACGCATGCAGCTCGACATCCGTCCATTCCGAGATGGCCTTCAACATGCCATCTTCAACCGCGAAGCGCGAGCCGCATGCGCCCTGCAGATCGAGCACCTGGGCGAATTCCCCGAACTCTGCGGGCTTCAGTCCGCTGGCGTAAACCAGGCGATGCAGGTCGGGCAAACCCGTCTTCCAGGTGCGGCTATAGGACTCGGGGACCGTGCTCCGTGCGTCTTCGACCAGCGTCAGTAGTTCGGATGCGACCGGCTGGTTCGAGACCAGGACGACCCGCAGCGAGTTGTTCGGCTTGCCAGGGCGCTTAGCGAGCAATCCCTTGTAGGCATCGGCCAGTCGCCGGATGGGCGACGTCTTGGGGCTACCATCCTTTCCCGTACAGAGCCTGGACGTCGTCCACGGGCTGGTCGGGCTTGATCCCGAATACTTCAGCTGCTGAACCTCGACACGCTCTGCACTCGCGGCGTCGTCACCTCCGAACATAAGGCTACAGTCCACGCCATCCCATACCTTGTCCGTCCCTTCGTTCGCCGTCAATCCCTCCACGGTGACTACCGAAAGAGAACTGCGGCCATCGAGCAATTTCAGAGCTTGCCGCGCAGCCCACAATTCATGGTACTCGTCGCCGGTGTTGGATCCTCGCGCGGAGGTGTAGTCAATTTGGAATTCGGACTGAGACACCAGTGCATTCTCTCTCAGGATGCTTTGCTCCCGGCTATCCTCTACTCGACTCTGCAGTCGAGTCAACGTACCCGCGGGGGGGGGGGCACTAGCCAACGCTGGCGTCGAACCCAGTCAAGCGAAGAGCGCAGCGCCGCGGGAGCGACGGGCGACCGGGTACCGACTGTTTGCCGGTCCTTCAGGCGCGCAAGGAACAACGCGGCAGGGATAGGCCGCACATGAGGCAAGTGAAGGGCCCGTACTGCGGGGCGAGGACGAAGGCGTCAGCCGATCCAAAGGAGGGGGCTACTTACGCCAGCCAGGGGAGAGGCATCTATAAGCGGCATCAATACAGCGGCCACCATTTGAGGAGCAAGTTCTCATAAGATGAATCATGATTGACATCCTCCCAAGACTGGTCGAAGCAACCGCCACCTTGCAGCGACAAATGGAGGCGTGGTTCTCAGAGTACCCGCCAGGAATGCCTTGGACAGTCGTGTCCGACTACTGCATCGGGAACATCAACAAAAACAACGATGTCATTTCGCTCGTTGTGATTGCCAACCACGCCACCGCGGCGGAAATTTGCGAATATTTGGGCAACGTTGCGCCGAAAGATCTCAAGAACACAAACCAAGTGCCCTTGGGGCTCGTGCAGTACCTTACCTGTCCAAAGCCGATCACGTTCAGTCTGTCTTTCGTATTGCGTCGAGATGAAGCGCTGCTACGCCGCTACCTTCAAACGGCGGAGATGGCGGACTTTCTGCCCGACGCCTGCGAGATGATGAAGGCCTGGCGAGACAACTCCGCCGACGTCAATCCGTACTACGACCAAGCGATCAAGCGCTTCAAGCTCTTTGAACAAGATCTTCGGAAAAAACAAGTCAATGAAAAGCTCGCACGCCAGATCCATCTCGCCGCGAGCGCTGCCGCCATCGTGTTCCACCTGGTGACGGAGTCGACTCGGGCCGGGTTCTTGCGATGGATTTCGGACCGGGACGCACTGCTTGAGCGTTACGACATGGTGGTGTACGACATTGCGTACTTCTACTTCCTGCTCCTTCGCTCCGAGCACGAACTGCCCATTTCAGACAGCGAAGGCCGTCTGCGACTTAGTGTTCCGGAGATCATTTTCGAGATGCCGGAGAAGACGGGGCGACACCGCTTCGATGAGATGGTGAGACTGCCGGACTACCTCGCCGGCACACTCGCCGACATCAATTCCGACGACATGAGCTTTTCAAGGGCCAAGTTCGGTACGGTGCTACAGCATGTATTCGTGAATTCCCCAAACAATTGGGTCATCCAGCTCTTGTCTGATGCTGAAAAAGTCACCGTACGGTCGGCTCAGTTCCGCGCCTCATGAACTAGACCATCCACTCCCGCCTTGGCTCATCCCATGAGCAGTTTCGACAACTTTCGTTTTCTTGATCCTGAAGCCGCTGACTTGGCCCGCGAGCTTGTCGAGGCGTCCGAGCAGCAACGCTCGGCTTTTTCGTCGTTCATCAATGTTTGGATGGCCTTCAACGGGTGGATGGAGTGCGTCACGCAGGCTGAGACAGATGCGGCGATGATCAACGCCTTGGCCGATCACCCAAAACTCGTAACCGCATACCATAGTCTCCTAAACGATGATCCCGAGTTCGAGGAGAACATCTTGAATTTTACTGCGCTGCTCCCGGTCTTGAACGTGCGGGACGTGCGCAAGAAGCTCGGAAGAGACGCTTTTCGTAAGTACGACCGCATAGCACTCATGGACGAAGCGCTGCGCGCCGCCGTCAAGCAGCAGCCCGTCGACTGGACGAAAGGAGCCATGCTTACCTGGTCGCAACTCTTGCGCACCATCTACCTCGTGCGATGCAATCTGTTTCATGGATCGAAGTCGGTAGAGAACCACCGTGACCACCAACTAGTTGTAGCTTGCGACAAAATTTTGAGGAGGTTCATAGGCCGTAGCGCGTGCTTTGAATGGCACGACTGACGTGTCAAAACACCCGAAAAGCCTGGGCAACAGCACTCCGGTGAACACTCTAGGCTTCGTGCCGCTGTTGCTGCCCTATGTGCCAATGGCGTCTTTGGAGTTCTTGCCGACGCCGGATGGAGCGGTGTTTCGCTTAGAGGGATGTGATGTCGGTTCCTGGGCTTAGTGGCGATGGAACTGGAAGCCCACGCACCAGCGAGATCGGCCTGCTCCAATTGCTTGCTGTTATTCGCGAACTCACAGCGTGGCGCGGTGTTTGCTCGAGCACCTAAGTGGCCGCATCGAACACTTATGGCGAATGGATCGAAACGAAAGGAACCGGCCGGCACGTAACTTGAGGGGGCAATAGCGGCGACTAGCGGGCGCGGCTCGATAGTTCGAGTCTGCGGCTGACCTTAGTTGGTATTTTCGGTATGCTTCAGTCTGATCGATGTGGGCTAGCCACCGTAGCTTCCGTGAAGTTAGCTTCATCTCTTGCACCAGACAAGCTCTTTTTCCTTGACGGTAAAAGCGACGGTAAAGAACCATGTCGATCACAGCCAATCCCTTTAACTATGCGGGTCTGCGAGATCTATTGATGATCGAGTGGGAATAATCCGGCAACCGGAAACTACCGGAACTGACAGGAACTAAATGGCCTTCTAGCCCGCATCACTGCGGGCTTTTTTGCTCCTGAATATGGAAACAACTGGAAATAACTGGAACTGCCAAGAACTGTTTTTTCATGGCATTTTTCATGGTACTAAAGCTATCAGATACCATCGAGGTGGCACGATCCCAACACCATCACAAACTTTGAGTGATGGTACTGTATAGATTTAACTTGTTGATATTTAAAATATCACCACGTCTTTGATGGTCGATTTTCACCCGTCCAAGTCGATGCGAGGATCATGGCCGTGGCTGCAGTGAAGATCGCTTTATTGCGGGCAGAGAATTTCATGATTCTTCTATCAATAGTTGAAAAAAATTCCCCCCACAGGATGGCACTCAGGCCAAGCAATGAAAAGCCATCCTTAAAATTAGCTATCACAGATATCACTTCAGGAGAAACTCTATGAAAGTCACCTGCCTCACCTTGCTCGCCACGCTCTTCGCTGGCAGCGTACAGGCCTCGTCCGATGATGCATGGCTGGCGCAAGACAAGCTACAGCGTCAGACCTGTTTGGCGCGGAGCAATCTACAGAACAAAAAAGTGTTGGGCTCGCCGGTGCTATTCGACGACAGCGTAGGCTACACGGCGCTGATGATCGGGGGGCGCTATCCACAAAAACACATGCAGGGTCAAGAGGGCCGCGAATTGTGCCTATTTGAACGTAAGACAGGCAAGGCGGAAATTAGCGAGGCAGATTCGTTGATGCCTATGAAATAAAAGTGGAGCCGTTCGTCCACTCCAATCCGATGTCCCATCAGCACAGAAATGTGGCAGACAGTGGCCCTGCGTCAACATGCTGGTGAACTGAGCACTGAACCGCCCCGGGTTTCGAGGAGGCAGGTTGGTTTAAGTGAATACCTCTGCCGAGGTGTTGCTGTTGGCCAATTGCCTCCAGTAGTTTGCCTCAGCTTCTGCCGGGGGGATACCCCCAATCGGCGTGAGCAGTCGGACGTGATTGAACCAGTGTACCCATTCTAGGGTGGCCAGTTCCACGGATTGCCTGGTCTTCCAGGCAGCCCGGCGGTGAATCAACTCGGCTTTGTACAGCCCGTTGATAGTTTCGGCCAGTGCGTTGTCATAACTGTCGCCCTTGCTGCCCACCGATGGCTGTATGCCCGCCTGCTTGAGCCTGTCGGTGTACCGAATGCTAACATACTGACTGCCCCTGTCCGAATGGTGTGTCAAGGCATGCGCCTCTGGCTGACGTTCGTACAAAGCCTGCTCGAGCGCATGGAGCACAAAGTTGGTGTGCATACTGGGACTCACTTGCCACCCGACGATGCGCCTGGCGTACACATCGAGCACGAAAGCCACATACAACCAACCCTGCCCTGTAGAGACGTAGGTGAAGTCTGACACCCACAGCTCATTGGGCCGACTGGCTTTGAACTGCCGATGGACATGGCCTGGAGGTGTCCGCTGTGGTGGTGCGTACGCTTTTGCCTCGGCGAACACCCTGTAGACCCAAACGGTGCATCAAGCGTTCGACGGTGCAACGGGCTACCCGCACGCCCTCACGGTTGAGTTGCAGCCAGACCTTGTCGGCACCATAGACCTGCCAGTTAGCATGCCAAACGCGCTGGATATCTGCGCTGAGGAGTTCGTCACGTTGGGCACGCTGGCTGCGCAATGCTGGGCAGCGTGGGCATGCCGCATGACGCCAGTAACACGATGGGGCCATCTGTAGTACCTGACAGATGGGCTCGACCTCAAAGGCATGGCGGTTGAGGTCAATGAAGCGTTTCAGCTCTTCAAACGGCGGTCGAACTCCGCTTGGGCAAAAAATGCGCTGGCCATCTTCAGGATGTCGTTGGCCCGGCGCAATTCTTTGACCTCGCGCTCCAGTTCTTTGATGAGCTGGAAATCGGACGTGCTGGTACTTGGGCGCTGTCCGCTATCGACCTCGGCCTTCTTGACCCACTCGTGCAGGGTGTGCCGCACACAGCCAATCTTGGGCGCAATCGATTCAACGGCTGCCCACAGCGACGGGTAGTCGCTTCGGTGCTCCTGCACCATGCGCACGGCACGCTCGCGCACTTCCGGTGAGAACTTGTTTGACTTTGTCATGGCTCCATCTTCTCAGACGTTGGTGCCTCCTCCATTCCCGGGGCGGTTCACCGTCTTCAAAGAAAAACGCGCCTACCTTGCTTGACTACTTAGGAAGTCCCAGTAGATTTTTTTCGAATTCTGAAGCAACCCCAAACTAGCCCGCGTTGGCTGCGCCAATAATCCAATCGCGGAATGCGATCAGCTTTGGCAAGCTTGCACACTCCGGCCGATAGACGACGTAATAGGCAAGTTCCGATGCGTAGTTGATTTCCGGAAACAAGCGCACGAGACGCCCAGCAGCCAGATCGTCACGTGCCATGACGCTACGAGCCAGGGCTATACCAAGCCCATCAATGGCCGCCTGAAGTACGGCGGCGGAGTTGTTAATCCGCATACCACGCTTCGTTGCCACCTCTATCACACCGGCTTTCTGCAGCCAAGAATCCCAGGTAGGAAAGCCTGAGTGACCGTCCATCGAAAGGTCATCAATGAGAGTCTCCCAGGACAGATCAGCTGGTGTCTGCAAGCGACCTGGCTCAACTAGCAGCTTGGGGGAACACACCAGATAGACTTCCTCATCCATCAGTTTGTCAGCCGCTAATCTAGGCCAGCTTCCTGTGCCATAGCGCACGCCGATATCGACCCGCTGGGCAACAAAATCTACTCCCCTAAGACTCGTGTCCAACCGCAGATCAGTATCTGGCCAGGCAGTGTGGAAGCCGTCGATGCGGGGCAAAAGCCATTTGGCGGCGAAGGCTGGGCTGACCGTGACGGTGAGTACCCCGCTAGCCGCCCCCTCTTTGAGGCGTTCCAAACCAAGCGCCAGTCGGTCAAAACCGGCACGAATCTCAGATAACGCACGTTCGGCCGCTTCTGTTGGGACAAGTCGAGCACGTCCGCTGTTATTGCGGAGAAACACTGGGGTGCCCAGCCATTCTTCCAAGGTCCGTACAAGTTGGCCGACCGCTGCAGGTGTGACGTGAAGCTCGATTGCTGCCGCAGAAAAGCTTTGATGTCGTGCGCTGGCCTCGAAAGCACGTAAGGCATTGAGATGGACGGGAGCCTTCATCTCGATAAAGATTTTCTTTTAATGCCACACACTTTATCTCATTTGCTGGCGAAAGCGGACAAGTAAACAATTCAATCCGCATTCAAGGTGCGCTTTGAATGGTGGGTCGAGGCCGGCCTCCTGGCCAAACGAACACTCAACCAAGAGAAATGAAATGGTTTATCTGCAAATCACCCTCAAGATCCCCGATGCCAATCGGCCTGCCGCCGCCGGTATTTATCAGCAGTACAAGGCACCGTTCCGCGACACCATTACCGGTGCCAAATCTAAAGAACTGCTGGTGCGTAGCGAAGACGTGCAAGTGCTACACGGCTTCGACACTGCAGAGAACGCAAGCGCCTACCTGCAGAGCGCGTTGTTTAACGCCGATGTCGTCGAAGCCCTGAAGCCGCTGCTGGAAGCAGCTCCGGACGTACGCATCTATCAAGTCGCCTAAATTGTCTCTGCCGGGCGCGTATTCGGTGTCTGGCCATTTCTCCCAGGAAATAGATTGCCATGATGCAAGACTGGAATGCCTACCGAGATTCACTAATGAGTCGTATTGGCGACTTCGCCAACTTGAGCCCCGATGTTCTGAGCGGAATGAAAACGATTGAGAACAGCGCTGCAAAGAACGGCAAACTGGAGCCGAAAATCCATGCTCTGATCGCACTTGCCGTTGCGGTCACGACTCGTTGCGATGGTTGTATCTCGGTCCACGCCCAAAAGGCCGTAGAACTGGGTGCATCGAACGAAGAAATCGCAGAGGCATTGGGTACCACGATCCTGCTCAATGCAGGTGCTGCCCTTGCCTACACTGCGCGCGTCTTCGACACCATTGAAGCCTTGCCGAAATAGTCGTCGAACCTGAGTACCATGAAGACTTCCGTCCTCATCATCGGAGGTGGGCTCGCCGGCCTGACGGCAGCCCGCTTCCTTCATCAAGCCGGTATCGGTTTTCACCTTCTTGAGGCCCGTGACCGATTGGGAGGGCGGATCCTTTCGACTGATGCCGCGGGGGAGGTCTCGGATGACGGCTTTGACCTTGGGCCCTCATGGTTCTGGCCGGGTATGCAATCGGCGATGAACTACCTCGTGGGTGAGCTTGGACTTCGCTATTTTCCGCAGCATAGCGATGGCGACATCGTCTTTCAGCGGATGCATAGCCAAACCCCAGAGCGCTTCCAGGGCATTCGCCAAGTTCCAGAGTCGATGCGACTGCATGGAGGTATTGGTGCCATTGTTTCGGTACTGGCCGCAGCGTTGCCAAAAGACAATATCCAGCTTGGTTCGCGTGTCACTCATGCCACCCTTAATGAAGCAGGTGCAGAAGTCTGCTTCGTCAATGCTGAGGGCATGACCCAACGCATAGAGGCGACCTATGTCCTGTTTGCCCTGCCACCACGCCTTCTCGAAGCCACGGTTGAATTCTCGCCCGCCTTGGATGCCGCAACGGCCCGGAACTGGCGTGATACACCGACCTGGATGGCGCCTCACGCCAAGTTTTTTGCCCTCTACGATCGGCCATTCTGGCGTGAAGCCGGTCTCTCCGGGACAGCTCAAAGCATGGTCGGCCCACTCTCGGAAATTCATGATGCGACTACGGCTTCCGGGAAAGCAGCCTTGTTTGGCTTTGTCGGCATTCTGATACGGCAGCGCGAGAAGGTTGGACGCGATGCGATCATCGAAGCGTCCATCCAGCAACTCGCCCAGCTGTTTGGGCCAGAAGCCGGCCGTCCCCATGCGACCCTGTATAAGGATTGGGCCAGCGATTCGCTGACTGCGACAGCGGATGATGGGGAAGCGGGAGGACATCCAATTCCGCGAGGCCTTGCCTCGGTGCCTGGCAAATGGAATAACCGCATTTGGTTAGCCGGCAGTGAGGCCGGTCGCCGAGACGCAGGTTATCTTGCCGGGGCAGTCGAAGCCGCTGAATATGCAGTGATGCAAATTATGAACAAAGTGGAGGCAGCCTCATGAGGGCAACCTATCGCGCAATGCAAATTACCCAGCCCGGCACCCTGGAGCTGGTGGAGCGGAAAACCCCTGAGCCTGGTGTTGGTGAGGTGCTGATTGAGGTCGAAGCCTGCGGCATCTGTGGTGCCGATGCAACTGATATTGAGGATGCAGATTCTTCGCTACAGCCCCCGCGGGTGCCAGGCCATGAGGTGATTGGCCGCATTGCCGCTATCGGGGAGCACGTCCCCTCGATCTGGAAGCTTGGGCAACGCGTCGGCGTAGGTCGACTCGGTGGCCACTGCAATGCATGCCCACAGTGCCGTCAGGGACGGTTCCAGCTCTGCGAGAATCAGCCGTCTGTCGGTGCCTCCTGTGATGGCGGTTACGCCGAGATGATGCGGGTGCGCAGCACCGGGCTTGTCTCGATCCCCGACGAACTCGCTTCCGTGGAAGTCGCCCCGATTCTCTGTGCTGGCATCGCGACCTTCAACGCACTGAAAAAATCTGGCGCAGAAGCCGGCGATCTCGTTGCGATCCTGGGTATCGGAGGCCTGGGGCACATGGCGCTGCAGTATGCCCGGAAGATGGGCTTCAAGGTGGTTGCCATCGGACGCGGCCAGGACATCTCCGCAGACGTCCTGTCCTTGGGCGCTCACGTCTACATCGACACCCAGGTCGAGGATGCTGCTGCCCAACTCCAGTCCATGGGCGGTGCTCAAGCCATCGTTACGACAATTAGCCAGGTGGGAACAGTATCCGCCGTATTGCCAGGCCTTGCTCCTCGCGGCCGGCTGGTGCTCCTGGGCGCTGGCAAGGATTCGCTACCTGTGACACCCGGCCATCTCGTCGTTGGCGAGCGCAGCTTGCTTGGTTCCATTACCGGCACACCCTACGAAAATGAGAAAGCACTGAATTTCAGTGTTCTCGCCGGTATACGTCCTCTGATTGAAACCATGCCTCTGGAAAGAGCATTCGAGGCTTATAAAAAAATGAAGTCTGGTACCGTCAAATTCCGGATGGTTCTGACGATGAAGGAAGCCCACAATGGGTCTTAACGACGAAACCGAACTCGACTCTACAAGTCTTTACGCACACTCAAAGAGCAACATCGTCAGGCTGACGGTGGCGCAGGCTCTTTCCGGGGCAAACGCGGTGGTTGTCTATGCAACTGGCGCCATCGTTGGCAACATGCTTGCCCCCGATCGAGCATGGGCGACTCTTCCGATCACCATTTTTGTGCTGGGAATGACCGCATGCTCACTACCAGCCGGCATGATTGCTCAGCGCTACGGACGACGTACGGCTTTTCTCTTGGGAACGGTATGCGGCGTACTAATCGGCTTGGTCTCTGCTTTGGCTGTGTTGATGGGCTCATTCTGGCTTTTCTGCCTGGCGATGCTTTTTGGTGGCGCGTACGCGGCCGTGGTCCTCACGTTCCGCTTTGCTGCCGCTGATTGCGTACCGCTGGCAAAACGTCCCCAAGCATTGTCCTTCGTCATGGCTGGTGGAGTCTTTGCCGGCGTGATTGGGCCGCAGCTCGTCACGCACACCATGGATTGGTGGGCACCGTATACGTTTGCAGGAACCTTCATGGGACAAGCAGCCGTGGCTGCCTTGTCTGCAGTTATCCTGGTTGGCGTCCGGCTTCCCAAGCCGACAAAAAAAGAAGTTGCCGAAGGACGTCCTATCCGCCTGATTGTGCGGCAACCCGAATTCATTACGGCCGTTACCTGTGGTGTCGTCTCTTATCTGTTGATGAACTTCCTTATGACGGCTGCCCCTTTGGCCATGCGGATGTGCGGCTTGTCGCAGGAGTCTGCAAACCTGGGCGTTCAATGGCACGTCATCGCAATGTATGCCCCGAGTTTTTTTACTGGGCAACTGATTACGCGCTTTAGTGCGCGACTGGTTGTGATGGCAGGCCTAGTGTTGACTGGAATTTCGGCCGGCATTGGCTTATTAGGGGTAGATGTCACCCATTTTTGGCTGACGCTGATCCTGCTCGGCATTGGCTGGAATTTCGGGTTTGTGGGCGCATCGGCACTCGTCCTGGAATGTCATCGCCCTGAAGAAAAAACACGCGTCCAGTCGTTCAATCACTTCATCTTGTTCGGGATGGTGGCTTTGGGCTCTTTGCTATCTGGGGGCTTCCTGACGGCCTACGGATGGAACACGGTGCTCTGGCTATCCTTCATACCTCTCGCGTTGGCGGTGTTTGTGCTCGCGCGCTCCGAGATGCGACGTAACGCCAACGCTTAAGTTTTTTGAAATTCCCGAATCGTCATGCCAATAGACACCGCCTTACAAGAGTCATTCGCTGTCAGCCGCGCCCTCTCCACCGACAATGTTCATTCTGATCGCCGCTTTGGCGTCGAACATGGGGGCCTCCACAAGCCGATTCATACTTCGGTGCAGTATGGTTTCGACCGGGTTGAAGACTTGATCGGCGCTTTTCAGGGCACCTACAAAGGCGGTTACCAATACGCCCGCCAAGGTACCCCGACCACCGCTGCCCTTGAGTCCAAGATCACCGCCTTGGAAGCCGGTGTAGGAACGGTATGCTTTGCAACCGGTATGGGTGCAATCGCGGCGACCTTGCTTTCGCTCCTACGTGCAGGGGACCATCTTGTCGCGAGCAGATTCATCTTCGGCAACACCAACAGTCTCCTTGGTACGGTCGAGGGCCTTGGAATTGCCGTAGACAAGGTGAACGCCTGTTCGGTTGAGGCCGTGGCAGCCGCAATCCGTCCCGAGACGCGCATGGTTTTTGTCGAGACTATCGCCAATCCTCGGACCCAGGTGGTGGACCTGGAAGGCATTGGACAATTGTGTCGCGAGCGCGGGATTGTCTACGTAGTGGACAACACCATTACCTCACCGGCGCTATTCCGGCCTCGCTCGGTCGGCGCGAGCCTGGTGATCAACTCGCTGACCAAGACCATTGCCGGTCACGGGGAGGCATTGGGTGGTGCTGTTACAGACACGGGGCTATTCGATTGGACCGTTTACCCGAACCTATTCTCGTCTTATCGGAAGGGCGAGCCCAAGGGGTGGGGACTGCTGCAAATTCGCAAGAAGGGCCTCCGTGACATGGGGGGGACGATGTGCTCGGACCAGGCGCATCGCATCAGCATTGGCAGCGAGACATTATCCCTACGGATAAAACAGGCCAGCAAAACGGCTCTCAGCTTGGCTCGGTGGCTTGAGCAGCATCCGAAGATTGATGCTGTTCACTACCCATGGTTGACATCTCACGCGGACCACGAGCGCGCGAAGCGGCTCTTCTCCGCCGGCTCTTGGTTACTAAGCTTCGAGTTACGCGACCCATCCTCAATGATCGATGTACTCAACCGCCTTTCCCTGGCCATTAAATCCACTGGTCTTGGCGATACTCGCACACTAATCATCCCCGTTGCACCGACTATTTTCTGGGAGGCCGGCGTGGATACCCGAAAGGAGATGGGTATTGCTGAAGGCCTAATCCGAGTCTCCGTGGGATTGGAAGAGGTGGCTGACCTGATCGCTGATTTCGAAGCCGCCCTCAGGTAAAGGTGTCTCAACGAAACCAGGGGCTATTCATAACACGCTCTAATGAGTTCGCTGATTTAATACGAACTCCAGAAGGTTGTCTTACCTTCACCTAATCGTGCTTTTGAACGCCAGGAATCGGCCAGAAGCAGTCATCCATTGCTCCGCGATGCAGAGCCAATTTGCTATCAAATTTTGTAGAATCCCCAGCTCGCAGCGTAACAGCACTCAATTGCACCAAAGTGCCAGCGTCGGCTTTCCTCCTTCACCCGTAAAGTAAAAATTGAAAAACCGTCTATTTATTGTTCTTCTGACAAGCGCTGTCTTTAGTATTGGCTCGGCTGTTAACGCTGCTGAAATTTCCAGTGCTGAAGCAATGAAAGCCATCTCTACAGTCGTGCTGCCTGCCATGGAAAAGAACCAAATTCCTGGTATGGCTGTGGCATTGGTACTGAGTGAAAAGACTTATGTCTTCAACTATGGCGTATCAGATGTTGAGAAAAAAAAACCAGTAACTGACGAGACGATTTTTGAAATTGGCTCTATCAGCAAGACCTTCACGGCCACACTGGCGACGCACGCAGAAGCCACTGGGAAGCTAAAGCTGACCGATACAGCAGCAAAGTATTTGCCTGAGTTGGCAGGTACGGACTTCGGCAACTTGCAGCTTTTCCATCTTGGTACACACACCGTTGGCGGTATTCCTCTACAGGTGCCTGACGAAGTCCAAACTCGGGAGCAGCTTCTGGAATACTTCCGCACCTGGAAGCCTGCGTACAAAACCGGCACGATGCGTACTTATGCGAATCCAAGCATCGGTGCTTTAGGGTGGATTACGGCGAAAAGTATGGGCCAAGATTTTGTTACGGCCATGGCTCAAACCCTTTTCCAGCCCCTTGGTTTGGCTAGCACTTATCTGAGCGTCCCTACACAGAAGATGCCCAGCTACGCCTGGGGCTACAACAAGGATAAGAAGCCTGTGCGCGTCAATCCAGGCATGTTGGATAGTGAAGCCTACGGCATCAAAACCACGGCTTCTGACCTGAGCACCTTTGTGAAGGCAAACATGGGCATGTTGCTCGTGGATAGCACGCTGCAAGCGGCTTTAAACAATACCCGCAAGAGCTATTTCAGCGTAGGCCAGATGACTCAAGACCTCATCTGGGAGGAATATGCAATGCCTGTTGACTTATCTACGCTGCAAGAAGGCAACGCTCCCAAACTTATCCTGAATCCACACCCAGTAAGAGCAAAAGAGCCTGCCATGCCACCTAACAGTAATGTGTGGGTCAATAAGACGGGGTCCACCAATGGCTTCGGTGCTTACGTTGCGTTTTTGCCTCAAAAGCGCTTTGGAGTTGTGTTGCTTGCCAATAAAAACTACCCCAATGCTGAACGAGTAGAAATTGCTCACAAAATTTACAGTAACCTAATCGGCAAGGAATGATAGCTTTGGGTCGTAACCAGCCATTGATTTAACCATGACACGCTAGGTTCGCTGCTTCAATCGCTAGGAAATCGTCTTCAAGGAAAAACGCACCTACCCTGCTTGACTACTAGGGAAGTTCATGTAGATTTTTTCCGAATTCTGAGACGGCCCCAATTTGCACCGGTATCAGGTTGCGGCAGGTTTCACCGCCCAGGCCATGAGTGCTGTGTCTTGCAAAAAGTTCAGCGCCGCAACGCCGGTGGTGGAGTCACCACGGGCCACGTCCACTGCCCAGCCCGCGTAGCGGTTGCCTTGGTCGTTCAGGGTGTCATAGATTTGGCGGGCGTTGCTCAACGCCACCGGTGTCAATTTGGTTGATGTATTGCCGAATTTGTGTGCTGGTAAGTGGTTGTGGCATAGATGGCTTCCTGGTGGATAAATTTAAAAAACCTGGTTTCAACGATGTGGCATCAAGGCTTAGATGCCGCATTCGTTGGTAGTGCTTTGAAACTCAGAATCTGCTGCGCCACGGCCTGTTGAATCTCTCGCCAATGAGGCAGCTGAGTACGGCGGTAGCTCACATACACATTTGCATGCATGTGCGGCTCCAAGCTGAAATCGTGCGTACATGGCTGCGATGGAACCCCTAGCCGATTGCTGCATCGGATATAGGTATCCACCCGCTCCGTTTTATCGCGATGTACAAAGATATCTTTGGCGTTGGGATGTTCCCAGTAAAGTTTTTTGGTATTGGGGTCAATTCCCACAGCCGCATAAACTGTCAAACCATGCTCTGGTTCGGGCAACGGTTCATACTGTTCGTATTTGAGAATGCGTTCAACATTGCCGATGTTGGCCGTAGTGAGCCGATCCAAAAATCCGTCACCGGGATAAATATTGCCGGTCGTGATGCCAACGCTGATCCAGGGCGTTGTGTAAATCGAATAACTGCTTTTATCCTTGATCAGTTCCTGGCTGGACTCACCTGCCATGTCTGGAAAGCGCGTGTCGTAGCCAAAGCTCACCAGCCTGGATTGGTGAGTGCGCTCGTGCCGGGGGCCTTTGCGTTTCTCTCCCCAGCCGGGGTCGCCTTCGTATTCCACAAAGTTGGCAAAGTGGCGGGGAATGGTGACCGGTACACCACCCAGATCACCTACTACATCGCGCGTTGTATAGTGGGCCGCCGCCATCCCTGGTGGCTCGAACGGGTTTCCAAGAAGTATGGGGGAGGCAAAACGCCACAACAGCAGCACACCCGACAGCCCAAGCAGGCCGATCAGCCACCACAAGGTGCGTTTGCCCCAACGGAATTTCGCAGATGGACTCATGAGTTACCTCGGAAATTGGATGCGCCTTGTCTGTGTATATAAAAAATAAACTTATTGCTTATTTTTTATATATTGCTTGCTCTTTTTTCATTCTTCTTTGGCAACGATACAGCGTTGCTGTACGCGCCGTGTCCTAGCCAAACCAAACTCAGTCATAGCGTGGTTGGTACCGTCTGTGCGGGTGTAGGTACCCACTTGTTTGTGGGCGTTACCGTTGGCATCTACCATGGTTGATGTAACTCGGCCCAAGCTCAGGCTTTGCACCTCGGCTTCGGCAAGATGAGCAATTCGCTTTTCTTCGCTACACCGTTGTCGTTTTGTCCTGAACCAGCAAGCGGTCGTCTTGGCCCACCCAGTCGCCGAGCTGAGCAAAGCCGTTTCATGACCGTTTGGATATCTGCCATGTCGGCACCTCTCTGTGCGTTGCATGCCACTTGCCGCTGTCGGCAGCAACCGTTTGGACACCTTAACTGACAAGCGTTAGACGGTCGCCCTCCCTAGAGCGTGTCATGAACTCAGACCTGGCCTGGCCTTGGGTTAAATTGTGGTCATCTCCCGCAAGCCCTACCCCACCGATGTCAGTGGCGAGGAATGGGATTTCGCTCTACCGTACTTGACACTGATCATCACCGAGGCGCCCCAACGTCACTACGATCTGCAAAAAGCCTTTAACGCCCTGCGCTGGCTCGTGCGTGCTGAAGCTCCTTGGCGCATACTGCCCAATGATCTGCCTCCTTGGGAAGCGGTATACCAACCAACACACCGCTGGCTGCAGGCTGGTTGCTTTAAGGTGATAACCTCGGATTTGCGCTCTAGCATTCGTGTTGCTTGAGGCGAACAAGGCCGTCCTAACTTTCTGGTGTTTGTGATGCTGATGTGGCCAGCGGCGAGTTAGATCTTAGCTACCGCTGGCAGTTCATAACACGCTCTAGGAAAACGAATCCACCGACCCTGTGTACCAACTCACGCCTGTCAAAGCGGCTGTGGGCACCAGTTGCACATAATCTTTGAGCTCGACATACACATTCTCTGCGGGCTGGGGCAGCCCCACCGGAACTTGGT